>NZ_BMEV01000031.1 GCF_014637175.1 Compostibacillus humi | reverse complement strand
AATTTCCAATACAACTTGTGCTTTAAATTCTGGTGAATATCGTTTCCTTTTTTGTTTCATAAACCTACCTTAACATATCCTTTCTTGCTGTCTAAAATCTTGGGTCCATTATACTTTTTCTATGAACATTATTTAGTGCATTTCTATTTACACAAAATATTTTACACTCTCCTTATAACTATTTAAATCCATTATAATGATATTAACTGTTAGTAATGTTTAAAATGGTTATTAACGGTTACTAATCGTTCATTTATTTCATTTTTTTCAGGTTCAATCATTTTTTTCACTTAATTTCGTATCATGGAAATAGTTTTTACTATCATCTCAGATATTAAAAAAAAGAAGAAATTACAAGATACCCGAAAAAAATCAACATTTATTTTTAAATGGCTCAAACAGTCCCAAAACAGGAAATATGGCATATTTTGAGCCTTTTAGAGAAGAGCCTGTTGATGACAATTTATTGATGGTTAAAGGTGCTACTTCTACAGTATGATGTCGCAGATTAAACGATATAAACACCATAAAATAAAAGAAATTATGATTAATAGTTAGCAGGACGAAAAACAAATAAGGAAACAGTGTTGAACTATGTAATTTTCAATCATTTTTAATATATTATTCTTCGATTTATTGGTTAAATAGAGTTATAGTTTTAGTTAAGATGACGAGGAGGGTTACCATGAAAACACCATACGATTTCTACAAAAATCTATATCCTGAGCAATTTTCTGATTCAAAGAGCATAACCAAAATTGATTTGAATAAGGAAATGTT
Source organism: Compostibacillus humi (assembly GCF_014637175.1). Lineage (GTDB taxonomy): Bacteria > Bacillota > Bacilli > Bacillales > Amphibacillaceae > Oceanobacillus > Oceanobacillus humi. Next base: position 37,302 of record NZ_BMEV01000031.1, on the reverse strand, counting down.
TGATTACTATTTGGAAACTTTGACAAGTAGAAGTCAAGAAAAGGAATTTGAAAACTTTTGTAGAAAAATAGCGGAAAAAGAGATTTGTCCAAATCTAATCATTCAAACAGGTCCTACTGGTGGAGGAGACAGTAAAGTAGATACTGAAACCTATCCGGTTTCGGATGACATTGCCTTATCTTGGTACAGCGGGGTTGGACGAGAGGCCTCTAAAGAAAGATGGGCTTTTGCCATTAGTGCAAAGAAAGATTGGAGAAGTAAGGTAAAATCTGATGTTAAGAAAATTGTAGAAACAGGAAGGGGTTATAGTGTTATTTACTTTATGAGTAACCAGTTTATTTCTGATAAAAAAAGAGCAGTTACTGAGGATGAGTTAAGGGAAAAATATGAAGTTAATATCAGAATACTTGATAAAATGTGGTTACTCGAAAAAGTATTTAGTGGTAAGTACGAAAAAATTGCAGTTGAGAGTTTTAATATCTCAGATAGATTTAGAGAAACTGATGAAGTAGGGAGTAGGGATTATGCGAAAAGAAGGAGACTAGATGAAGTTGAAGAACAGATAAAAGAAGATATTGAAAATGGAAATTATCACATACTTTCAGAAAAGGCTCTGGAGGCTGCGATAATTAGCAGAGAATTGGAACTTCCAAATATAGAAACATCTGGGCGATTTGAAAGAGCACAGAATATAACTAATAAGTATGGTACACATGTACAGAAAAAAGAATGTTTTTATCAATGGGCGTGGACTATGTATTGGTGGTACATGGACTTTGATGATTTTTACTTGAAATATTGTAATTTTGAATCTCTAGTTGTTGGAGGTTCTAATGTTTTTGACCTAGAAAGATTAACCAATCTTTGGATGAATTTATTCTCAATTGCGAAAGATGGGAAATATAATTTTAATTTTGAAGAACATACTACAGTCCTACAGAAAGAATATCAAAGAATTATATCAGATGTTACTAGACCCAATGCAGCAATACAAGCAAAGGCAAATTACATAAATGTTAAATTATTTATGGGTGGAGATATAGATCAAATAGTAGATGAATTTATTGAAGTTCTAGAAAGAGGGAAAGAATCATTAGATTTCAATTTCCTAACTATAAAGAGAATAGTTACGGAACTCCCTATATATCAAGAAGCGAAAAATTATGATACACTTTTTGAACATCTAGTTTCAATAAGTGTCAAAAGAAAATCAGAAATTGAAGCAGCAAGGTTGTTAATAATCCGAAGTGAACAACTAATGAAAGATAAACCATACACTGCTATTCGTTATTTGGGAAGAGCGATAGTGAAAATAGTTAAGGACGAAAGCAAAAAAGAATTAACACGGGCTTTATTATTAATGGGACAATTGTTTGAGAGTGTAGATTTAAATTGGGCAGCGCGTGGTTATTATTTAAATGCATTTCACCTTTCTATTAATGAGTATTTTAACTTGGGTCAAGTGAATCCGGCACTAATTGGAAGTCTAAATAGCATTAAGTTTATAGAGTTGAAATTAGGAAGATTAATTCACTCAACTGAGTTTTACAAGTTAGAACAAATTGCAATTAACCTGTACTTATCAAATAATCCAGAAAGTGAATTAAAAGACATTGTAGAACAAGAATACAATTATGATTTTATTTTGGGTATACAAATATTTAGGACAGATTTTAATGATTTAAATAAACTTTCATATTTTCCGAATTATTTAGAGGAGTGGGGATTAGAATTTTCATCTATAGCTATAAAATATTGTCTAGGGCATGTAGATGAAGAATTTAGTAATTCTTTCGATAATAATACGGAAGCGATGGAAGATTTTATAACTAAGTGGTACAATCAACCGGCCAGATTACAATTGGTGGGACAACCTTGGTATGGTACCCAAAATAGTTATTGGTTAAGCAGTAAGATAATCGGCTGTAAAATAAATATTATCTCTGATATTCAATTTCCGTGTATTGAAGTTGGTGAGAGTTTACTAGGATCTATAGAAGGTTTTCTCTCCACAGGAACAGTGGATAAAATACATTCATTTATTCCAGAAATCAAAATAAACATTAAGTTTATCGAACAGGATGAGTTTACATTAGAAATAAATAAGGATAAAGATAGTATTAAGCCAGAATTTTTCATAACTTGTTCAAGTTATCCGGAAGTAAATACGCCTGAAGTTCAGGTGAAAGTAAAAGAATTTATTAAGGATGTAACAATTCAATTAATGGTTGAATTGGTTAATCTTAATTCATTTGATAATGCAGTTAAGGAAATGCTTGAGCAAGATAGTGCCTTAGACAGAGCAATCAATTTTACAGGTAGTTCATCAATAGTATTTGAATATTTTAGTAAAAAAACACCTACGGTCACTAGTGTAGTTGAAAAGAATGACTCGGAATTTGCATTAGAAAGAAAGCAACCTATATATATAGTAGATACTCTTATAAATGAAGAAAAAGAAGAGAATAACGATTCAATGGATGTTAAATATGAGAAACCATCTGAAGAAGAATTTAACATAGAAAATACTAAACAGTCCGATATAGAAACTTTAGATATTATCAATATACCTTTATGGGATAAGTCCAAATGGAAGGGTGTTTACTTTACTGGAGAATCTACGCCTTTACCGGTGTTTTCACCAATGTTTTCTTATGGTAAAGCTGGTAAAGAAATATTTAGAGAATGGATTGAGAAAGTAGGAAATATTGATACAGAGAACAATATTAGGGTTGGCATAGTAAAAGGGGTGAATAGAAATAAGCCTTATGATTATAGGGTTGTATTTACCGCTAATGAAAATATAATAAGAAAGAATAATATTACGTCTAATAATTTAATAATGAGTCCAGCACGTATTATAACAATGGAACCTAGTAATCATGTCAATCTAAATATGTTTATTGAAGCATATAAAAAAGTTGGGAAGTATATCATGTTTCCTAGTTCGATTAATGAAAATAAAACTTTATCTATGAATAAGGAATTAAATATTTTAAAGAACGAAATTGAAATAAAAAATGCGTGGGAGATAGATGAGGAAAGTTATCTTTCTCTAGCAATATTACCTACCGATGAACCTGTAATTCCAGCGGTTGTAAAAGATGCACCAGTATTAAAGGTTATTGACAGAATAAAAGGGTTTCAAAGGTAATCTTAATGATTTATGTCTGAATAATATGAAAAGGGTAGTTGCTTGAAATTTATTTACGTTTAATAATTTGTTTGAATACTAGCAAGTACCTTCAAAATCTTTTGTTACTATGGTTATGGTTTATAACAAAACGTTAAATGAAAAAATGCATGCCATAATATTCAATAATTAGAACATGGAGGGTTTATCATGCAAGGAGCTTCTTTAACGGATGAAATTGCTATATCACTTTCACAATTAATTGACGATTCGCAAGCAACAAATAGAAGAGACCCAAGTCATTCAGATCTGGATTTCATAGTACAAAAGGCAGAACTTTGGGATGTAGATCCTAAGAATCAAGGTCGGAATGTTGGAAAAGCTAAAAGGATTAGAGCCATTCTTTATTGGTCATTAGAGAACGATATAAAAAAAGGAGAGAAACTTGTAAAAAGTGTTATCTCAGTAGTGAAGGCTTCGGGAGGATTTAGAGAAAATTCCATAAATTATACTGGACGTGAGCAGATAGAAAATTTGATGCAGGCTTTTAAATCTACTGGTTACATTTTGACGATAGATGGAGAGATTCAACCAGTAATTTTGGACAACCTTTCTGAAAAAGAAATGAGTGAGGCCCTGCATACCTATATTCGTCGTGCTAAACAAGGTATTGAAGATGCAGCCTTAGTAGCTGGAACAGGGAAAGACTTAATGGAAGCAGTAGCCGCCTATATAATCCTCAAAAAGATGGGAAGTTACCCGACGCAAGCCAACTTTCCTACCTTGCTTGGACAAGCGTTTATGATGGTTGGGTCGGCTACCCCACATGACAAAATAGACAGTAATTTACCTGAACCAGCCATAAAAAGATTTGAAAGAGCCTTATATGAACTTGCATGTTCAATAAATAAATTGAGAAACAAAGAAGGAACAGGACATGGTAGGCCATTCTTATCAATCCTAACTAAGGAAGAGGCACTTTCTGCTATAGAAAGTATTGGTTTGGTAGCGGAATATCTTTTTAATAAATTGGAGTTAAATAGTTAAATAGTTTTTAGGTATAACCAGTTGTTATCAACTTGCAGAGAGATGGTATTATGTTTCGCACGCAGCGGCAACTCTAATCAACTTAGTCATAATAAAAAGCGGGTATAATCACCCGCTTCTAGTTGTAAATTCTATAACAATATGGTCTAAATTATCTTCTTTAATTAAAAAATTTTGTGGTTTTATGACACATGCCCCGCGGTGCCACCCTAATTATCCTATATTTTTATATAGGATCTCTCTTTCGATTACAAGCTCCAAAGTCCAATTCCAATTTACCATGGTGCTTGTTTCCACCAGCCACAAGCTCTCTTTAAACCAGCGGGCAAATTGTACTGCGCCTTCTTCATTGCTAATATATGGATTTTTAATTGATTATATATGAAGCATTAGGATAAAAGCAAGAAAAATTGACATTTCAGGGTGGAATGATGACGAAAATAGAAGAATTTGAGTCAGTATTAATTTGACGGAAGCGGGGTAATCATGCCAGATTCATGGAGAAAAACTACAGAGCAGTTGTCACGGCCGATTTCTGAGGAAAAGTTAGGAGAATCGACCGAGAGAGCAGTTGTCACGGTTGATTTCCGAGGAAAAGTTAGGAGAATCAACCGAGAGAGCGTTTGTCACGGCCGATTTCCGAGGAAAAGTTAGGAGAATCGACCGAGAGAGCGTTTGTCACGGTTGATTTCTGAGGAAAAGTTAGGAGAATCGACCGAGAGAGGGTTTGTCACGGCCGATTTCTGGGGAAAAGTTAGAAGAATCGACCGAGAGAGGGTTTGTCACGGCCGATTTCAGAAGAAAAAAGAAAAAAATCAGCCGAGAAATAGATTCCCTAGCTGATTTCAACGAAACAGGGGGTATCGTTATTTATAAATATAGTAGGACCAGCGATGGTGTCCGACTTTGGTGAAATGCTTGAGCAAAATATTACGGATTCTTCTTTCAGGAACAATACGGCACCAGTCATATATAATTTTCGTAGTAATTTTCTCATCGGGAAACAATATGCTGAATTCCTTAATACTGTCTAAAACAGCGTTATCAAGTAAATCTTCGTGATTGCATAATGTGCAAACATACTTTCTTTTTCCAATTGTTTCAATGAATGCTCGGCAATTTGGACAAATTAATCCCTTTTGCAATTTATCGTAATGATAATTTGGAAGTTTGTTCTCCGGAGAATCGGAGATATGCATGGAAAGCAGACGTTTTGCAAGCTTTCTATGTCTCTCCTCAATTTTAGATGGGGCAGTATTTAAGCGGTGTATATGATTTTTAATTTGTGTAGGGAAGATAAGCGATTTGTTATCGGGTGCCTGATAAAGGGTGAAAGCCGGGTTGACAAAAACAATGAAAGGTTCAATCTGGAGATGAATATCGAGGCTATGAATGAGTTGCCGAAGCAAAGATTCGCTTCTTTTTAGTTGGATTAGCGGGTCCATTATTTCTAAATTTGGTTTTTTAAAAAGTTTTCCGGATTCATAAAAATAGTTTCCTTCATAATTTTTCACTTCATAAAAATATATCCTGTCCTGGGAAATCATTAAAGTATCAATTTGAAAAACCGTATTGTTCTTCCAATAATAAATCATGCAGGATAAGGCAATCGCATTGAAGTTTTTCGATGTAGGAATCAAACAAAACTTCACCTTCATATCCCTTTTTCAAGTTAGTATAATGCTGTACAAATTTTTCCTTAAAATTCATCCGGCTGTTGAGGGATTCGAAAATAAGGAGTTCCTTTGACTTTATTCGCGGTTTACAGAGCATTTTTCACATCCTTTTTTGCATTTATTATAATAAAAACAATGGAGAATATGGAAGGCAAATGTTTTACAAGCATTTCTTTTATTCGGTATAATTTTGTGAAAGAGTTCACTATATTTCAGGAGGATATAAGGATGGCCGATTTGAAAGCTTTAGCGAAAAAAGAACAGAAAAAAATGGTTTTCCTCGCACTTTATGCAGTATTAAGCGGGGTTGCAATCGTCAGCCAAGCTTATTTGCTCGTTGCGATAATTGACCGCATTTTTATTCAAGGTACCGCCTTTTCGGAAATTGTCAACCTTCTAATCGGCCTCTTTGCTGCTATTTTTGCTAGAACGATTTTTCAGTACCAAAGCGGAAAAACAGGACTGAAGATGGCTGCTAAAGTAAAGCGAGAACTGCGTGATGCAATTGTTCGTCAATATTCTTTGAATCCAGTTCAAAGGACCATTCAAGGCCAGACCGGGCAAAAGATAAGTGCACTGGTAGACGTCGTGGATGAAGTGGACAGTTATTTTAGCAGGTATATTCCCCAAGTCTTCCAATCGTTGATTATTCCGATTATTATTCTCCTCGTTATTTTTTCCGAACATGTTGCTACAGGCATCATTATTATAATTACTGCACCTTTTATCCCAATATTTATGATTGTCATAGGGTTTAAAACGAAGGATAAAACGGAAGAACAGCTGGAAGAGATGTCTCGTTTTTCCGGAGCGTTTTTGGATACGCTGCAAGGACTGACTACTTTAAAGTTGTACGGCCAATCAGCCAGGCAAAAGGAAGCGATCCGAACTAGCAGTATCGGATTCCGGAATGCGACGATGGAAGTGCTAAAAATTGCATTTCAAAATTCTCTCGTCCTGGAATTCGTCTCCATGCTGAGCATCGGGTTGGTAGCATTGGAAGTAGCTCTTCGAATGATCGTTTTTCAGGACTTGTCTTTCTATACCGGTTTTCTGATGTTAATGTTGGCACCAGAGTTTTATACAAAATTAAAAGATTTGGGAAGTGCCTTTCATTCTGCAAAAGAAAGTATGGCAGCGGCAAAAAAACTGGAGGGGGAATTTGCGAATTCGGTTCAGCCTGTAACATGGGGACAGGAAAAATTCATTAGCGAGAAGCCGCCAGCCATCGAATTAAAGAACGTCCACTTTCGCTATCCAGGTAATGAAGAATTTGCGTTATCAAATATAAATATGAAAATCCGCCCGCTGGAAAAGGTGGCAATTGTCGGTGCAACAGGATCAGGGAAAACTACTTTGCTGCATCTTATTGCCGGTCTCGTCCCGCCGTTAAAAGGAGAAGTGGCGGTCAACGGTAAACTGCGTTCCAAATACAGTGAATCATCCTGGTTTAATCAACTGAGCTATATTTCCCAAGAGCCGTACCTATTTGCAGGAACGATTTATGACAACATTACATTAGGAAGCAATCAAACCGTGACAAAGGAGGAAGTAATAGAGGCGGCAGAAAAAGCCGGCATTTCCGCATTAGCAGGCTCACTCCCGAACGGATACGACACCTTCATCGGGGAAGGCGGTAGAGGGCTTTCCGGCGGAGAAAAACAGCGTATCGCCATCGCCCGTGCATTTTTGAAACAGCCTTCCATTATTCTTTTTGATGAACCGACAACCGGCTTGGATTTGCAAACAGAACGTTTCTTGCAATCTTCTATCGAGGAACTTGCTGCCCGCTCTACATTAATTACCGTTGCCCATCGGCTCCATACGATCCAGCAGGCTGATCAAATTATCTTTTTAGACAATGGCAAAATAATTGCATCCGGCACCCATGAAGAATTAATGGATATCAACACATCCTATCGCCGAATGGTAACCGTTCAGCAAGGAGGAGCAATATAATGAAAGATTTATTCGCTATTATGAAAGTAATGTTTGTGGAAAAAAAAGATATCGCTCTTTCCGTTTTATGCGGTTTTATAGCAGGGATTACCGCCATCGGACTATTTTCCTTGAGCGGATATTTAATTTCTAAATCTGCATTGCAGCCGCCGTTATATACGCTGATGATTCTTGTTGCATCGGTGAAGCTGTTAGGAATCATATCTGCCTTGAGCCGGTATGGGGAACGGTATTTTTCCCATCGCGGAACGTTTACGATGCTAAGTCAATTGCGGGTTCATATTTACGAAAAAATTGAGGCACGGACTCCGGCAATTTTTCGCCAATTTCAGAGCGGGGATTTATTGGCTCGAATTGTCGGCGATGTCGAGACGATGCAGCATTTTTTCCTTCGTGTCTGTTATCCGCCCGTCGTATTGATGCTTGTGTTTATTAGTACGATTTTCTTTACAAGCTTTTTCTCGTTTTGGTTAACAATGATTATCCTTGCCGGATTTCTGTTTGCCGCATTTCTAATACCGGCATACATCGGTTGGAAACAACGAAAAATTGACTATAGTGTTAGAAAAAGCCGGGGAGATATATCGACACAGGCTTCCGAATTTTTGTACGGTTTTCGGGATTTAAAAATTTATCAGAGAATAGAGGAGAAAGCTGGGCAACTCCAAGAAGCTGCCAAGAAGTATGAAGCGGAGCGGGAACGAGAAGGGATACACAAACAATTTGCTGAATCGATAAATATTTTCTTTTCATTGCTTATTTCGTTTGCGGTCTTAGCTGTTGGTGCCTATTTCGTCACCACCAATCAGTTAGATGGGGTTTTTCTTGCGATGTTTGTCCTTATTGCTTTAACCGCTTTTGAGAATACAAGGGGCATGGCGGTTTTGCCGAGTTTTCTTGAGGACAATAGACAAGCAGCAATTCGATTGAACAGCATTTTCACAGAAGAAAAAGCAAGGGAATGGGGAAACGCCCGACTGCAGCTGGAGAAATCTCCTTTTATTCGAATAGAAGATGTATCCTTCAGATTTCCTGAAGAAACAAGAAAGACGTTATCAAATGTCTCCTTAGCACTTCCTCCGGGGTCTAAAACTGCTATCGTTGGTCCGAGCGGTTCAGGAAAGTCAACGTTAATGCAACTTATGTTGCAAATATTTCCGGTTTATAAGGGGAAGGTGTATTTCAACGAAGAGGATGCAATCTATTATTCCCAAGAAAGTATTTGGGAAAACGCCAATGTGGTTTTGCAAGAAAATCATTTCTTTTATGGAACGATACGGGACAATTTGGCGATTGCCAAGGATGGATTGACAGATGCCAGAATGGAGGAAATATTGGCAAAGGTAAAACTCAATCACTTTCAGTTGCAGGATCGGGTACTGGAAAAAGGGGCGAATTTATCCGGAGGGGAGAAGCAGCGGCTGGCCATTGCCAGGGCTCTGTTAAAAAAGGCTCCAATGTGGTTTTTGGATGAACCGACCTCCTCTATGGATGCGCTGACAGAGGAAGCTGTCTATAGAGCAATTTTTGAAGCAGCGAAGGAGGATACACTGCTGCTGATTACCCACCGCCTTACAGGACTGGAAAAAATGGATCAGATTATTGTCATGGAAGCGGGGAAAATCGTTGAAACGGGAACTTACACGGAATTAATGGAGAAAAAAGGATATTTTTACGATATGAAACAAATTGAGAGAAGTGTATTTTATCATGGATAATTTCCAAATGAAAATGTCCTGCCACAAAGAAAAAAATTCCCATGTAACGGCATGGGAATTTTTTAATTAAGATATGCTGTCGCTCCGAAAAGCAGCGAGGAAAGCAAGCAGAATTGCAGCGAAAATCACAACAAACGGAGCGATAAACATAAGAAAATCATTGAGCAATTTCGGTCACTCCTTCTTATTCTTTCCTTTCAGATACGTTTTATCGAAGAGGAATAATTTTAGCAATAAATATAGGGAAGGAATCAGCAGTGCAAGACCAAGAATAAACACAATAACGAGAGAAATTGCCATTGCTTTATTTGTAAACCCTTCATGTACGGTTAATACCGGATAAAGCAAGTAAGGAAAATGGGAAATTCCGTAACCGTAAAACGCAAAGGCGAATTGGCCGACTAACAGCCATACGGCAGCAGCATAATTTGTCCGTTTCCATAAGAACCATACCGTTGCCAGCCAAAGGATGAAGGAAAGGGCAAACATCCACCATAAACCGAGAAGCTGCTCGTAGTGGGCAGGATTGTGAAAGCGCAATTCATAGATAATTCCGCCAGCAGTAATGATCAGCGGACCCGCCCAAAAGAGCGCATATTTCCGCATCAGCTCCGTTGCGTCCCGGTCCCCCGTTTTATTTGCGTACCAGGTGAGGAAAACCGCCGAGATGTAAAGAACGGCAACGATGCTTAACACGACGATGGACCAGGATAACGGACTGGTGAACAATGCCCAATAATCGAGAACCGGGTTTCCATCCTCAATGTGGACAAAGCCGCCTTCTGATATCGTCAATACAATCGAAAGGGAAGCAGGAATCAATAATCCCGATAAACCGTACATAAAGGCATACCCTTTATGCCCCCTGCTTACATACGTTTCAAAGGCATAGTAGGAACCGCGGACAGCGAGCAACAGGAGTGCAATGCTGCCTGGTATAAGAAAAATGGTTCCAAAATAGTATGCGGTCTGCGGAAAGAAACCGACGACCCCGACGAAAAAGAAGACGAAAAAGACGTTGGTCACTTCCCAAACAGGAGAGAGATACCGTTGAATGATATTTGACAATACATGTTCCTTTTTTGTCATAATGCTATAGGCATTGAAAAATCCTGCGCCATAGTCAATGGAACCGACAATGACATAGCCGAAGAGAAAGGTCCACAACACCGTTATTCCGAGAATCTCTAATGTCATGCTTTGTCACCGCCTTTTGCATTGGCCAGTTCTTTTTCTACCGGGTTATTTTTGAACAGCCTGCGAAGAACGACAATCGTGCCGATTCCTAATACAATATATAGAACGACAAACAAAATGGACATTAAGCCGACATAGTCACTCGTTGTCGCTGCTTCCTCCACGGTCATGATGCCGCGGAGAATCCATGGCTGCCTTCCTACTTCTGCCATCCACCATCCGGCTTCAATGGCGAGAAAAGATAGCGGGCCGCCCAAAACGATGAGCCAGCGGTACCATTTTGCTTTAACGAATTCCCAGTTCCATCTCGTTCCAATCCAATAAACGAGGGCTAAGAAAATCATAAACACGCCAATGGTAACCATCAGGTCGAAGAAATAGTGAACAGCAAGAGGCGGTGTTTCTTCTTCCGGAAATTCCTCTAAACCAATCACTTCGGACATCGGATGTCCAAAGGCGAGAATGCTTAAGGCGTATGGGATTTTTAATGCGCCTTTCACTTCGTTGTCATCTCCGAGTAATCCGTATAACAGAAGGGGTGCCCCTTCTTCTGTTTCAAAATGCCATTCAGCTGCAGCCAATTTTTCCGGCTGATACACTGCCAGAAATTTCCCGGAAAAGTCACCGATAATTGCTGCTGCAATAGCAAAAATCAGACCGATTTTCATTGTCATGTTTAATGCCTTTTTATGGTAAACATGGCCAGATCCTTTCAGAAGTTTAAATGCGGCAATAGCTGCAAGCATAAAGGCAACAGTCATATAAGCCGTGGCAAGCACATGGGCAACCTTTGTCGGCATGGCCGGATTGAACATGGCAAGAATCGGGTTGGCGTTTGTAAGCTGTCCATCGACAATGTCAAAACCGTGGGGTGTATTCATAAAGGAATTGACGACGGTAATGAAAAAGGCGGACATGCCAGCGCCTAATGCCACCGGAATTAAAAGAAGCAAATGTTTTCGCTGATCTTCAAAACGATCCCAAGTATAAAGGTAAATACCTAAAAAGATGGCTTCAAAGAAAAAGGCGAACACTTCCATAAATAACGGCAGGGCGATAATTTGGCCAGCTAATTCCATAAATCTCGGCCATAGGAGGGAAAGCTGAAGTCCAATTGCCGTCCCTGTAACGACACCGACAGCAACGGTAACAACAAAGCCCCTTGCCCACCGTCTCGCCATCAAAATATAATGTTCATCATTTTTCCGGATGCCGATCCACTGGGCAATCATAATCATTAAAGGTACTCCTACCCCAATCGTTGCGTAAATAATGTGGAAGGAGAGGGTAAGCAACGTTAAAAATCGGCTCGCAAATACCGGATCTTCCAAAAGCATTTTTTTTAACCTCCTTTTAAATTTGTGCTTTTCTGAGCATGTAAGCTGCTGTTGAAAGGTGTTTGCACTATCTCCATAGTGTAAACCTATGTAATTCCATTATAGTCGAAAACAGCTGACGGAATTTCCGCAACATGTGACAAAACATAGAAATCTGAGAATTGCATTGGCAGTTTCTGGCACAGGTGAAACCAGGATTTGTAAAAAGGGCCAGAAGTTGCAGCGGGTAATGGATTCCGATTCGCAAAATCTATACATGAGAGCAGGATCAAGATTTGGAGCAGCTCGAAAACGATGAAAGACAAGCTAATTCCAAAACATTTCGTTGTTATTCATTCCCCGAATTAGACATTTTTAATATCACATACGTAAAATAACGATTCTTTCCAAGTTTATGTAGAAAAATTTTACCCGTTTTAAGCACATCCTTCATATCAGAATCAAGTACGAATTTAAGTTTATATCTCTTGAATAGTTCTCCGATTTAATTAAATGTGGAAATTCATTCCATCACATTCAATATCACATTGTTCCCGTTTTTACGTTATACTTAATGAAGGAATAGTTTAGGAGATTGATAGCTTATGAGAATGTACCATCTATTGATACCCCCCATTGTGATTCTCCTTATTGCCATCTTTATACCTTTAACAGGTGCCGCAGAAGAATCACTGCAAATTGAATTTCATAAGGAAAGAGAGACGAATATCCAGCTTTTGGATACAAAGGAGAGGATGAAACGATTTGCCTTCGTATCCCCGTATACGTTTGAATATCCTGATGCGGTACGCGGGATTTACGTGACTGGCCAGTCGGCAGGCTCAAGCAATTTCAGTCAGCTGGTCGATTTAGTTGAAAGTACAGATTTAAATGCAATGGTTATTGACATCAAGGATGATTTCGGCTATTTAACTTTTGAGCCGGAGAAAGGCTCGTCATTTGGGGAAATTTCCAAAAATTACATTCAGGATCCGCAAAAATTAATGGGGACGCTGGAAGAAAAGGATATTTATCCGATTGCCCGGATTGTCGTCTTTAAAGATACGGTATTGGCCAAACAGCGGCCGGAATATTCTTTTACGGAGAACGGAAAAGTGTGGACGAACAATCGGGGAGAAGCTTTCGTCAATCCTTTCGAAAAAGCAGTATGGGAATATAATGTGGAAATCGCAAAACTTGCTGCAGAAATGGGTTTCCAGGAAATTCAGTTTGATTATGTCCGCTTTCCGGAAGGATTTGAAACGAGAGCCGAGCGATTGGACTATACGCTGGGAGACTATGCCAATGTGGAATTGAACGATGTGAAAAAGAGGGTGGAAGCCGTCACTGATTTTGTCCAGTATGCGAAAGAGGAGCTGGCCGTTTATGATGTCGATGTTTCCGTAGACATTTTTGGATATGCAGCCACCATTGAAGAAACACCGGGAATCGGACAAAATTTTAAAAGAATTGCAGAGCAAGTCGACGTTATCTCCTCCATGATTTATCCGAGCCATTGGTCAAACCATTATTTTGGCATCGAAATACCGGATAAAGAACCGTACCGTCTCGTATCTGAATACGCCAAAGTGGAAAACAGCGTATTGGGGCAGCTGGAAAATCCGCCGGTTTCCCGTCCATGGATTCAAGATTTTGAGGCACCGTGGATTTATGACGGACCGGTTACCCAATACGGAAAGGAAGAGGTGGAAGCGCAAATTAAAGCACTATACGAGCATGGAATCGATGAATTTTTAATTTGGAATGCGGCTAATGTATATACGAAAGATGTCAACTACTTAGTCGGGAAATAAGAACGGCTTTTGTTTCCAATACGGATAGAAGTTCAGCATAGGTAGGCATTTGTTTCCAATGAAGCAATGCTTACCTAATTATCTGGATTGAAATAAAGTTTTTTCAATTCAGCGGGTTTAATTGAAAATCGTTTAGGGTATGTTACATAGTATACGTCCTTTTTTTCAAGTACATAAAACAGGAGATTGCGGCGTATCGGATTGGAGGAACAATTATTTGAGCGAAATTATTTGAAAAAATTACCTAAAAAACCCTACCTTTTACTTCATTATTGTAGTATACTTATTTTTAGATAATTATTTAAACTAATTATTATTTAATAATGTTTAAGTAACGATTACTTTTTCACATACATTTTAATGGGGAGTGAAGTTACATGGTAACACTTTATACCTCACCAAGTTGTACTTCTTGCAGGAAAGCAAAGGCGTGGTTAGAAGAACATAACATACCATATAAAGAGCGAAACATATTCTCTGAACCGTTAACATTGGATGAAATAAAGGAAATTTTGCGGATGACCGAAGACGGTACTGACGAAATTATTTCCACCCGCTCCAAGGTGTTTCAAAAATTGGATGTCAATATTGAACAGCTGCCAATGAAAGAGCTGTTTACCTTAATTCAGGAAAATCCAGGATTGTTGCGCCGGCCGATTATCCTAGATGAAAAACGATTGCAAGTTGGATATAATGAAGACGAAATAAGAAGATTCCTACCGCGGACTGTAAGAACATTCCAGTTGCGCGAAGCACAGAAAATGGTGAATTAATAACTAAACGAAAAACGCAGAACATTTATCGTTCTGCGTTTTTGAGCGATTATCCAAAATTTTATCAGTGACAAAAGGATAAATTTAGTTTAAAATACTATACTAACTATTCATATAGCCTAGGGATGTTTACACTTTTGGGGAAAAATGGGCATATTCATTTCCGGAATGTTACACAATAACATACAATGGAAGAAATAAGAATAAATGAATAGGGTAGACAATCTTTGAACGTTTGACTGAACAGATAATACATCATGACAATACAATCTCTTCCACCTCATTGTGTGAAAGATGAAGAGTTTGGATAAAGAAAAACATTTTTGTTTTTCAAAATGAAGGGAGAGAGAAAGATGGAAATAGAAAGAATTAATGAGAACACGGTGAAATTTTATATTTCCTATTTAGACATTGAAAATCTCGGGTATGAAAGAGAAGAAATCTGGTATGACCGGGAACGAAGCGAACAGCTTTTTTGGCAAATGATGGAAGAAGTCAATTACAAAGAAGATTTCCAAGTGGACGGACCGTTATGGATTCAAGTTCAAGCGCTGGAAAAGGGCCTGGAAATTATTGTAACGAAAGCAAAAATCGCAAAACACGGAGAATTCCATCCGAATGATTTTGGACTTCCTTTGGAAGAAAAGATGGAAGACTTTCTTGAAAATAAATACGGCAAAGATTTGGAACAAAACGATGATGACATGATGGAAGAAGGCTTATGGATTATTGCCGAATTTGACAACTTTGAAGATGTCATCCAGCTAAGCCATTATTTCCAGGATGATACGGACAGTGTGGAAGAAACTATTTACACCTATAACGATAAGTATTACTTATACCTGGAATTTTCACCGTATCTGACAGATGATCACTTACAGGAAGATTTGATCAGTCAGGTGCTGGAGTTTGCGGAAGACTCGGATATCTCCATTCATGTACTGGAGGAGTATGGCAAGAAACTATTTGAATACAATGCCTTTGAACAAATCCGCAGCTATTTTCCGGCGCAAATTTAATATCCCTTAGAAGAGTGTTCGAAATTTCCTTCGGACACTCTTTTTTTGCAGGATTTTTTTCGATTTTGTCGAATTATAGTATCTGGAGGTGAATCGATTGCTGCAGGCAATCTCAAAAGATGGAAAACGGGTTACGTTAGCAATGCTTCCCCGGAGCACTTTACTCCAGTTACGAAACTCTAGCACCCCATTTTATTGCCCCGTCTGTAAGCAAAAAGTCATCATGAAAATCGGCAATAAAGTAATTCCCCATTTTGCCCATCAAAGGAAAGAAGAGTGTCCGTCTTCAGAAGCTGGTGAAGGTCTTTATCATGAAGAAGGGAAACTATTATTGTATCAATGGTTGAGGCGGCAAGGACTGAACGTCCAATTGGAGATGTATATTCCTGATATAAAGCAGCGTCCTGATTTATTGCTCCATTTTCCAGACAGGAAAATTGCCATTGAATTTCAATGCTCCAAGATACCGAAAGATGAAATCAATGCAAGAACTGAAGGGTATTTGCAAATGGGCATTGTGCCTTTTTGGATTTTAGGATTAACCCGCATGCGTCAGCTTTCCCCGTACGTTTGGAAAATCGATGCTTTTACAAGGCAGCTGATCCATCAATATACCCCTGCGTCCCCGTTAACAATTACTTACTTTTGTCCCCTGAAAAAGCAATTTCTTCAAATTCATTATCTTACTTTCAGTCAGATGAACCGGGCAATTGGGAAAATGGAAAGGATTCCTCTGGAATATGGCCGGTTCCGCGATTTATTCTCGGTTCCTCTTTTTCCAAAAGAATCATTTCTTCAAGTATGGTATAAAGAAAAGCTCCGCTTCCGCACGAAACGCCGGGAGAATTTATATGGCAATGAACTGATTTGGCGTCAATGGCTCTATTCGCAAGGAGTATATTTGGAGCAGCTTCCTTCCATTGTCCATCTTCCCGTCCGTTCCCAATTTTTGCTGAAAGTTTCTCCCTGGAATTGGCAAAGCCGGCTTTACTTCAAAGTATTGGAAAAGTGCCAAGTTGGAAACTCCTTTTCTCTCCGCCAATGTGAACGTATCCTTCGTCCTTATTTCTACAGTGCTGATACTTTCCCGCTAATTTCCAAGAAAGATAACCCGATTGAACAATATTTACGATACTGGGAAAAGTTGCACATTGTCGAAAAGCGTTCCCCCGAAATCTATGTAAAGTTAAAGGAGATACCCCTTTACACTACGTTAGAAGAAGCGATCCAAGGGGACAGGATGCTGATAAAAAAATTGATCCGTTTACAATTAACCTAAAGGCTGGGATAACGCGAAAATTCTGCTTCAGGCATGATTCCTGGCTATTTTGCTATACTATTAAAGGAATCTGCTGGAAAGTTGTAGAATAGATAATGGGAAGATAAAAAAGGAGGGTTTTTATTTGGAACAGAAAACGAAGGAATTGCCGAAACGAAGTGAAGTACCTGTCGATAAAACGTGGAGACTGGAAGATATTTTTGCAGACGATGAGGCGTGGACAAAAGAATTTAAACAACTGCAGGCAGACATCCCGAAAATAAAAGAATTTCAAGGCAAATTAGGGGAATCTGCCGATACGTTATATGAAATGCTCCAATTGCAGGACCATCTATCTGAACGGGCAGGTAAATTGTATACATATGCCCATATGCGCTATGACCAGGATACAACCAATTCCCATTATCAGGCAATGAATTCCCAGGCAGAAAATTTATATACGCAATTATCCAGTTCCATGAGCTATATCGTTCCGGAGATATTGGCAATGGAAGAAGGGAAAATTGACCGTTTCTTAGAGGAAAATGAGGAGTTAAAATTATACAAAAAAACTTTGGATGAAATCACCCGTAAGCGGCCGCATATTTTAAGCGAGAAAGAGGAAGTGCTGCTTGCGGAAGCATCGGAAGCATTATCGACAGCATCCCAAACATTCAGCATGTTAAACAATGCGGACTTGACTTTCCCGGTAATTAAAGATGATAACGGGGAAGAGGTGGAACTTACACACGGACGTTACGGACGGTTTATGGAGTCGAGGGACCGAAGGGTGCGAAAAGATGCCTTTACAGCTTTATACGGGACGTACAAAAAGTTTATTAATACGTTTGCTGCGACGTTAAGCGGAAGCATAAAAACCCACAACTTTACCGCCAAAGTCCGAAACTATGATTCGGCAAGACAGGCTGCTTTAGACAATAATAACATTCCGGAAAGCGTCTATGATCAGCTGGTGGAAGCGGTCAACGAAAAACTGCCGCTCCTGCACCGTTATATGGAATTGCGAAAAAAAGTGTTAAATTTAGATGAGTTGCACATGTATGACATTTATACTCCGCTCGTTAAAGATGTGGAAATGAACGTCACGTACGAACAAGCTCAAGATTATGTGCTGAAAGGTTTGGAGCCGTTAGGGGAAGAGTATGTCGGCATCGTCAAGGAAGGATTTGAAAACCGCTGGATCGATGTCGTGGAGAATAAAGGGAAGCGAAGCGGGGCCTATTCTTCCGGGGCATATGGAACAAACCCATATATTTTATTGAACTGGCAAGATAATATGAACAATACCTTTACGTTAGCCCATGAATTGGGACATTCCGTTCATAGCTATTATACGAGAAAACACCAGCCGTTCCGTTACGGCCATTATTCCATTTTTGTTGCCGAAGTGGCGTCAACTTGCAACGAAGCATTGCTCAACCATTATTTGCTCAACCATTTGGAAGATGAAAAGGAAAAACTGTATATATTGAACCATTTCCTCGAAGGTTTCCGAGGTACTGTTTTCCGGCAGACGATGTTTGCCGAGTTTGAACATGATATTCATGTACGGGCACAAAATGGGGAAGCGCTGACAGCAGAAAAACTGACAGAGATTTATTACGCTTTGAATCAAAAATACTACGGAGATGCTGTCGTGTCCGATGAGGAGATCGGTTTGGAATGGGCGAGAATTCCTCATTTTTACTATAATTATTACGTTTATCAATACGCCACTGGCTATTCAGCAGCAACAAGCCTGGCGAACCAAATTTTGACGGAAGGGGAGCCGGCTGTGAAACGGTACATTGAATTCTTGAAGGCTGGAAGCAGCGACTATCCGATTGAAGTTCTGAAAAAAGCTGGCGTAGACATGACGGAAAAACAGCCAATTTTGGATGCCCTTCACGTATTTGAGGAAAAACTAAACGAAATGGAAAAGTTATTACTCGGATAAGATGCGGGAGGCAGGAATAATTCCGCCTCTCTTTCCGAAAGTGAACATTTTGTGAAATAAGTAACAAATATATTGCCAATTAATTCTTCTCTTGTTATGATTGGATTGTAAGATGATTACAAACAAATACCCCTTTTGTTTAATCATGAAACTTTCTCCCATCCCCCCTTTGTATATAATACAAGGACGGAAAAAAAGGATATACGCTGCCCCGTATATCCTTTTTGCTTTGTTAAAAAATGTTTATTTTATTCCCAATTTGCTCATGTTAGTTATGAATAATTTGTGAAATCGCTAACATTTACAGCATGAAATTTTATTTTTGTGCTAATATATAACTGTAAACAATATTGAAATCCCCCTTGTAGTTTTTCAATATTTCTCCTATGTAGTGTTGAACAGTGAATGGATTGGATATACGCCCTTGCGTATATCCCTTTTTTTATCTCATCCTTTTTCGGTATGGTTTTTGGTAGAAGAGGGAGTAGAGGGCCAAATAAATTGAAATGAATAACATCGGCAAAGTAACATATAGAGGAATAATTCTCATTAAGCCGAGAATATTCAGGCAAAAGGCAATGACAAAGAACAGGAAGAATAAAATTTGAAAAAGAGGATGCATCCGTATCCCTCCTTTTGCAGATCAAAATGATGCTTATCGCAAATGGTCCATAACAAAAGTGATGATATCTGCTGAAATAGCATGTCATTGTATAGTTATGTATAGGAATTGTAAATTAGAAGTGAATTTTTTGTGAAAACATGAACAAATATATTGTGTTTTTCAGTTGATGTTGTTAAGATATAGTTGTAAGTTAATTACAAACAAATACCCCTTTTGTTTGATCATGAAACTTTCTCCCATCCCCCTTTGTACTTATACAAAGAGAGAAGAAGGATATACGCTGCCCCGTATATCCTTCTTTCTTTTTTCTATCAATGACAATAAAAAATGCCTTCTTTCCGTATGAAAAAGGCATTAGTAAATATATTCCCAAAGGGAAAAATTAATCTGTTTCACTTTCTGCTGGAACTGTAATTTCTTAAGTTCCTTTTCTGTTTTTCCTCTGGACCAGTCGTAGACAAAGGATATTTCTTCCATGCCAACAACTTCATATTTTTTGAAATAGTCCTCCAATGGCGGTTTTTCCGAAGGAATCGGGATTTTTTGCAATGTTTCCTGCAGTACGTGTTCGTACACTTCATAAGGATAAATGCCGGTTATTTTTATTCCTTGTTCGTCACTAAAATGATTGATAAAGACAATAGTTGGCAAGTGTTCGATTTCCATTTCCTGCATTAGTTTAAGATCGCATTGGTATGCCTTTTTGGCCGATGCAGAGTACAGATCTTCTTTAAATTCCTCCACGTCCAATTTGGCCTCTTTCGCGATTTCGTATAACTTGCTTTCCTCCGTAACGTCCACATGATGCCAAAATAATTTTTGCTGCAGTTTGCGCAGGAAAGTTTTTCCTGCCCTTTTCCCTTGGATTTCTGCTGCCTTTACTGCCAAGGGAACAATCCATGGGCACGTAACGGGAATCGGTCTTTTGAACTTCCCGTCGTTCCGATCGGAATAATAGGTGCTCCTTTTGTGCCTTTTTGAACTTGAAACAAATACACTGCTTATAATTGGTATCAACGTAAAAAAACGGCCATATTCCAACGTCAATTTTTTTAAGTATGGATTCAATGACCAGCATTCTGGGCAGAGCGGGTCAATAAATACGTACATTTCGATTGGCTTAGGTAACACCTTCACCGATGTTTGTTGACTCCCGTTCGACAGCCCAGTTTGATTCCAACGCACAGTGAATTCTCCTTTCTCACTCCGGTGTATTCATCATGTGGTTTGCCGTTAATGTCAGTTTTTCAAAGATAACCGTCCGATACGGTTCTTCCACCTGAGCTTCTTCCAGGGCTTCCTTCATACATGACAGCCAGGCATCTCTCCTTGTTGGCGTAATCGGAAAAGGGAGATGTCTTCTTCGCAGCATTGGATGTCCTCGATTTTCTTCGTATAATCTTGGTCCGCCAAAAAACTGGGTAAGAAACCAACGCTGTTTTTGTGCCACTTCCGACAAATCATCTGGAAATATAGGTATAAGGTCTGGGTGTTTTGCAACCCGTTTATAAAAAGCTGTTACAATCCGATCAATCGTTTCGTAACCGCCGATTGCTTCATAAATCGTTCCGTGTTTAATGGTCGTCATAGACCTAGTCTCCTTCACATATTTTAATATATTGTAGCAACGGAACTACTTTTCATCAAACAATCTGACTTCTCTAGTATTATTTGCCCCCGGCAGGCAAGGATTTGAAATAGCGGACGATTTTATTTGGGGACGGTTTTTTCTCAATGTTATACTCTCGCAATAGTTCGTCAAACAGTAGTATGCCCGTGTTTCGATCCTTTACTTCCAGCTCCAACTCATAATCGGTTATTCCGTTGTATTCACTTCGATCCAGGACGAGCAGAGCTTCCTTGTACGTTGTTTCCCATCTTTCGGTCGTTAAGCAGCCGTAATATTGAAAATCTTTTATCGGTACATCGAGTGTTTCCAGCCGTTTCGTAATATGCGGCTTCAAGACCGGTTTTCCCCCCAGCCAATGTTGCGCTTCCTCCGCGGTTAGCTTTTCATGGGTTTCCAGCAGGCCTTGGGGATGGGGTTCTTTTAAAGTCAGAACAAAGACTCCGTTTTTTTCCCGGATGCGCAAGGCTGCGCCATTATTTTTTAAAGAAAAGTTTTTCGTCTCAAAATAATGATTTTTTTGTATTATACTATGTTTGGGAAAGGGAAGTGCCTTTAATAAAGCGTCAAATTCTTCCTCCGTCAGCATATTTTTGAATTCAATTTCGATTTCCTGTCGCAAACATTCTCCTCCTTAATCGGCGATATTTGTATAGATTATCGCTAATTTTATTGGAATATGCAATTGGAATGGTTTCAATGGTAAAATAGGGAAAGAAGAGTCTGACTGTAGGAGTGTTTGTATGAACTGGGAAGAAATTCTTGCTCCCTATAAACAGGTGGTAGAAGAATTAAAAGTAAAATTGCGGGGAATTCGAGCACAATTTGAATATATCTCGAATCATTCCCCGATTGAATTTGTTACCGGCAGAGTAAAACCAGTACATAGTATTTTAGAAAAGGCAAAAAACCGTAATATTCCGCTGGACCGGATTGAACAAGAAATTTATGATATTGCCGGGGTACGGGTAGTTACGCAGTTTGTCGATGACATTTATATTGTTGTGGATATGCTGCGACAGCGAAATGATTTTAAAATTGTAGAGGAGAAAGATTATATAGCCAATCAGAAGGAAAGCGGCTATCGGTCGTACCATATGATCATTGAATATCCGGTGGAAATGGTTCAAGGGCAAAAAATGGTGCTGGCAGAAATACAAATCCGAACGCTGGCGATGAATTTTTGGGCTACGAATGAACATTCCCTCAACTATAAATATAAAGGACGCATTCCTCCAGAGATAAAAGAAAGGTTACAGCGGGCTGCGGCCGGGGCATATAAACTGGACGAAGAAATGTCGATGATAAAACATGAAATTCAGGAAGCACAACGGATTTTCCATCGAAAATAGTCGTAAGGGGAGACAAAGATGAAATTCAAAATTGTTTCGAAAGGTGACGAACGGTCCAATAAAATTAAGCGGACGATGAAGCAATATTTAACAGATTTTGATTTAGTTTATGACCGGGATGAGCCGGATTTAGTCATTTCCGTTGGGGGAGACGGAACATTTCTTGAGGCTTTTCACCGTTATGTGCACCGTTTGGATAAAACGGCCTTTATTGGCGTTCATACCGGGCATTTAGGTTTCTATGCCGACTATATTCCGTCGGAGGTGGAAAGATTAATTATCGAAATCGCCAAAACCCCGTATCAGGTAGTAGAATATCCATTGCTGGAAGTCATTATTCGCAGCAAAAAAAATGGCAAAGAAACTAGGAATTTGGCTTTAAATGAGGCGATGATCAAAACAGCGGAAGGCTCAGTTGTCTTCGATGTAAAAATTAAAGGAGAGCATTTTGAAACGTTTCGTGGTGACGGCATTTGCATCTCTACACCAACGGGAAGCACAGCCTACAACAAAGCTTTAGGCGGTGCGATTATCCACCCGTCCATTGAGGCGATTCAGCTGACGGAAATGGCGTCAATTAACAACCGGGTTTTCCGGACAATCGGTTCGCCGCTCATTTTGCCGAAACATCATACATGCTTGCTCGAGCCGCTTAAAGATAAAAGCTTTATTATTGCTATCGACCATACGTCAAAAACGTATACAAACGTGAAGTCGATCCAATGCCGGGTGGCGAAGGAAAAGGTCCGTTTTGCCCGTTTCCGCCAGTTTCCTTTTTGGAATCGGGTAAGGGACTCCTTCGTTGCCGAAGGAAATATGAAGGTGAAATGACGGAAAGAGGTACACCATGAAATGGCATATCACGAACGAACATGATGGAATGATGATTCGGGATTTTTTAAGAAATTATTTACATTTTTCCCGCAGGATATTAATTTCAGTAAAAACGGAGGGAAAAATCCTCGTAAACGGAAATCCGGTTTCTGTACGGGAGCATCTTCAGGTTGGAGATGTACTGGAAGTTCAGTTTCCCAAGGAAGAAATTGCCGGCTTTATGCATCCGGAAGCAATCGATATATCCATTGTTTATGAAGATGATGCGTTACTGATTGTCAATAAACCGGCGAATATGGCAACAATTCCATCCCTCCATCACCCGGGAGGAACGGTCGCAAACGGCCTCCTCCATCATTATCGGGAAGCAGAACTCCCTTATACTGTGCACGTTGTAACAAGGCTGGACAGGGATACTTCCGGACTCGTTTTAATTGCTAAACACCGGTATAGCCACTCGCTCCTTGCGAAACTGCAAAAATCCGGAAAAATCAAGCGGAAATATAAAGCGGTAGTCGAAGGAAAGCTTGCAGCAAAACAGGGGACAATTCGTGCTCCAATCGGCAGAAAGGAAGGTTCGATTATCGAACGGACCGTCACCGAAACAGGGAAAGACGCGATTACCCATTACAGCGTGTTAAAGGCATCCGAGCTCCATTCCTATATTGATATTGATTTGGAAACAGGGAGAACCCACCAAATCCGGGTACATTTTTCCCATATTGGACATCCTTTGGCAGGGGATGATTTATACGGCGGTAGCACAAAGGTTATTTCCCGGCAGGCGCTGCATTGTTATTACATCAGCTTTGAACATCCGTTTACGAGAGAAAGAGTCGAAGTGGAGACGGAAGTGCCGGAAGATATGCAGCGCCTGATAGAACAGATGGAGAAATAAACAGACTGCCTTTAGTCAAAGCTAGTGAATTTTTCCTCTATGTAAGGCTGCTTTGAAGCTACAGAGGTTAATTTTTCTTCCGGCAAAGAAAAGGCCGTCAGTTTATTTCCGAAGACACATCCGGTATCAATATT
This sequence comes from Compostibacillus humi, assembly GCF_014637175.1. Taxonomy (GTDB): domain Bacteria; phylum Bacillota; class Bacilli; order Bacillales; family Amphibacillaceae; genus Oceanobacillus; species Oceanobacillus humi. The sequence goes on along the minus strand of NZ_BMEV01000031.1, from coordinate 12,965 downwards.
TATTGTTTTGTTCACTTTGCGCGGTTCTTTCACCGGAGTGTGACCATAGACAATCCAGCGGCTGCCTTTGTAATGTTTCGCCCAGTCTCTGCGGATTGGCCGGCCGTCCGGATGGAATTCTCCTGTTATGTCACCATAAAGGACGAAGGTTTTCACTTTTTTTCCTGTCTGCCCGATAAAATTTTCCCGAATTCCTGCATGGGCGATGACGGCGTTCACTTCGGGCAATACTAAGTACAATGGCGCATTTTCATAAAGAGTTATAAACATATGGCGGATTTGTTTTTGTTCTCTGGGAGCCAGCGCCCGGTATTCGGCAGTAGTTGTTTCCAGGCCGTGGGTTTCCTGAACCCGATTGCCGAGAAAAAAGCGGTACAATTTATTGCAATGATTGCCGGGGACGTACTTGGCTTTTTGTTCTTTTACCATATGATATACGAGCCGGATAACGCCGATGGAATCCGGGCCCCGGTCGGTAATATCTCCAAGGAAGACAGGAATTCTGCCATCGGGATGGACATGAATGTCCTTTTCTTTTCGATACCCAAGTTTATGAAGAAGTTCCCGCAGTTCCTCCGAACAGCCGTGAACATCTCCAATCACATCAATTTTCATAAATTCACTACCTTTCTCTACATACATTATTCTATAATTTAAAACAGAATATGTATACAGGTGCTATGCTGCCTGATGCTGGGTGCTTTTTCTAGGAAGAGGTGATGTTGAATGACAGATTATAAATTAACTTACGAAGAACAGTATAAAGAGCAGTGGGATAAGCTTGATATTGCCCTTGAAAATGAGAATACCGATGACTTCCGGCAATATTTTTTAGAAATGCATCCGTACGACCAGTCTGTTTATTTCCTCGAACAGCCGAAGGAAAAACGCCTGCTGATCTATTCGTTTCTTTCTCCCGGGGAATTGGCGGAAGTGATGATCAATATTGAATTGGAGGACATTAGTCCATTTATTACGGAAATGGACCCGCGCATGGCGGCGCAAATACTCGCGGAAATGCCTGCCGACGATGCGGTGGACATTTTAAATGAACTGGATAAAGAAAAAGTCGTCAGCTATTTGACGATTATGAACGAAGAAGCTGCCAACGAAATTAAGCAATTGCTCCATTATGAAGAAAAAACTGCCGGAAGTATTATGACGACTGAGTACATTGCCTTTTATGAAACGCAAACGGTAAAAGAGGCAATGCAGCAGCTCAAGGTGGAGGCGCCCGATGCGGAAACGATTAACTATTTGTACGTATTAGACAATGATAAACGACTCGTCGGCGTGCTATCGATCCGGGACTTGATTATCGCAGCCGATGATGCTCTGTTAAAAGAGATTATGAGTGAAAAGCTCGTCACCGTTTCCGTTGCAAGGGATCAGGAAGAAATAGCCGCTATGTTTATGGACTATGACCTCCTTGCCTTGCCGGTAGTCGATTTTCAAAACCACCTATTAGGAATTATTACAGTAGACGATATTTTGGATGTTATGGAAGAGGAAGCAAACGAAGATTACTCCAAGCTAGCCGCCATATCAGAAACGGACCGGCCTTCCAGCAGCCCTTTTTCAGCAGCAAAGAGCAGGCTTCCGTGGCTGATTGTCCTCTCCTTTCTAGGCATGCTTACTGCCAGCTTAATTGGAAAATTTGAAGAAACGTTAGACCAAGTAGCTGTGTTGGCGATATTTATTCCGCTTATTGCCGGAATGGCGGGAAATACCGGAACCCAGGCATTAGCGGTGGCAGTAAGGGGCCTTGCAACTGGGGACTACGGAAATCTAAGCAAATGGACGATGATTATGCGGGAAGCATTAACCGGACTGATTACCGGGTTCGTTTGCGGCCTTGTCATCACAGGTATTATTTATTTTTGGAAAGGGGACATTTTTTTAGGTTTGCTCGTCGGTGCCTCGATAATGGCATCCCTTGTCGTTGCCACCTTAGCCGGTTCCTTCGTTCCGCTGCTGATGGACCGGCTTAACATCGACCCGGCGGTGGCATCTGGCCCCTTTATTACAACGATTAATGATATAATTTCGATTTTCATTTACTTTGGCATGGCAACAGCCTTTATGGGCTACTTAATGTAAATATGCTAAATCTTTATTTACCGCTATCGGACTTCTGATAGCGGTTTTTTTGACTGTAAATAAGGAACATGCCCTGAGTTAAAGATGCACACACATCAATAACTGGGTTCATATACTAGTTTAGTGAATGAAGTCATTTGGAAAGGAGAGAGGTTTGTGGGAGAAAAGAAATATGCAAACGATCCGGTGCTGTTTATTTCCCAGCCGGAATTAACAATGCCAAAAGTACAAATGCAGCACCAATATATGACAATGAAGAAAAAGTCATTGAAAAACAATACTGCCCCTCTTGAAAACGAGGATACGTTACAGGAAAATACAAGTGAAAACAAAAATGAAAGAAAATTATTTAAAGAGATGACGGTGGAAGAAAGGATTCAATACTTTTTAAACACCCACAGCTATTCGCCGAAACTTCGATGTGAAATTAAGACAAAGGACCGGACATACCAAGGAATTGTTGCGGATTATAAAGATGGGAAGGTGTACATGCAAGTCGGCCGAAGGGCGAGCAATGCCGTTATCCCATTAGAAAATATAACCAAAGTTAGAATGCTTGGTTTTTAAAAGAAAAAACACCAGGAAAGGTGATTCTCCACTTTTCCATGGTGTTTCCCATCCATTAATCATTGTTAAAGACACTAATGGCTGGCAGGCAAGTAACATGGCAGAAGCAATCAGCATCAACGGTGATGCATACACCAGTTCTTCCGAGATTGCTCGTATCTTGGTCTGTCGGATCCTTCAAATGATCATTTCCGCAGTTTTGCTTGTCACTCAAGAGAAGTTCAAGCACTGCACAGTTATCTTTATCGATGGATTTCACTCGGAAGATGAAGCTGGCGATAATATCGGTCATTCCGTGGCTTCCATCCGAATGTCTGAATTTTTGTGCTCCAAACCCTTTAAATGGTTTGCAAGTTCCTTTGCAATATAGAATTACAGGCACTGTATCGCGGCCGTTATCGTCATCGGATTCGCCCAATAAGTCATTAATAGATTGCTCACAACCAGTTTCACAGCATGTTTCTACGATATCATTCTGAGCATCTACAATATCCCTTAGAATATCTGCAACACAATTACCTGAATTATGGTGTTTCCCGCAACCCATAATCATTACTCCTTTCCAATAAATGATTAACTTTCCCTAATAGAATATGTGGGACGATGTGGAAGGTGTGGGCATATATATCGTTTCCTCATGAAAATACCTAGTGGGAATCGGGAAAATTCGGGCCATTGACTATACGTGGCACCTCGTCTCCTTCATAGACTAATATGGATAAGTGATGAAGGAGGGAGATTATGTCAAATAATAAAGAGCTGCATGTAAAGAATTTACTCATTAAAGCAGATAATGTTGTAATAGAAAGAAAACCGCGGGATCCATTCGGCCGCGATGAAAAGAGGGATCGCCGGGATCCATGGGGAGACTGGTTTATGCCGCCACGCCGTTCCAATGTGAGGGATGAAGAAAATAGAGAAGAAAAAAACGAGAAAGATCGAAGAGAGAGAAAGGGCTTTTCCTGGGTATAAAAGGAACAAATCCAGCTCCTCTCCTCTTGTTGGAGGAGGGAGCGGATGAATAAAGAAAATCCGTGGAAAGAATATGCAGAAGTAATTGCCAAGCATTTGGAAAAAAACGAAAAGTGGTTTCAAGCTCCAGAAAAAAAGTTTAAAACCTTTGAAAAAAATGCTGAAAAATGGAACAGCCAGTTCTTAAAGGATATGGCAATTATCGAAAAATGGATCAAAAAATTGGAAAAGAAAATGGAGGAATAACTTATTTAAAATTTTCGGAAAAAGGAAGGAAAAATTAGTTTCGCTGTCGAATATAATATATAGATACCTCGGAAGGGAGGAGCTTTTAATGGGATATATTTTGCCGGTTGAAAACTATACGTATGCTGCTTATCAAGAACGGACGAAAGTAAGGAAGCGTGAGAAAACGGAAGTCAATAAGCCGTTTAAAGCAATTCTCGACAAACATCATGAAGAAATAAAAAGCGAGCATGAACGGTTTCATCCAAAGACGAAGCTCCGCCCGAAACATGCTTATGTCGATGAAGAACATATCGCAATGATAACGGGAAAAGGACGAAGATTTAGACAAACAATATAACCAGGTGGGAGTATTCTCACCTGGCTTTTTATTGCCATTTTTCATGATTGCGATTGATAAATGGGACGAGAAACAAGTCTTCGCCTTTCGTATATTCGGCGACAAATATTTCTTCCACACTGCGGTAGCCTTGCAGTTCCAATTGTTCCTGCAGCCATTCTACCGTCAAATTTTTTTCTTTTAAATTATCATAAATAATTTCTCCATCATTAATCAATAACGTTGGCAGTTTTACTTCCTGCTGCGCTAATTTCATATCTTTTCTCGTCGGTGTCTGGTAGTCGGATTTTTTCATTACCGACAGTTTGCCATTCGATTCGAGAATGGCATATTCCACCTCCTGCAAGGAAAAGACATCTTTATCCCGTAACAACTGCTGCAGCATATTAATGTCCATTTTGTTCTTTTTCATGACATCACGAATCATTTTTCCTTTATAAATAACGATGGACGGACTTCCTTCTAACAGAGCGCGGGTTCTTTTAAACTTTTGTGTCAGCCATTCTACAAAATAAATGATCGTTCCGAACACGATGACTACGAATGCAATTTCCATAATCCCTGCATCCGGATCAAATAGTGCATTTCCGACCAGTTCCCCCAATAAAACCGCAGAAATAAAATCGAAAGGAGTAAGCTGGGAAATTTGGGTTTTTCCGAGAATCTTCGTAAGAATGAATAAAATAACAAGGCCTAATACTGCTTCCGTAAACAAGGAAAAATAAGTATTCATATAAATCTCCTCCAATGCATCTGACAGTTAGTCTGTCCAATATTGGAGGAGAAAAAACACGGGGCTGTCCAGAAAGTCGTATTTCGACTTCTGGAAGCCCTCTTTTCATGTTTCAAAATCTTGATATATCAATATTCTTGTTTATCGCCTCTTTGGAAATTTTTACTTTTCGGACACCCTCGTTCGTGTCAGGAAAGTTCTTTTATCATTGTCACATGGGGAATTCCTGCATCAATAAATTCATCAGAAATGGTCATATAGCCCAATTTCCGGTAAAAGTCTTCTGCGTGGGTTTGGGCATTTAGCTTTGCTTTGGAGTATCCCTCTTCTTTAATTACTTCTTCCATTTTGGCAATCAGTTTTTTGCCGTAGGACTTTCCCCGATGTTCCTTTAGGATACAAATCCGTTCCAATTTGCCGTAATCATCGACAAACCGCAATCGGCTCGCGGCAATCGCTTCGCCATTCAGCAAACCGATAAAATGAATGGCCGTTTCATCATGTTCATCAATTTCCAAATCGACTGGTACGTTCTGTTCTTGAACGAAGACAATCGTTCGAACCGTATAAGCCTGGTCTAATTCTGCTTTTGTTTCCACTTTTTTTACGATCATACAATTTCCTTCCCAAATACAAAAGTTTCATAAACCGTCCAAGATTGGTTCTCTAACTGGTAGAGAAGCTGGAAGCGGTCAATGGTTGCTTCGAAATTAAACTGATTCATTTTTAACGTTCCAAATACATCCGAATATTCGTCGTCCCGTAAATTTTGCGCAATCGTAATATGCGGGACGAACGGATGGCTCATATTGTTTTCAAATTTTCCTTCATGGAATTGCTTTTGCAAATTCATCAATTCATCATTAGGTTCCACTTTAAAATAAATCGTATTCGTTACCGGGAAAAAGGTGCTTACTTTACGAATTTCGATGGAAAATGGATTTGTGGCATTAGCGATCCGTTTCAGCTCTGGAATTAATTTGTCCATTTCCTTTTCATCCATGTCAAAAGCTTCTTTTAACGTAATATGGGGAGGAATCAGGCTGTATTTCGGATCATATCGCTTACGATAGGAATTTGCTTCATCCTGAATATATTTTGGCGGGAAAATCACGATACCGTATTTCATAAAATCTCCTCCTTTAAAAGTTTTATGTATCCGTTTATATCGAGTATTTGCACGATTTGTTTTTAATTTTTTCCATTATAGCATATAAACGTTAAAAGGGCTTATGTCTTTTCATTTGTAAAGAATCTTTAAGAAAACATGGTCATAAGTGCCCTAGGCATATCTTCCTGCCAATACTTCCAAGTATGGTTGCCGCCTTCGATTTCATAGTAAGTTAAATTTGCTCCCTTTTCCTGGAGCAGCTGTTTTAGCTTCCGATTTGGCGTCAGTAAATCCTCTGCTTTTCCGTCTGAAAGTACGGCGGCATCTTCTTTTAAGCCAATCGTATGATAAATATCCAATGAAGATAACGGCACTTCTACTCCTTGCACGATATCAAGAAGAGCATCATCCACGTATGGCGAATGCATGATTACTTTGCCAAAAGTGTTCGGGTATTTTAATGCGGTTACTAAGGCAAACGTTCCGGCGAGGGAATCTCCCATCAGCGCCCGCCCTTGCCCTAATTGTACGGAAGGAATGATATCATCCAGCATCGGCAGTACTTCTCTTACGATAAACGATGTATACGCCTCATGCTGTTCGCCATGCGGATGGTATTTTATTCGGCGATCGTAGCGGTTTTTATAATGAATCCCGACAAACACCGTATTTTCAATTTCGTAATCGTCATGCAGCTGATCGCTGAAGGTAGCCACTTTCCCCATTTGGAAAAAGTCATCCCCGTCTTGCATGATGCAAATCTGATATTTATTTAAAGGGGAGAAGGCTTCCGGCAAATAAATTTTCACTTCTTTCGTTTCTTGCAAAAATTTGCTCTTAATCTCCCGTTTTAACATCGTTCCTTTTCTTGCCATATTCAATCCACCTTCGCATTACTTAATCTTTCCCAGTGTAACATAAGTTGACAGAAGATTCTATCTAGCCGTTTGCCCTTTGGAGAAGCAGGCTTTTATACAGATGATAATAATGGCCTTTTTTCGCAATTAATGTGTCGTGACTGCCCTGTTCGAGGATTTTCCCGTGTTCGAGCATGATGATTCGGTCCGCTTCTTGAATGGTATTCAGCCGGTGGGCAATGACAAAGCTCGTTCTTCCTTTCATCAGCCGTTTTAATGCCTCTTGAATTTTTAATTCGGTAATCGTATCGATATTGCTCGTTGCTTCATCCAAAATTAAAATGGCCGGCTGGGCAAGGAGAGCTCTCGCAATCGTTAACAGCTGTTTTTGTCCCTGGCTGATTCCGCTGCCGTCCTGGTCTAAAACGGTGTCATAGCCGTCTGGAAGTTTCATGATAAAATCATGGGCATTGGCATCTTTTGCCGCCTGGATGACTTCTTCATCGGTCGCTTCCAGTCTGCCGTAGCGGATATTTTCCCGGATGGTCCCTTGAAAAAGCAAGGAATCCTGAAGAACGAAGGCCATATGTTTTCGGAGACTGCCCCTTTTAATTGTTTTTAGCTCGATACCGTCCAACATAATCTTTCCGGTATCGTAATTGTAAAACCGGGAAATTAAGTTAATAATCGTCGTTTTTCCGGCACCGGTATGGCCGATGAAAGCAATCGTTTCTCCTGGTTTTGCTTCAAAACTGATATTTTTTAATATCGGGCTTTCTTCATAGGCAAAGGTGACATCGTCAAATATGACATGTCCCTTTGGTTCAGCAATTTCCTGTGCTTCTGTTTCATCCGTCTCTTCTTCCTCTTCATCCAACACATGAAATACCCGTTCTGCACCGGCAATGGCCGAGAGAAGCATGTTAAACTGGTTGGATAATTCGTTTAGCGGTCTAGTAAATTGCCTTGCATATTCGGTGAATATAACAATTACTCCGACTGTTACCGCCTGATACCGGATTGCCAGCCATCCGCCAAAAAAGGCAATTAGAGCGAAACCGAGAAAGTTTAAGGTGTTCATCACCTTCGGTGTAAAGCCGGCAATCGTTTGTGCCCAAAACCCGGTGACCTTTAATGATTCGTTTCGTTCGGCAAATTCCTTCTTAACCAGTTCCTCTTGAGAATAGGTTTTCACGACGTGCTGCCCTGAGACAATTTCTTCCACATAGCCGTTAACTTCCCCGATATCCCGCTGCTGCATTTTATACAGTTTGCCCGTCCTTCTCGTAATCCAGCGCATCGCTAAATACATCAAAGGAATGATGGACATCGTAATCGCCGTTAAAATCGGACTTAAAGAAATCATAATGACGACCGTTCCGACAAGGGTTAACATACTGGAGAAAATTTGGATTACCGATGAGTTTAAGACGATATTCACATTGTCAATATCGTTTGTCAGCCGGCTCATTAGTTCTCCGTGCTGCCGCTTATCAAAGTAGGAAATAGGAAGACGGTGGAACTGGCGAAACAATTCGGACCGCATATCTTGCACCGTATTTTGGGCAATGCCGATCATCCAATAGTTTTGCAAAAACATCGCTGCTGAATGGAAAATATAAATGCCGATAAGCCAGATTAACAGCATGCCTAATCCGCTGATTTCCCTTGTCACGATGTAGTTGTCGATTGCCATCCCGACCAAATACGGACCGAGGAGGCTGAGTGCAGACGTTGCAAATACCATGACAAGCACTAAAGAGAGTTTGCCCTTTTCCCTTGCTAAATAGGACCATATCCGCTTTAGCGTGCCAGCCATATTTTTCGCCCGCTTTTGTTCCAATCCTTTTTCCTTGTCCAAGGAGATTTTTGGATATTGAAATGGCGCTTTCAATGATTTAATGGACATGGGCATACTCCTTTCCGAATTGGGATTGAACGATTTGCTGATACAGGCTGGATTGCTGCAGCAGCACTTCATGGGTGCCAATGGCAAGTATTTTTCCTTCATCGATAAGCAAAATTTTGTCACATGTTTTTGCGGTGGAGACTTTTTGCGTAATAATCAATGTCGTGCAGCGATACGTTTGGATGCGTTCCAACAATCGAGCTTCCGTAGCCAAATCCAATGCAGAAGTGCTGTCATCGAGCATCAATATTTTCGGTTTACGAATAAGGGCTCTCGCAATGGAAATCCGTTGCTTCTGGCCGCCGGAAAGATTGACCCCTTTTTGGCCGACCTTAGTTTTATACTGGCCGGGAAGATCCATAATCGTTTCGTGAATTTGCGCATCCTTTGCAGCCTTCACTAATTCATCGTCGGTTGCTCCTTCTTTGCCCCATTTAATATTTTCTCCGATTGTTCCAGTAAAAAGGAGGGGACTTTGGGGTACATAACCGATGCTTTTTCTCAGGTGGTCAATATCGTAGCAATTGATCGGTTCATCATCAATCAAAATCGTGCCATCGTCCGGTTCGTACAACCGGGGAATTAACTGGAATAAGGATGTCTTCCCCGAACCGGTTGCCCCGATCACCGCTAATTTTTCTCCAGGTTCAAGGGTGAAAGAAATATTATTTAAAACCGTCTTTTCCGAAGAAGGATATCGGAAAGATACATTTTCAAAAGTTACTTTTCCTTCGGCAATCGCTGGCTGCCTTTCCGCAGCAATTTTCTCGTCTTGTTCAATCGGAAGTTCCAGTATTTCCTGAACCCGTTCCGCCGACGCTTTCGTGCGGGAGAGGGCGAGAATGATAAAGGAAAACATGGAGATAGCCATCGATACCCGCAGGGCATAGTTGACAATGGCGACGACCTCACCGACATTTGTGCTTCCAGCAATAATCTGGGCATTTCCGAACCAGAGAATCGATACTAAGCTCATATTCATGACGAAAAATAGAACCGGGGTAGATGCTTCGACAAAACGGAAAGTCGTTTTCGTCGATTGGGCTAAGTTTATATTCGCCTCTTCAAACCGGTCTTCTTCAAAATCCCGGCGCATAAAAGCTTTAATCAGCTGCATTCCTGCCAAGTTTTCCTGCATGACCCGGTTAACATGGTCGACATTTTTCTGTACTTTTGAAAACATTCGGCTGGCAAATTTCAGTATGAATAATAAGAATAGGATGAGCAGCGGTACACTAATAAGAAAAATAAGAGCGAGTTTCGCATTAACGATAAAGGCCATGACCACTCCGCCTAAAGCAAGGAGCGGTGCCTTCGACATAATGCGAAGGGCAATAAACACGGTATTTTGAATTTGCCGGATATCATTGGTGAAGCGGGTAACTAAGGCGGACGTCGGATATTGGCTCAGTTGGCTGAATGAAAACTCCTGAATTTTGGCGAAAAGTCTCTCGCGCAAATCATAACCAAAGGAAAAGCTGACGTGGGAGGAATAGAAGGAATTTAATATTCCGACGACAAAGGAAAATAACGCCAGTCCGAGCATAATGCTTCCCCATTTTGTTATCCCGGCCATATCTTGATTCATAACTCCTTCATTGATCATTACGCCGAGAAAATAGGGAAGCAGCAGTTCAATGGCGAGCTCGGTTAACATTAATGCGATGGCCAATAAGGCAGGGAGTCTGTATGGTTTTAAAAAAGATAAAACAAGTTTCACAATACCCCTCCACTAAAAAGAAAAATGAAGGGAAGCTGTTTTAATAAACGAGCTCCCTTTTCTGCAAATCATAGCAATTATAGTGAACAATAAACGATTATTGCAATTGGAATGAACCAATCAGGCATTATATTCATAGGCTAATATTGGGTATAGCCAGTATATCCGTCCGCAAATTAATTGGGCCAATTTTTTCATCCAAATAATAGTATATGCTCTTAATACGGAAATATAACAATTTTTTAATTATTATAATCATTATCCGGGATATATTCCAGTATAATATTTCGAGTTACGAAATATGCATCAATGATGCCTGCATCCATATCTCCAATCATATATTTCGACAAATTACGGTGAGAACCTGGTACAGATGGCATTTATGACAATATTTGACAAGTCTCTGGAACCGGCGGCACCCTTGTATTATTGTGGCTGATTTGATACAGTATAGGTGATAGGTTCATATATTTATTCATAGGAAAGATAGAGGTTGCAAAGACCATCAGTACTTATGCGGAGGGGAGTGAGCCCTGAAGAAGCATAAGGAAAGGGGAATTTGCCGAAGCGGACGGAATCTCACTATCCCGAAGCTGGTTCTGTATTGAATAAATGCAGAACTGCCATATAGGTCTATCTATATGGAGTGCTATCGTGTACAGGACTTAATATGTTCTTACGCAACAACGGGCGCTCTCGTTGTTGCTTTTTTTCTGAATCTAGCAAACCTCTATTTTGCCTTAAATAATTTTTTAAAAAGGGCGTGACGATATGAATTTTGGCCGAGTATTAACGGCGATGGTAACACCATTTGACGATCAATTGCGATTGGACGCAGAAAAAACGAAAACACTAGTAAATTATTTAATCGAAAACGGCACGGATGGGATAGTTGTTGCCGGAACAACGGGAGAATCCCCGACATTAACCCGCCAGGAAAAATTGGAGCTGTTTAAACTCGTCCTAGAAACAGCAGCGGGAAGGGTTCCGATTATTGCTGGAACCGGCTCCAACAATACCGAAGAATCCATCGAATTAACGAAGGAAGCAGAAACCATCGGAGCAGATGGAATTATGCTAGTAACACCTTATTACAATAAGCCTTCCCAAGAGGGGCTGTATCAGCATTTTAAAGCAATTGCAGAAAGCACGACACTGCCAATTATGCTTTATAACATTCCGGGAAGAGCCTCGGTAAATATGCTGCCGGAAACGATTATTCGCCTGGCACAAATTGAAAACATCGTTTCCGTCAAGGAAGCAAGCGGTGATTTAGATGCTGCTGCGAAGATTATAGAAGAAACGCCGGACAGCTTTACCGTTTACAGCGGAGATGACAGTCTCACTTTACCGTTGTTATCCATTGGCGGCACAGGTATTGTTTCTGTGGCTTCCCACATTATCGGGAACGAAATGAAGCAGATGGTTGAAAGTTTCCTGGATGGGGATATAGTATATGCAGCCAATTTGCACAGAAAACTTCTGCCTGTCATGAAAGCATTATTCGCTGCACCTAGCCCGGCTCCTGTAAAACAAGCATTGGAACTGAACGGAATTTCCGTCGGCAAAGTCCGCTTGCCGCTAGTACCTTTAAATGAAGAGGAAGCAGCAGCATTAGGCAAAGTCATCGAGGAGTATAATTCGCAAAAATAAAAGGGCCTATGAAGTATAAAAGCCCCTGCATCGCGGATATTTGCGAAGCGGGGGCGTAAATTCTTTTTGGAAAAATATTAAGAAACAGATAAAGTCCAACTTCTCCTTTTATCTTTTGGCTCTGTTAAACTTTAATGTTGATATTAAGTCAAAATTAAGAGGCTGTCCGAAAAGTAAAAATTCCTAAAGAGGCGGTACACAAGAATATAAGACTTTGAAACATGAAAAGAGGGCTTTCAGAAGTCGAAATACGACTTTCTGGACAGCCCCGCTTCGTATTACTAACGAACTTGTCCAAATAATATTGTGGTGGATTTTCCACACCTAAGTGAATCCAATCTTCTTTTGATGGTCCATAAACCCCAAAAAACTTGGTTGAGAAGCTAAGGCGTCGGTCCCGATAATTTGTGTGAAGACAGGATCATTCGTCAATTCGTCAGCACTGTCATCTTCAGCATAACTAGCAATGATTTGATAAATCTTTTGACGGAGTAAATTTTCATTCGAATGAACATGGTATTTTCTATCGTCTTTCAAATGTAGATGTCGAGCCAAGATTTTAGAGAATCCGATTTTCTCATCGAATTCCCTAAAGATAAATTCACCTGTATCAGAAGAAAGAGAACCCCATTATTTGACAATTTACAGCGCTGAAGAGTAAAAATTCTTCGTGATAATTTTCTACAAAGTATACCCCAAAATATACGAAATATGGGATAATATGGTTATATTAAACAGCTAAATTAGTATATTTTGG
>NZ_BMEV01000030.1 GCF_014637175.1 Compostibacillus humi | reverse complement strand
ACTTTATTTTATTGGAGGCACAAACTACTATCATCGTTAAAAAAAATGGAAATACCAAATTTTGAAGGTATCGTTGAAATGGACGAGACCTATTTCTTGTACTCAGAAAAAGGCCAAAGAAAAATTAAAGGTAGAAAACCACGTAAGCGTGGTGGTTCTGCGAAGAAACGTGGTATAAGCAATGAACAAGTTTGCGTGTTGGTTGCAAGAGACCGTGATAAAACCACCTTTTCGCAGATATTAGGTATGGGTAGGTTAACCAAAGACCAATTAGACAAAGCCATCGGGTATAGGCTTTCAAGTGAAAATATACTATGCACGGATTCTTGGCGTGCATTTAAAACATATGCTGCTGAAAAAGGAATGGATATTTACCAATTCAAGTCCGATGGTAAGATTCGTACTAAGGGGCTTTATCACATCCAGAACGTGAATAATTATCATAGAAGACTAAAAGGTTGGATGCAACGATTTAACGGTGTTGCGACCAAGTATTTAAACAATTACCTTACTTGGTTTCAGGTCTTGGAAAGTATCCATCACCAAAGAAATGAAGTAACAATGAATGACTTGATTATTAAAGGGAATTTAGTACAGAATTCAGAAACCTATGATACACTTAGGTTAAATAAATTTGCTGTATAAACACTGATGCTTGTTCAACTAACGGGGCAGTAGAGTTTAAGAAGGAAGGGGGATTATACGATGTACCCAATATCTTTATTTATTATTGGTATCATTGGATTTTTGATAAGTATAATATTTACTGGCTATATAATTAAGAGGAATAATGTTAAAGGAAAAGCAATTCTGCCTTCGTTATTTATGTTAATTTCTGCGTTTTGTTACCTCCTTTTTTATGGATTTGGAATTTACGAATTATCGTACACCATTAGAATTTCAATTCTTATTCTTGCTTTTTTGTTTACATTGGTAGCGTTAGTTTCAAACTTACTACTTTTTAAAAGTAAATTAAATAAAAGTAAATAAAGTTGCAATTAAACAAATGGGTGCGTTAGTTGAAGAAGACGTTATTACTAATAGAACTTCCAAAAAACGGAAGTTCTAATTTTTTACCCTATATATCAACAATAAACTTTAACATAGCCCTTTTTAAAAAGAAATGACCGCAATCTGGCATTTAGTCAGCCAGATTGCCAAATAGATGAAAAATTTATTGAAAAAAACATAGGGGTATTGAAAATATAGAAGCGCCTTTTCTTCTGTATTTTCGCTTCGCTATTTTCATAATTTATTATCTATAAATTAAGGTATCTTGTAAAACGAATATAAATGATTATTATCATCATTATTTGTGATATCATAATAGTGGCAATCTGGGATTAAAGGATGATGATAATTATGGAATTTAGAGACTTAGAAATTTTTCAATTGGTAGCGGAGAAAGGTACGATTACAGAGGCTGCAAAAGTACTAAATTATGTCCAATCCAATATTACGTCCCGAATTCAAAAACTGGAAAAAGAAATGAATACACCTTTATTTAACCGGCACCGTCGAGGTATGACCTTAACACCGGAGGGAAAGAAATTTTTAACCTATAGCGAAAAAATCACGTTATTGGCCAGTGAGATGAAAAAAGCAATCCAGAGTAAAGATGAGCCATCAGGGAAATTAGAAATCGGCACAATTGAAACGGTTTTTCAGCTTCCTAACATACTCGCTTCATTTGACAAGAAGTATAAAAATGTCGAGTTATCCTTATATTCAGGGGTAACGGAAGAACTGGAGGGTAAAGTTATTGATTATCAATTGGACGGCGCTTTCGTTACCGATGGGAATTTTTCCCCTGAAATTATTGCCGAAGAGGTATTTGAGGAAGAACTTGTCCTTATTTCCGGCAGTCATGTCAATGCTTTTGCAGCAATAGAGGAAGAACCGGTTCTCTGTTTCTCTAAAGGCTGCGGCTACCGGGCACGACTGGAGAAATGGTACAAGGACAATAGAATCCATCCAAATAAAATAATGGAATTCGGAACGCTGGAAACAATTCTGCGCAGCGTTGTTGTTGGGCTTGGCATCGCCTTCGTCCCAAAGTCATCCGCCGAACATTTGATAAACAGCGGTCTCGTAAGTACCTACTATCTTCCGGAGCAATATAGTAGAGTCAAAACAATGTTTATTCGCAGAAAAGATACTTATCTTACTATAACACTAGAAAAATTTATGGAAACGATACGAGCGAATAGAAACATAGAGATACACTCGTTAAAATATTAACAGCAGCTGCTAAAAAAGATGCGTGGTTGCAGATACCACGCATCTTTCCTATGAAACGAAAAGGATGAGCCTGAACCCCCATTGACCTTACCAATGAAATATTCAGCAAAACTATCCGGTTTACACTTGAGCTTCCGTAAATCTTCATTAAGAAATTTTTTCTTCCGCTTCTTCAAAGGATAGTTCCGGCGGACTTTGCTTGAATGCTTTTGTCAAGTAGACGAGGTATAGGAATCCGATAACAATCCAGCTGATTCCTAATGTTAATGCAAGCATGCTTAGGCTAGTCCATAGCCAAATACATAAAATAATGCCAATAGCCGGGATGACGAGATAGAGAATCGAATCCTTTGGTGAACGCTGCCGCTGTTTTACAAAATAGTAGCCGATGACGGATAAATGCACCATCGTAAAGGCTCCGAGGGCACCGAAGCTGATAAAGGATGAGACCGTTTCCAAACTGAATATCATTGCTGTTAAAGCAAAAGCACTAACAATAATCGTGCTATAAACCGGCGTCCGGTACTTCGGATTTAATTGGCCAAACACTTTTTTCGGAAGAATGGTGTCCCGGCCCATGGCGTAGAGCAGCCTGGATACGCTCGCATGGGAACTGGAGGCGGATGCAAAACATCCCATAATATAGCCAGCCAGGAAAATAGCCTTAAACAATGTTCCGCCTAAGAAGGCAGTGATTTCCAGACCCGCCGAATCCGGGTCGTTAAATGACATATAATCCGGATAAATGAGCTGACCCAAATAGGATACGACGATAAACAGCAGCCCGCCGATAATGGTCACAAGGAAGATCGCTTTCGGAATATTTTTCTTTGCGTTGATCGTTTCTTCCGACAAAGTTGTTACCGCATCAAAGCCGAGAAAGGAAAGGCAAAGTATCGCAGCTCCGGCAAATACTTGATTCAGGGAACCGTCCGGATTAAAGAATGGCAGCGTCGAAAACAAGGTGCCGGTTCCTTCCCCTTGAAGCAATCCTTTAATGGAAAGGACAATAAATATCACAACAACTAATATTTGAAACGCAATCAGCATAAAGTTGACATTGGTTATCACTTTTACGCCCCGAATGTTGATAAACGTGACAATCCCGATGGCAACCAGAATCCATATCCAAACAGGAACAGCAGGAAATTCCGCATTTAAGTAAATTCCGATTACTAGATAATTAATCATCGGCAAAAATAAATAATCGAGCAGCAATATCCAGCCGGTGAAAAATCCCATGTACGGATTGAGTGATTTCTGTGTATACGTATAAGCAGTGCCGGCATAAGGGAAAACTTTTACCATTTTCCCGTAACTATAAGCTGTAAAAAGCATCGTAACGAGCGTAATGGTATATGCTGCCGGAAGCATCCCGCCAGTAATCTGCGAAACAATGCCATAGGTTGTAAAAATTGTAAGCGGCACCATATACGCCAGTCCAAAAAGCACAACTGGAAATAATGTCAGGACTTTTTTAAATTCCGCCGTTTTTGAAACCATTCGTTCACCTATCTTTCATTATTTATTTAAATATATTTCAGGCCGACGTTGTGCTTTATAGTTTAGTATTTTCCTGCCCGAATCTTTGCAAATTGTTGCGGTCTTTATTTCTTCCTCTTTACCCATCTGCGCTAGAATTTTCCCGGCAGAATCAATGACCATGCTCTCCCCGCAAAAATGCAATTCCCCTTCTTTGCCAACCCGATTGCAAATGATGATTGGCACTTCATTTTCCATCGCCCTGCTCTTTGCATAGGTGGAATGATAGTCTGCGTAAGGATCCATATTCGCATTGATAATGACGATAAATTCCGCCCCCATGATGGCTAATGTTCTTGCAGCTTCCGGAAATTCAACATCGAAGCAAATTAACACGCCCATTTTTCCGAAAGGGGTAGCAAAAACCTGGAATGTATCGCCCGGCTTAAAAAAATTTTTCTCATCGGAAAACAAATGCACCTTCCGATACACACTAGCTATTTTTCCTTCCTCATTGATATAGCAAGCGGAAATATAATATGTTCCACCGGCGTATTCGGGAAAACCGAAGACAGTACCTATTTGCTGTTCTTTACACCACTTTCGGATTTGCTGAAGGACGGAGCTTTCTTCTACCCTTATTGCAAGCTGATGCAGCCTTTCACCGACAGAATAGCCGGTTAAAAACAGTTCCGGAAATACAACAAAATTGGCTTGCTGACTAGCAGCATCAATGATAGCCTTTTTCATTGTTTCTGCATTCTTCTTTACATTCCCAAATGCCGGCTGGAGTTGGGCTAGCGTAATCTTAAATTCTCTCATTGCTGTCCTCCTTCTTTAAGAGAGTTTTAGTCTTCATACACGACCTTTCCATCCATAATGGTCAATTTCGTTTTTGTTTCCAGCAATGCTTCCGGTTCCACTGCAAAGATATTGCGGTCAACGACGATAATGTCTGCCAATTTGCCGGCTTCCAAAGTTCCTAAGCGGTCTTCCATGAAATTTCCATAGGCCGGGCCGAGCGTGTAGTAACGAATCGTATCCTGCAGGCTAATCTTCTCATTCGGATTCCATCCTGTTTCCGGAAGCCCGTCATTAAACTTTCTCGTTACCGCCCGGTAAACTTCCAGCCACGGATTAATTTCGACAACCGGAAAATCACTGCCAAAAGCTAATTTTGCGCCGCTGTCTGCGAGGGTTTTTATCGGCCATGTATACCTTTCCCGCTCTTTGCCTAACCGGTCCAGATAGGAATTGTCGCTAAACTCATCGGAAATGGCCAAATGTTCCGGCTGCATTGAGGCAATGACGTCTAATTGATGGAACCTCGGGATATCATTTGGATGAATAACCTCGATATGTTCAATCGTATGGCGAGAATCCCGCAAACCATTTTCCTTGCGTGCTGCTTCATACAAATCCAGTCCTAATCGAACGGCTCCATCACCGCATGCATGCAGACGGATGCGGAATTTTTCCTTATCAGCCTGTACAACCCAATCCCTTAATGTCTCTACAGGCAGGAACGGTTCCCCTTTTGTGGACGGCTTGTCCGAATATGGTTCTACCATATAAGCCGTATATGTCGTCGGTACTCCGTCGAGAAATTGCTTTAGTCCCGAAAACTTCAATGTATCGGACCGGTATGTGTCTCTTAACTCTCTTGCGGTTTCCAAATCGCCGTTTAAAGGGCTCAAGAAAAAGGTCCGGACTGTCAGCTCTCCTTCATCTTCAAAGGATTTGTATAATGAGAGATCGCCCAGTTCAAATCCCGGCAGCGGCAGCATATCAGAAACGGAAGTAATGCCGAGGCGATTCGCTTTGTCAATAAACCGCTTCATCAGCGTCTTTGCTTTAGGAGCCGGTATATCGAACGCTTCGACTGCCAATTTCATCGCGGTTTCGAGCAATATTCCCGTCGGCTGTCCATTTTCATCCTTAACAATCGTGCCAAATGGTGGGTCAGGTGTATGTTCATGAATCTTTGCTATTTCAAGAGCTTTGCTGTTTAGCCATGCTCCATGGCATTCAGCATTCAAAAGGAATACTGGCCTGTCCGGAATCAGTTCATCCAAAATCGACTTATCAGGCATCACTTTTTCATCCCAAAAGACGTGATACCAGCTAAATCCAAGAATCCACGGATCATCCGGCCGCTTGTCAGCAAACGCTTTTACCATTTCTGCCGTTTCCCTTGCTGATCGCGCCTTGCTCAAATTGACGTAATCATCAAACAGGCAGCCTAATGTTAAATGGATGTGAAAATCATGAAATCCAGGAAGAATCGTCTCTTCTTCAAAGGAGAACACTTTTGTATCCGTACCGATATATGGTTCAACTTCTCTATTTGGAAGGATATCCATGACTTTTCCGTGTTTAATCATAATGGAACCGGAGAGGAATTTTTTCCCAGTAAAAATTTGGTTTCCCTGCAAGATAATATCTGCTTTATCCATTGCTCCTCCTCCTTTTTAATTCAATACGGAATATTCGTAACTTTTAGAATAACAAAAATCCCTTTATTCCTCTTTAGACATTTTGTTAAATAAATTGCGATTGGATTTTACTTTTCTCTTTTTAAATCCGGGATTACCGTAAAAAATGTGTCCAAAGGTATGAACTTGAGGCTCAGATGGCAACACTGCTTATAGTTCATAAAAGGAGGCTAAGATTATGGACAATATTGAAGTAGGAGAAATCTTTACCATTACGGATGAATCCGAAGAGGAGCAGCTGGTTGAAGTGCTGGCGAAAGTAAATTTAGAGGGGACAGAATATATTGCCGTCAGCTTTGTGGAAGATTTGGAGGAAGATAATGACGAAGATATCGATATTTTCTTTCTAAAAGTCGATGCTGATGGAGATCTTGATGCAATTGAGTCGGATGAAGAATTTGAAAAAGTGTCAAAAGCCTTTGATGAAATATTGGAATAAGTATCACGGGCGGCACGAAAAAAACAGATGGGGGTGTATGTAAAACCCCTATCTGTTTTTTACTTTAGCTTTGCTGCTATTCATCCCTTTCCGTCGGGCGGCGGTATGATGTATCGTCTTCCATTGTCAAATCTGCAAAATCGTCATCTTCCGCAAATTCTGTCCGGAAATCAGGATTCCCAACTGCCAAATCAGACCGTTCTCCGGTAAAGAGCGAAATAACATAATATAAACCACTTAACCCAACGAGTCCATATACTACACGGGATAAAAATGCGTCTTGTCCGCCAAATAAGCCTGCAACCAAATCAAACTGAAAAAAAGCGATCAAACCCCAATTTATCGCTCCGATAACCATTAAAGCAATTGCAAGATTTCTTAAAAAAGTCATCCGGTTCACCTCCTTGTTTGTTAAATAGTTTGTAACAAAATTCCATGAATATACTTAAAAATAAGGCAAAAGAAAGAAGTTCAGGGACTTGAAAACCCCTGAACTCCATGTTCTGCTGATTCTTATTCTTTTTTCAACCGCCAGTTATGTGCTTAGCATATGTTTAGTGCCGAGAGCACCTGTACCTTCCTGTTTTTTAGTTAGGGATTCATATGGGCATATAACAACGGAGAATTAACAGGCAATCCAATCCTTCATTTCTCGGGCAAATGGTTCAAAGCCGTTTTTGCTCATGGTTGCAGAAAAGCGACTCCTCCCCAAACAAACACTTTTGGAAACGGTCCTAAAGGGACTATTTTTCACTATGATACAGGTCATAAATTTTTTTGCTTTCATCTTTTAATTTTTCCACTAATTCCGGGGGTTCGATGACTTGCGCATTGTTTCCCCACGTGAGCAGCCAGCTGACAAGACCGTCACTAATCATCGCTTTCGTTTCAATTATGAAGAAGTCTTCTCCATCCTTTTTAACCGAAATGTTTTTGCCGAATCGGTCAATGATAACATTAATCAGCCTGTTATGGAAACGGACTTTCAGCGTTTTTTCCACACCAGCAAACATGTGAAAAAGCTGTCGGACATAGCTGGAAATTTCAAAATCCGGATCCAGCTCAAAAGTTTCGTCCGTCACCTCCACGTCAACCATCCGATCAACTCTAAAGTGAACCATTTCTCCCTCTTTTTCATACTTTCCGATTAAATAATAATAATCATTTTTCCAAATAAGGGCGTACGGATGAAGTACTCTCGGCTTTCCATCATTGCTCAAGACAAACTCTTTATCAATATTGTACCGCCCGTAAATAAAACGGATGACCTTCTTTTCCTGAATGGCATTATGTAAAGAAAAAATTCTGTATTTCACTGTTTTTGCTTCATCAATGGCGTAGTCGTCTATATATATTTCATTTACGAGGTTATTTGCCAGCGGAATGCTCGTCAGCTGCTTTATTTTAGCTATCATCTTTTCTTTTTCGCTTTTTGTAATAAAGCGGGCTGAACTGATGGCATCCATTAAAAGCCGCAATTCCTGAATCTCAAAAAGCCGATTTTTATAGCTGTAATACTTCGGTTTCCCTTCGCCGTCAGAATTTACGATTAAGTCGATGTATCGTGACTGCTGCAATTCCTTTAAATCCCGGGAAACAGACATTTCATGAATTTCAAAGTCCTCGCCAAACTCTTCCTGCAAATGCTCCATAATCTCCCGGATTTTTAACTCATTTTCTTCATCGGTAAATTTTTTTAACACATTGATGAGACCAAGGATTCTTTCTGTTTTCTTTAACTTTCTCATAAAATACCTCCCTTCTTATATTGTAACAGGTGCCAGGTACCGATGGTAAAGGGTATATTTTCCTTTTTGCCGCAAATAATATGTCCATATAAAGGAGATTGATACGATGAGTGAAAAGATTATCGAAGAACTAAATCAGTTTCTGGAAGGAAATTATATGGCCATTCACACGTACGATGACTATATCCACCGGACTGACGATGAATCGATTAAAAAAATCTTTCAGCAAATCCAGCAGGAACATAAGCATCATGCTGAAATTCTCGCTGAACGGATTCAAAATCTTGGCGGGAAACCTGTCAATAATCCAGGTGTAAAAGGCTCTGTCGTCCAATGGATGAAAAAGCTTAAACCGACAGCCGGAACGGAAGAGATGTTAAAAGACGCTATCGCCGGTGAAGAGCGGGGAATCGAAATTTCCCAAAAACTCCTTGACGGGGACCTTGATGAAGAAAGCCTTGCTATTGTAAAAGAAATTCTTTCCCGTGACAAAAACCATGTCACCATGCTGCAAAACTTGCTGCATCATGAAGGATAGCGGATATTTTCTGCATCCTTCCCCTTATTTCACTCCGCAAATCTTATCGATTCTTCCCCTCCCTCCTTTGCATGGCTAAAACAATAAGAAATTCTTATCAGGAATAATAAAAAATGAATATTTTATTTAATACATAAACCCGTATATGATGAAAGATAGAAGGATTCATTATAGGAGGGTTTATTATGATTTGTTCGGTTCATCATGTGCAAATTACTATCCCGAAAGGTACAGAAGAGAAAGCTAAACAATTTTATTGCGGCATACTTGGCTTAAATGAAAAAGAAAAACCCGATTCCCTTAAAAGACGCGGCGGATTTTGGCTAGAAGCCGGAAATATAGATGTCCATGTCGGTATAGAGGATGGTGTTGACCGTTATAAAACAAAAGCCCACATTGCCTATGAAGTAGACAATCTGGCATATTGGAGAAATAAGCTGGAAAAAAATCAGATAAAAATAACTGAAGCTATCCCGATTCCAAAATACGACCGTCTCGAATTTCGCAATCCATTCGGAAACCGGGTTGAAATGATACAAGCCCTTTAAATTTGGCAAAGCAGAACAGACACCTCTTAATAAACAATCCTGCCCTAAATAGAAAAGAATATTATATTGAAATAACTAGTAAACTAGAATATACTAAAATCATAACCATCACGTTTTAGTTCGGAGGGATAATGATGGGGCAGAAAAGTTAAGAATCGGAGAGTTGGCTGAGTTGGCTAACGTAACGAAAAGAACCGTTGATTATTACACGAATCTCGGTTTGTTGAAAGCAGAACGTTCCCCTTCAAATTATCGCTATTACGATTATTCGTCTGTGGAAAGAATTCAATTTATTGAAGACTGCAAGGCAAAAGGAATGTCTTTAGATAAAATTAAAGAAAAAATTATCGAAAAATATGCTGAAGAAGTGGATGTGCTCGAACTTCGCCTAAAGATAAAGGACTTAGAAAAAGAAATGACCGAAGTATTGGACCATTTGGAAAAAAACGATGAAGAAAAATATAAAGAGTTTAAATCCAAACTGTCCCAGGACAGTTTATCGTTAGTTAAAACATTGCTTTCTTTTATTAATTAATATTTTTGAAAAATTTAGGAGGTGTTTGTCTTACTTCGGTAAGACGTTTCATTGACAACCGTTAACCTGATAATATTTGTTATCCTTATTATTTTTACTGCATTTTTTGTTGCAACCGAGTTTGCCATCGTCAAGGTCCGGTCTTCGAAGATTGACCAATTAGTATTGGAAGGAAAAAAAGGGGCCGCTTCTGCAAAAATCGTCACAAGCCATTTAGACGAATACTTATCCGCCTGTCAGCTCGGGATTACTGTCACGGCTCTAGGAATTGGATGGGTTGGGGAATCCACTTTTGAAGTCATTCTATCCCCTATCCTGCGTTTTTTTAACGTCAGTCCGTCCCTATCCAGTGTATTGATTGTTGCCATTGCATTTTTATTATCGACCTTTATCCACGTCGTCATCGGGGAACTTGCTCCAAAAACCGTTGCAATTCAGAAGGCGGAAACAATCACCCTTCTTACAGCAAAACCAATGATTTGGTTTTACCGGCTGCTGTATCCGTTCATCTGGCTATTAAACGGTTCAGCGCGATTATTAGTGGGAATTTTTGGCTTAAAACCCGCATCCGAACATGAAACTGCCCATTCTGAAGAAGAACTGCGAATTCTGCTATCGGAAAGCTATAAAAGCGGGGAAATCAATAAAGATGAGCTAAAATTCGTTAATAATATTTTTGAATTTGATGAAAGAATCGCGAAGGAAATTATGGTTCCGCGGACGGAAATTATAGCCATTCCGAAAGACAGCACTTACGAAGATATCGTTGACCTGATCAAATCGGAAAACTATACCCGATATCCCGTTTACGACGGAGATAAGGATAATATTATCGGCTTTATCAACGCAAAAGAATTTCTTATTGCTGCGATTCAAAATGAAGAATTCCAGATTGAGTCGTTCATTAATCCAATTATCCAAGTTATTGAAACGATTCGTGTCCATGACTTGCTCGTTAAAATGCAAAAAGAACGGATTCATATGGCGATACTGATCGATGAATATGGAGGAACATCCGGATTAGTAACCGTTGAAGACATACTAGAAGAAATCGTCGGCGAAATCCGTGACGAATTTGACGACGATGAAGTGGCAGAAATCCGAAAAATAAATGAAGATCATTATATAATCGATTCCAAAGTTCTCATCGAGGATGTGAACGCACTACTGAACATTGAAATTTCCAATGAAGAAGTAGATACAATCGGCGGATGGTTTATTACCCAAATTTATGAATATGAAGTCGGTACTGAATTAGAATATGAAGGTTACCTGTTTAAAGTGCAAGAATTGGAAGGACACCATATTCAATATTTGGAAGTAACGAAGGCGATGACCGAATCGGTTGCCATTTAGAAAAAATGATAAGCGGCAGAAACACGCATTTGCTGAGCGTTTCTGCCGCTTATCTTTTCGGCTCTCCGGTCATCCTACAACGTGTTATGGCGGCCGACTAAAATATCCAAATCAACCGTAATCTCTTTCAGCTGTTTGCCTGCCTTTTCCAGCTGTTCCGAATCCACCGACCATAATAATGGGGTCATATGCAATAATGACTCCACATGTTCTTCGGAAATCGAATATGTACGATGAATATTGATTACTTCGATAAGCTCAAAATGTTTTTGAAAAAGAGCTCTCGTATTTTGTGTGCTATCTTTTTTCTCTTCCGCAAAAAATATTTTCCGCAATTCCTGCAAATAATTGCTTCCGGGAACGACTTTCAAAATGGCACCATCCGCCGATAAAACCCTTGTAAACTCCTGATAATTAGAAGGAGATAGAATATTTAATATGACATGAATAGATCTATTCTGAAACGGCAACTGGGCCAAATCTCCAACAAGCCATATCGGTTTTTCGTACGATTTTGCAGCGAGCAATATTCCTTCTTTCGAAATGTCCAAGCCGACGGCGGTCACATTTTCATCAAAACGTTTCCCGATTTTTTGCAGATGCGATCCTTCTCCACATCCTAAATCAGCAATCGTGAACTTTCCATGTACCATTTGATTCAGTTTTTCAGCAATAACCTGATGCAAATCTTTATATAACGGGCTATCGTTTATAATGATTTTTCTTGCCTGAAATAAGGTCTTATCATATTTTGTTTTAGGCGGTTTCGTTAACAAATTGACATACCCTTGTTTGGCAAAATCAAAACTGTGGCCATTGGAACATACGAATCGTTGGAATTCTGCAACTTCCAGCGAACTGCGGCAAATGGGACATTGAAATAGCTCTTGATTTTTCTTTACAAAAGCTGCTTTTATCTCTCGTTTCTTCATTGCATTCCCCACCACCTTTCCTCAACGTTACCTGCTAATCTCTATCCGCCATCGCGAGATCCGAAAAATGAACAATGCGGTGACAAATTTTTTCCAGCAATTTTTGATTATGGCTGATGACGAGCATGCCTTTTTGTTGTTGTTCCACTTCCTGCAACAAGCTATGCCAAATTTGGGCTTGGCTAATCGCATCAAACATACTCGTAATCTCATCAGCAATATAAAAGGGGGCATCCGTTCCTAATGCCCGAGCAATGTTAAAACGCTGCAGTTCCCCTCCCGATAATTCATGGGGATATTTGCTTAACCATGAAGACTGAATGCCTAAGCAGGATAACATTTCTTCACTCAAATAAGGGGATTCAGCAAGAATTTTTTTCATTTGCCATGACGGATTAATCACCAGTTCTGCATGCTGCCAAATTAATTGAACCGGATAGATTTTTTCCCCGGTAAGCTTATTATTACAAATACGAATTTCGCCTTGCAAAGGTTTTATATATCCGGCAATAATTTTAGCAAGCGTTGATTTGCCGATGCCGCTTTTTCCGTACATCCCGACAATTTCTCCCTTATCAATGGTCAAAGAGAGGTTGCGGAAAAGCCAAGGGCGGTTTGGATAACGAAAACTAACATTGTCAACATGAAGCATGAATCATCTCACCTTTATTATTTTCCCCAGTTGCAATATGAGCTAATATCACACCATCGGATTGTCAGGAATAAATCCGTTTTCAGGCAGTGCATTCCATAATGCTCTTGTATACGGATGTTTTAATTTATCCCCATTTCCAGAGAAGTTGGCTGCCTCTGTCACTTCGATCGTTTTACCGCCATAATACACGACAATCGTATCCGCAAATTTCACGGCGGCCTGAATGTCATGGGTAATGAGAACGATTCCTCTCCCGGCATCGGCCAGCTGCCGCAAATGCCCCAGCGCAGCATTCACTGCTTCCTTATCCAGTCCTTTCGTCGGCTCATCGGCAATGATCAGCTGGGCCTGGCTAGCCAATGCTATCGCAAGAAAAACTTTTTGCATCATACCGCCTGACAGCTCGTGAGGGTATTGGGCCATCACAGTTTCTGCCAATCCAACCTGCTGAAAAATTTCCTTCAGTCTTTTTTTCTTATTTACCCTTCCCACTGTCCATCCAACTTGTTTCCCTACAGTTATTAACGGATTTAAGGCATTCGTCATTTGCGGAATCAAAATTATTTCTCTGCCCCTTAAGTTGGCTTGTAACTTATCGGTTAACGGCTGGCCGAGAAATTCCATTTTCCCTTCGATGACAGCATTCCTCGGCAATAGCCCGATAATGGCATCGGCAAGAATGCTTTTCCCCGCACCGCTCGCACCGATAATGGCAACCATTTCCTGCTTATGTACCGTTAAATCCAGGCTTCTAATAATATTTAAAGTTCTCCCAGACTGTTTTAATGTCATGGAAAAGTCTTTCACTTCTAATAACACTGTTTTTGTTCGTGTCATCATCTAGTAACCTCGCTATGAAAGGGATTCTGAAGGAAAGAAGAGTTGTACTAATAACTTGCCTAATTGATTAACAATAATGACAAATAAAACGAGCAAACATCCCGGAAAAAAGGCGAGCCACCACATGCCGGTAACGAAGTACTGCATGGATTCGGACAATATGGTTCCGATAGCCGGCTGTTCCGGCGGCAGCCCAAAGCCTAAAAAGCTTATCGCCGCTTCATGCAATACCGCATGGGGGAACAGCAGCGTAAAGCCAACGAGAAGCTGTGGCATAAGCTGCGGGAGAAAATGCTCTTTCACGATCCAAAACGGGGATTTTCCCATTTTCCCCGAAATTTGTACGTATGGGGCTGTTTTTACTTGCATTATTTCAGCCCGCAGCAGACGGGTCGATTTGGGCCAATGGGTAAAACCTATTGCTAAAATCACCCCTGTCGGGCCGCCGCCAAAGGCAAAAACAATAAGAATGACGAGCAGCAGATTCGGAATGCTTAAAAAAATATCAATCAGTCCCGTCACGAAAGCGTCAAAAACTTTATGAACTGCTGCCAAAATGCTAAAGAACAAAGCCAAAGCTGTACTAAGGAGGGCAGCAAATATGCCAACTTTAAAACTTATTCCTAACCCGATAAAGGTACGCAGCAACATATCTCTGCCGAGCCAGTCAGTTCCAAAAGGATGTTGAAACGAAGGGCTTAAGTTTTTTTCCGAAAAATTTGCCTCGATACTTTTTCCATCGAGGAAAATTTGGATTAGCATAAAGACGAGCAGAAACAGGAGCAAACATAATATTTTCACAATCTGCTTCTTTCGTAAAAAAAAGAACTCACAAGAATTATTCTTCACCCGGCTTCACTCTCTCTCATTCGCGGGTCAACGATAACATATAATATATCCGCCAATACATTTCCTAAAAAAACGAATATCGTACTGAAAATGACTATTCCTAACAATAAAGGAACGTCACTCTGTAATCCAGCCTGTACAATGGTCGTTCCCAAACCAGGATAGGAAAAAACCTGTTCGGCCAAAATGGCTCCGCCAAATAAATGGCCAAAGGAGGCAAAATGAAGGGATATGGCCGGCAAGGAAATATTTCGTATTGCATGGTTCCCGATTAATCGGAAGCCTGAAAGTCCTTGCGCCCTGGCAAATCGGATATATGGACTCTTTAATAGTTCAATTAATTTCTCTCTCGTATGCAGAGCGATATTAGCGACACCGACAATTGTCAACGTCAAAACCGGCAACACAAGATGATAAATCCGATCTAATATAGTCACGTTTTCGCTTTCCATGCCGATGGGGGCGGCAAGTCCGACGGGAAATATCGGGAGCCAGACAGAGAAACACATGACGAGCAGTATTCCAACCCAAAAAGCAGGCGTTGAAGCAATGAGATAGCAATAATTTTTGATTATCCAATCTATCCAGCTCCCTTCCTTCATACCAGCGAGAAGTCCAAAGGTAAAACCGACGATTCCGGAAAGGACCCAGGCGGTTCCCATCAGCCATATGGATGCTGTAAACCGTTCTTTTATTATTGTAAGAACATCTTGCCGGTAAAGGAGGGAAGTTCCAAAATCCCCCTGGATAATGGCGGAAAACCAGTTAATAAACTGCTGCCATTTCGAATCATTTATTCCCCAATAATCAGCGATTGCCTCCTTTTGCTCTTCACTGACAACGAGCATGTCTGCACCGATATACGCCCGGATCGGATCAATAGGCGAATAACTAAGGATAATAAAGGTCAGCACAGTTACCCCGCCAAGGACAAAAGTAAATTTTGCGAGCTTATGGAGGATTATTTTACTGATTAATTTTGTTTTCATCGATTTGTCCATCTTCCTTATTGTTCCTCTTTCCATTTCCAGTCGGCAATAAACTCGGTAATCGGCCAGCCGTGCCCATGGGGCTGAATTTTTTGTTCTCCGATATCGAGATTGTTATTTACATAATACAAATGCTGCACGTTTACGAGCCAGACCCACGGAGCATCGCCAATGGCGGATAAACCTGTTTCTCCGTCCCATTGGGCTTTATGCCAATATTCGTTGGCTGTTTCGTCATCCGTTGCAAGCAACGCCATGTCCAAATAATCGTCAACGGTTTCATTCTGGTAAAAATTCGCATTATGATATCCCTTTCCGCCAAACTTGCTATGGTATACGTAATACATTTCCATCGGGTCGTGGCTCCCCCACCCCATCACTGCCGGAGTGGAATGCATCACCTCTTCGATTTCTTCCCAGCTCCGTCCTTCGGGTATTACTTCAATGCCAATCTCCTCCATCATTTGAGAAAAGGCAATGGCAAGGGACTGCCGCGTTTGATCATTGACCGGATACACTAAAGAAAAGGAGGCTTTTACGCCATTTTTCTCCCGGATGCCGTTTTCATTCACTGTCCAGCCTGCTTCATCTAAAAGCATTTCCGCTTCAAATGTTTTCCCGTCGGCAAACGCCGTATCTGGATTCCACCAAGGGAGGCCGTCAGCAATGGAATAGGCGGGAGTGCCGAATCCGTTCAATACATCTTTAATCATTAATTCCCGGTCAACGGCAATGTTCATCGCCTTGCGAACAGCAATGTCTGCAGTCACATCATTCCCTATGATTGTGCCATCGATTTCTTTTCTGTTCACGAACGGAAGCATAATCCCCCGATTATCCACCGTATCCACTGCGATCAAATCCATTCCCTCCACTTTTTCCCCGGCAAAATGGACAGGAATGGCAGCAATATCCACCTCGCCTGCTTTAGCTGCAGAAAAGGCAGCGTCAGGAGACAAAAATAAAAAAGCTAGCCTTTTAAAAGGCGATTTTTTTCCATAATAATACGGATTCTCTTCTACGATGAGCTGCTGTCCTTTATCCCATTGAACGAGCTGGTACGGTCCGGATCCGATCGGCTGTTCATAGTAATTTTCGGAATAGGCATGCTTCGGAACAATGCCAATCATCGTTAAAAGGTAGATAAAAGTAGACTGGGGCTTTTCCAATATAAATTGCACTTGATCGTCGCTTAATTTAGCTATCCTTTTTACATTCGTCAAATCAACAACGGAATGGCTGTTTTTCGCCGTTTCAAAGGTAAAAACGACATCATTGGCCGTAAGCGGTGTGCCATCGGAGAATTTTACATCATTACGAATGGAAATAACCCACTCCAGTCCGCCATTTTTTATTTCATAATCGGTCGCCAAATCGTTCACAATATTGAAGTCTTTATCTTGTACAAATAAGGTGCTTTGAAAGAGAGGCGAACCGTAACGCCCCCAGCCGACGGTCGGGTCAAACCCTTCTTCCGGCTCATTCCCCAGCGCCAATACTAAACTGTCTTTTGCGTTATGTACTTCATCCTGTACCGATTCCTTATCTGGAGCACAGGCCGTAATAATAGTAAATAATAGGACAAAGAGCAATACAAAGCTTTTTTTCATTCATCATTCTCCTTGATTTGGGAAAACAATACGTTGTGTAAAAATCAGTTCATGGCAGTTGTTTCCAAACCGCCTCATATACTTTTTTTAATGGAACACCGTATTTATCGGCAATGGACTTGCATTCGTCATATTCCGGTGATTGCTGAAACACTTCTCCTTTAGAAATCCCTTGCTTTACGGTTATAGCGCCCCATTTTGTATTCACTTTAATAAACCTTCTTTCCATCCGCTGCACCGTAATCGGATAATAACGAAACCCTAACGTAGTTGTTTCGCTTAACAAAATTTCTTTCATTGCGTCGAAGTCATTTTTTGAACAAAGCAATTGGAGGAGGACACCCGGCCGGTTTTTCTTCATATAAATTGGCGAATAAAAAACATCGGTTGCCCCGGCA
Source organism: Compostibacillus humi (assembly GCF_014637175.1). Taxonomy (GTDB): domain Bacteria; phylum Bacillota; class Bacilli; order Bacillales; family Amphibacillaceae; genus Oceanobacillus; species Oceanobacillus humi. The sequence goes on along the minus strand of NZ_BMEV01000030.1, from coordinate 21,743 downwards.
CGAAACAATAGATCCATAACATGCCCGAGCCATTCGCCGGGAATGTCATCCAAATTCACTTCAATTTTCAGCATTTCATCATCGGTATGTTCATTATTCGGAGGATGCATATCGATTACCACCTTTTTACTAACAAAATTAGCAGGCCTTCCATACTGCTTTTTAGTAACCAATTTCATTGCTTTCTTTTCGTGCCAGCCTGTCAATCAATACGGCATTATATGCGCCGCCAAAGCCATTATCAATATTGACAACACTAATGCCGCTGGAGCAGGAGTTTAGCATGGCAAGCAAAGCGGAGAGACCTTGGAAATTCGCCCCATAGCCGACACTGGTCGGAACAGCAATGACGGGACGGGATACGAGACCGCCAACAACACTTGGCAGCGCTCCTTCCATACCGGCAATAACGACGGAAACGGTGGCCTTTCTAATAACATCGAGATGGTCAACTAACCGGTGCAACCCTGCCACCCCTACATCATAAATGCGCTCCACCTTGCTGCCCATCACTTCTGCTGTTATAGCCGCTTCTTCCGCTACCCGCAAATCGGATGTCCCGGCACAAATAATAGCGATATAACTATCCGTGTTATTATTTGCCTCCTTGGCCTTCCAGTATAATATACGGCCTGTTTCGGCATATGTAAATTCCGGGTGGCGAAGAAGAATTGTTTTCGCTTTTTCTTTTGCCACTCTCGTAATTAAAACGTCGCTGCCCCTCTCCTGGATTGACTGCAAAATTGCCATGATTTGGTCTGCCGACTTCCCTTCCCCGTAAATAACTTCAGGAAAACCTTGACGCATCGGCCGGTGAAGGTCTACTTTCGCAAAACCGAGGTCCTCATAGGCAGCCAGCTTTTTCTTCGCTTCCTCAATCGTCAGCGAGCCCTCCTGCACTTGTTTCAATATTTCATCCATTATATTTGCTTCACTCCTGTCCATCCTGTTCCCCGATAACTACCCGCAGCACGTTCGGACGGTCGGCAAACGTTTTCGTTCCCGCCCCATAGCCAATATCCGTCACCTTCATGGCAGGCAAAGTGCCGAATGTTTCCGCTAAAACAGCTACAATCCCAGCTCCGGTTGGAGTCGTTAATTCTCCTCTCACATCGGTATGTTCAATTGGAATTCCCTTTAAAATATCTAAAGTGGCAGGGGCCGGCACAGGATAGATGCCATGTGCAATATGAATCCGTCCCGAGCCGACAGGAACAGGCGCTGATACTATTTTGTCTACCCCTAGCTGGTCTAATAAAATAGCGGTACCGACAATATCGATAATGGAGTCCACTGCACCAACTTCATGGAAATAAACTTCCTCAAGCGGCAAACCGTGAATCCGTCCTTCCGATTCACCGATTTTTTTGAATATGGCAAGGGACATTTGTTTTGCCTTTTCGGACAAATCAGATCCATTAATCATGCGAACAATATCTTGATAGGACCGATGGTGATGAGCTTGTCCTCCATGATGACGGTGGCTATGTCCATGGTTGTCATGGCTATGTTCCCCATGATGATGATGGCCATGTCCATGGTTGCCATGGCTATGTTCCTCATGATGATGATGGCCATGTCCATGATAATCTGTTTGCTCGTTTTCATGAATATGAGCATGACCGTGTCCGTTAAGCTGATCGCCTTTTTCGGAATGTTGCTCATGGGTGTGTGGCCTGTTGTCATGTTTCAGCACAACATCAAACTTCGTAGCAGTAATCCCATTTTTTATGACTTTTTGTACTTCTAATGTATATTCATCATCAAAGGATAACTTCTTTAATTCTTCTTTTAAATAGGAAAAATCGCCGCCAGCGTCAAGCAAGGCACCGATGGTCATATCTCCGCTTATTCCGGAAAAACAGTCAAAATACAAAATTTTCACGTGTAACCCCCCCTATTTTTCAGATACTATTTTACCTTATTGTTTTAGATAATAACATTTTTACATCCAATAAATTGTATGCTGCAAAATGAAAAAGCAGTTTATCCTCGAAGGAAAAACTGCTTATATTTCAATGCTTTTAGGCATTTGCTGCCAATTTAGCTGTTTCTGTTTCCGGCAGCACTTCATTCATACTTCCTGTGCGGTAACCGCGAAGGTCTACCGAAACGTAATCGAATCCAAGGGAAACCAGTTTTTGCTGAACTTCTTCCCGTTTTAGAATTAATTCACCTATTTTCTCCGGAGACACTTCAATACGTGCCACATTGTCGTGGTAACGGACGCGGACTTCAGCAAATCCGATGCTTTGCAAATATAGCTCAGCCTGATTAACTTGATTTACTTTGTTCATATCAAGCTTCGTTCCATACGGGAATCGCGATGCCAGGCTGCAGGATGCTAATTTATTCCATACTGGAAGTTCTAATGCTTTCGCAATTTCCCGAACTTCATGTTTATAGAGGTTAGCTTCCTGAAGAACGCTCCGTACACCTTCTTCGGTACGGGCTTTCAGTCCCGGGCGGAAATCCTCTTCATCATCCATAATCATACCGTCTAATACATATGGATAATCCAGTTCTTTAGCCAGCTGATTCAAATGACGGTAAAGCAATTTTTTGCTGTAGTACCAGCTATCCGGGGTATTGGCAACTATATTTTCGTCCTCCAGCTCTTTAATTTCTGTTTCCAGAACTTTTACGCCTAAATCTTTTGCCAATTGTACCGCCGCCTGGAATTCTGACTCACGGAATAATTCAGATTTGACGACAACCGCCAATACATTGTCTCCAAGTTCCTGCTGTGCTCTTTTTAGTACAACCGCACTATCCACGCCGCCGGAAAATGCAACCATGACACGTCCGAGTTCTCTTAAAGTTTTACCCAACTTTTCATTTTTTTGTTGAATGATTTTGTTCAAACTATCCACCTCTATCTTAAATTTTTTTAAATCACCGAGTTCACATATTTATTTTACACTTTTTCCCCATTTGATGGAAATTTTGGGATTGAACGAATCCGATGCTGAAAAATAGGATTTTTTATGATTATTCCCAATGATAAAATTACAATTCCGTTGAGTCAAATATTCAAATTCTATAGTCAAGTTAATACACTGCTTTTGTTTTGAACCATTCGAAAGTACTTTACTTTCTTTTCGTGACATTAAGACCTTTCTATGGACCGCTCGAAAGCACTTTATCCGTTTTTCGGGACATTAGAGACCTTCTATAACCCATTTAAAAGTCCTTCACTCGTTTTTTGGGGCATTAGAGACCTTCTATAACCCATTTGATAGCCCTTCACTCATTTTTTGGGACATTAGGGACCTTCTATAACCCATTTGAAAGTCCTTCACTCGTTTTTCGGGACATTAGAAGCCTTCTATAACCCATTTGATAGCCCTTCACTCATTTTTTGGGGCATTAGAAGCCTTCTATAACCCATTTGAAAGTCCTTTACTCGTTTTTCGGGACATTAGAGACCTTCTATAACCCATTTAAAAGTCCTTCACTCGTTTTTCGGGACATTAGGACCTGCCGAATACACTTTTTCAAAGTTTTGTCGCTTTAATTTACCTATTTGACTTTATAAATATAAATTAATGTTGGACGTTATTATGCATGCTATTGTCGGCGATTATTCCATTGCTTCTACTTGTTTGCTGGAGGGCTCTTATAAATACAATGTATTCACGTATACTTAGGACAAAAAAGGAGTGGGTTTCCGATTGGTCGGAGTCGAAATCGATATGATTGTATCTGATAGCGTAAAAGCATTGGAATTGTATGAAAAAATATTTGCAGAAATAGAACGTATCGAGGTTACTAGTTTACCTAAAGGTGAAAATGAAGCAGTTTTTTCCCTTTATGGCGTACGATTCCATATGTTGGATGAGAATGAGGAATTTGGATTAAAAGCACCGTCCCCTGACCAAATGAATACAATTTGGGTAAACATTACCGTACCTGACATCAAGAAAACGTATACGAAAGCGATGGAATTAGGCTGTAAGGAAATTCAGCCGGTGACCGAATTAAAGGATTACGGAGTATCGAACGCCATTTTCATTGATCCTTTTGGCTATCAATGGATGCTTCATCAAGTTCATCGAAAAGTAAGTTTTGAGGATAGAGTAAAACTTTGGGAAGAGAAAAATAAGGAAACAGAATAAATGAAGGGTCCGAAGCAACGCGGACCCTTTCACTTTTTACTCGTTCAAAAAGAGGTGCAGTTTTTTATCTCTTTTTCCAACAAATCTCTTATCCATCCAATGTCCTCCACCTGCAGCAGACGCCTTACACGACTTGCAACCTCCTCGAATTCCGCTTCTCTTTTGGCATGCTCGTACTGAAACCAAAAATCTTCTTCATCGTTTTTATTGTCTTTCAGTCTGATTCGCTCGTTCACATCATGGGCAGTTACCTTATTTGGAAGTACCTTCTCACCCCAACTCATGGTTACGCCTTCGGTAGAGCAAACAGCTAATTCAACTACAAAGGAACCTCCATAGCGGTTAAATTGAAATGTAATTAAGTCGATATGTTCGTCATTCAATCTACGAAAATGAGGAAATGATCCTTTAAATCGATTCTCTCGTAAATACGGGATAACAATCTTTTTTAGTGCAGCAATCATGGAATGTCGATGTTGTGCAGCCATAATTACTCTCCTTCAATTCACTATTTTATCAAAGTTTACTAGGAAAAATTTTGTTTCTTCTTTCCTTCTTTGTTTAAATACAGAAATTACCATATCCTTTTTTATTCTCGGTGACACGAAGGAAAGCATCCTGCCAGCGGTTCTTAAATAAAAATACGTTCATCTTTGCAGATTATTTACATTTTTACCTTTACTGCTCTCGTTGCGATAAACGTTTTGATGTAGTTGTCGATGATTCTCGTTCCGCCAAAATCATCTTCATAAAATCCGGTAATGACAAAGCCCGCATCAATTTGCCCTTGAACCTGGTCTTCCAGCGTATGAGCATATTCAATCGTTTCGTTAGCGTTTATATATTCTTCAATTTTCTCTTCTGACAAATGGTCTAAAGTGGATGATGGAACAGAATATTTTACATCAAGAATTCCTTTTCTTTCCTGCTCATCATCAAATATCCACAGAAGGGGATTGGCAAACCCGGCGATTAAAATTCCTTTATCTCTTAAAACCCGTGAAACTTCATTCCACACTGGACGGATTTCATTTACAAATAAATTGGAAACAGGATGGATGACCATATCAAAATAATTTTCTTCGAACATGCTAAGGTCAGACATATCACCATGAACCGTTTTTAAATTCAGTCCTTCTCTTTTTGCAACCATTTCATCTTGTTCTAACTGTTTCATGGAAATGCCCAAAACGGTAACGTCCGCCCCAGCTGCAGCCAAAATCGGGCCTTGTTGTCCTCCGCCAGACGCTAAGCAAAGAATATGTAATCCATCAATGGATTCGGGAAACCAATTTCTTGGCACTGCTTTTTCCTTCGTTACGGTAATTTCCCATTGACCAAGTTTGCTTTGTTCAATGATTTCGCTGCTTACAGGTTTTGTATAGTTCGATCCTCGTTCTACCTTCTTATCCCAAGCTTTACTGTTATGTCGTGTAATATCCATTTTAATCCCCTTTGCAAGTTTTAGCATAGCTTCATTATATCCTTTCTTATTAAACTATGAAATTAGAAATAAAAGAAACTCAGTCCGAAAGACATTCCAACAATGAGCAGTAACGCGCCTAAAACAACGAGAAAAACAGTTTTTAGTATTTGATGTTCCTTCGACTGAATCCCAAGCAAACGGGTCCCGAGCATGACCCTGGATGGGGAAGCCATCGTAGTATGGGATGCACCCGCATTTTGCGAAAAAGCAACGAGATCAGCAGAAAGTCCTGTGAGTCCTGCTGTTTGTACTTGCAGCTTAATAAACATGGCGTTGGATGATGCTGTACTGCCGGTAAGAAAGCCGCCTAAAGCACCAATAAGAACGGAAATAATAAGAAATCCTTTTCCAAACAGCGAACCTAATGTATCGGAAATGGCTGTAATCATCCCGGCTGCCCCCATGACTTCAGAGATGCCAACAAAGCATGATGTAGTAATCATGAAAGGAATCCACTGAGCAACCGTCTTTTTGAAAGAAACAAATACCTCTTCCTTTTTCAGTCGGAAAATAACAATGGCGGCTATACATGTAATCAGAAGCCAAAAGCCGGGGGAATAAAGCAATGCCAGCTTATAAGAAAATTTCGGCAAATCAATGACTGCATACCTTTGCAAAATTTCTTGGAATGGGCTGATTACCCGGGTCATAAAAATCAGAATCGTCAAGATGATATATGGGCTAAAAACCTTTATAACTTTCTCCTTATCCGTACCTGAAATATGTTCTCCTCCCTTTCCCCCTTTTTTTGTCATTACAAAACCGAGGACGATAACCAATAAGGAACTTAATACCCCAGCCAGCTCGACACTGATAAAATAATTGCAAAACAAAATTGAGCTTGTAAAGGCAAAGAAAATAACCCCGATTTGTTTCCACTTTCGTTTAACAGCTTCTTTTCCGCCGACAATCCAAACAGCAATGATGATAAAATAGGCAAATACCGGAATGCTGACGATTGCTGTACCAAAGCCAAACCGTTCCAGTGATAATTCCCCCAATTCCGCACCAATGATTGTTCCTGTAGCGAGCGCTCCCCAGGGGACAGCAAGCAAACTCACCAATCCTAATAAAGCTGCTTTCATTGGCGTAAATCCGAGTGCAGTAAATATAGGAGCAACCATCATAAAAGCAACACCAAAACCGCTTGTCGATTCAATAAGGGGAGACAGACCGACTACAAGAACTAACACTTGAACAACCCGGTCGCTGATCCTTTCCGAAATAAATGAAGCGATGGATTGGATTCCGCCTACCCGCTGAATCAGGTGATATAAAAAGATTCCAAAGAAAAGGACATATCCGGCAATGAAAGAAATTAATATCCCTTGAATCGATTCGTGAATCACTTTATCAAGATTTAAATGGTATTCTCGGCAAAAAAATGTGACGGCTATCGTCAGCATGAAAGTAAACAGAGAAGCACGCAATGACGGAAGCTTAAAGAGGAAAAGGAAAACAAAAATGAAAATAATCGGCAATAATGCGATGAAAAAGGACATGAAAACTCTCCTTACAACTATAAAAATCAAGGTAAATGTATTACAGCATTGCATCCTTATTGAAGCATTTACAGATAATAAATACTTTGGCACGAGAATACGTCCGTTGAAAAAAATTGGTTTATCCTAATCTGATAAACCAATACTTAAAAGTTAATTATTTTGATAAGGCTATTTTTATATGTTCCAGGTGATGCTCTTCATGCCAGGCTAATTTTGCTAATTTTTGTGCTACGGTAATTTTACCGTTTACTTGATGAATAAAAGAACGGGTTAATTGATTTTCTGTTAAACTTTTTCCTAATGCTACAATCCGTTCATTAATTCCTTCCAGCATTTTAAGTGAGCTTTCTACAGGTAGCTCCGTGTCCGGATGGACCGCCCACTTGTCTTGATCAAATCCAGGCGCCGTCGGAGTCTCTTCTGTTAATGCCAATTTTAACCGCAAATACATGTTTAGCTGGGAATCGGCAATATGATGTACAAGCTGACGAACATTATAGCTTCCTTCCCGATATGTTTTGTTAAATTCCTCTACCGTCAGCGAATCTACTGTTTCCCGTAATCTTTCCGTAAACGTTTCAATTTGTTTTAGCCATCCTTCGACATGTTGCATTGTTACGTTTTCAGGAACTTGCAGTTTGCCAATCGGAAATTTGACATCCATTGTTATTCCCCCTTCTCCCCATTTCAATGTTTCGGTATTACTATTGACTATACCAATTCATGCACCAATGTGTAAATACTATTATGATTTTTCAAATTATTTTGTTGCCGCTATTATTTACATCTTTTGAAAAAAGGGGTTAAAGCGATATGATTTGTTAAAAAACCGGCAGCCTTTGCTTTTTCCACAGCTTCTCCACGATCAATAAAACAAAGCCGATGCCTCAAAAATGAGCAGCAACTGAAAATTAAATCCGGTTTAAGTGTGTATCTTTAAAGTCTGTCGTGTATTTTAAACCAAAACCAAAGAGCCGGTCCATTCCAATATGTGCAGTCCAGATTAAACCAATGGATACGAAAAGAGAATTTGCAAAAATAAGACTAAAAAGGATAACTGCAATAGGCACACTGTAAGTATGGAATACATTATAGAATACAGCACCAACTTTTTTATTAATCAAATAGCCAAGGATGGAAATATCTGGAGCAAATAAAAGAATGAAGAATAAAAACCAGCTATATTGATTTTGGTCGTAAAAGTATATAGAAATCATTAGAATAAAAAAACCTTCTGCATGCAGAAGAAATCTATTCATTTGGCATACCCGCTTTCATTCTACTGTTCAATATGCAAAAATTTTTATTATGAACATTTTACCAAATATTTCAAAATGCAGTGAGGTTTTTTTGTGTGCCAAATATTTAACTTTATATAAACTAAAAAAGACATAACATTTCACTCGGAAATGTTATGTCCAAAAATTTTATTTCTCTGTAAATTCGACTTCATTTAGTCCAGATATTTCAATAATTTGCCCTTCTTCCAGATCAACGGTAACCTTTTCAACACCGAATTCACCGGAAGCGTCCAATATTTCATTTACTTTCGGCCAGCTCCCGTCATATACAAAAAAGTTCCCGCTTCCGCTTGGAGCTGCAGCATCATATCTTCCCGGAGCTATGTCCAGTCCAACAATCCAAGTTCCCGTTGTTAAAATGTTGGATATGCTTGTTTCTGCAGGGGTGAAAGTGACGTTGCTAATTCCAGAAATCTCAATTTGCTGACCATCTTTAATATCTGTCGTAACACTTTTTACACCAAATTCACCAGACGGATCCAATATTTCGTTAACGACCGGGAAGTCACCATCATATACAAACAAATTCCCGCTTCCGTCCCCGGTAATCACATATCTGCCTTCAGATATATCTTCTCCAACAGTAAATGTACCTGTGTTTAATGTTGTTTCTTCAGCGGAAGAATTTTCACGTGTCAATTTTTGTGAATCTTCCTCATTATCTGCAGCCGCTTCTTCTTCCTCATCTGCATCTTCTTCAGCTTGTTCTGCCGTATCCTCTTCTACGTTTTCCTCTTCAGTCACTTCAGCTTCTTCCACACTCTCTTGCTTTGTCGAATCCCCGCCCTCTTCTCCTCCATTCGCGAAGGCGATTATTAATATAATAACGATTAACCAAAACCACCATCTCTTAAAAATAGGCTTTTTACCACTAGACATGGAATACACTCCTTTCAAAGTTTCTGCCATTAGTATAAAGTAAAAGAAGAAGGGAACCTTAACAAAAAATGTTAAGGTTCCCTTTGATTCTATCTTCCCGCAATAAAGATACGAGTCTGCCAACAAAATTACCTATTTATCATTTGAACCGTCTTGAAACGAAAATGCCCCCTTATCAAGATGACAAAAAATATTACTTCTCCGCTTGTTCCTTCTCCCATTTTGCCACTTCTTCCCGTACGATTGGGGCAACTTCTTTTCCTAGCAATTCGATGGAATGCATGACATCTTCATGCGGCATAGAACCGACGGGCACATGCAGCATAAATCTTGTAATCCCGACATGCTTTCTTAAGAATATAATTTTTTCGGCAACGGTTTGCGGGTCGCCGACATATAATGCCCCTTCGAGACGGCGCGCCTGATCGAAGGTTTCTTTCGTATACTCCGGCCATCCCCGTTCTTTTGCCAGCACATTCATCGCGTATTGAGTCGGCGGGAAAAATTTCTCCACCGCAATGTCTGTCGTGTCTGCCACAAAGCCGTGGGAATGGGAAGCTACCGTTAACTTGGACGGGTCATGTCCGTTTCGTTCAGCGGCCCGCTTATACAATTGGACGAGCGGAGCAAACTGCAGCGGGCTGCCGCCAATAATAGCCAGCACTAATGGCAGACCAAGAACGCCTGCCCGGGCGACCGATTCGGGAGTGCCGCCGCTCGCTATCCATACAGGAAGCGGGTCTTGGACTGGGCGAGGATATACTCCCCGATTATGTATGGATGGACGATGTTTCCCTTCCCATGTTATAATTTCCGATTCCTGAATTTTTAACAGCAAATCTAATTTTTCTTCAAACAGTTCATTGTAATCCCTTAAATCATAGCCAAATAACGGGAAGGATTCAATGAAAGAACCGCGCCCCGCCATAATTTCCGCTCTTCCATTTGAAATGGCATCGATCGTTGCAAAATCTTGAAAAACCCTTACCGGATCATCGGATGATAATACGGTTACGGCACTCGTAAGCCGGATTCGCTTCGTCCGGGAAGCAGCGGCAGCTAAAATTATTGCTGGCGCAGAAGCAGCATAATCTTTACGGTGATGTTCCCCTACACCGAATACATCCAAACCTACTTCATCTGCAAGGATGATTTCCTCTACAACTTCCCGAATTCGCTCGGCATGACTGATAGTTTTGCCGGTATTAACATCCGGCGTTGTTTCTACGAAAGTTGTAATTCCAATTTCCATAAAGCGTCCCCCTATGCGACTAAATTTCTTTCATCATAGTCGAAATCCGGAGGCATTTGCAAATAAACGGCACTGTGGGAATGAACAAGATGTTGCAAACTAGGTCATAATCACTGTGCAGTTCTTGGCAAAAACGATGGAAGGATATGTTTTCTCTAACTATAAAAATAGAAACGATTAATAGTTTGGATTTTTCTTTACATCAATCCATAAATCACTCTGCTCCAGTTCGCCGGCAAGCTGAAATAACAGATCTTCCCTTCCCCTCCTGGCCATTACTTGCACCCCTACAGGCAGACCCTCTTTTGTCAAATGCATCGGCAAAGTCATAGCAGGCTGCCCCGTTAAATTTGCCAGCTGGGTAAAAGGAGTTCTCTCTAGGCTTTGATTCACTAACTTATCGACAAAACCGGTTTTTCTCAACAGTTTTGTTAAACGCAAACTGCCAACGAGAGGAATGATTCGTTTTTCCATTGGAGTAAGGTCTAATTCCCCAATTTTGGCAGGAGGATGTGCCGTTGTCGGCGTAATATAAATATCGTATTCGTCATGAAACTTTTCCATTGCGATGGCAGCTTCGTCCCAATATTTTAAGGTAATTAAAAGTTCTTCAGCATTTACGGTCCTGCCCAGCAATCCGAGCATCCACGTTGCCGGCTCCACATCGTTAAAGGCTACATTCCGGCCAAGGATTCTTTCCATTTCCCTTAGTGCAGAAGCTACTTCAGCAAAATATAAGTAGATATAACTGTTCGCTATTTTTTTGCCGTCGACTGGCGCTGCTTTTTCTTCCACGTGATGCCCCATCGTTTCCAGCAATTTTACCGTTTTTTCCACCGCTTCTCTACATTCCCTGTCCACCGTCAAACCGATTGGCGAATTGACAGTATAAGCAACTTTTAACCGTTTTGCAACTGGAGTTCCAGCTGCTTCCAAATAAGAACCGTGAAAGGGCGGTGCAACAAAGGCATTGTATCGGTCTAACCGATACTGATCCAGCATGGCAGCGCTGTCCCTTACCGTTCTGCTCAAAATATGGTCTACGGAAGCCCCTTGCCAATTCCGGCCAACTTTCGGGCCAACAGGAGTACGTCCCCTTGTCGGTTTCAGACCAAAAAGTCCACAATAGGCGGATGGGATGCGAATGGACCCGCCGCCGTCATTGGCCCCGGCTACCGGTACCATTCCTGATGCGACCGCTGCCGCAGCGCCTCCGCTCGAACCTCCTGGCGTATAGTCCGTATTCCATGGATTTCTTGTAGGACCGTATAACTCCGGTTCCGTTATGCCCATTAAGGCTAATTCGGGAACGTTTGTCTGGCCGATAATGATTACTCCGGTATTTTTTATTTGCCGGACAAATTCACTATCTTCATCGGCAATGACATCGACCAATGCTTTAGATCCGGCAGTCATCGGATGACCCTTTGATTCCTGAGAAATATTTTTTGTTAATATTGGAACTCCAAAAAACATTCCCGAAGAATCAATCGGGGATTCGTCATACATTTTATGAATTACTGCATTTAACTTTGGATTCTTTTCCTCGATTTCCCGAATTGCCATTTCTTTTACTTCTTCCGGCTTTACCTCTTTATTTCGGATTAATTCCGCTAACCCCAACCCGTCATAATCCTTGTAAGCAAATACCATCCTCTCTCTCCCCGCCTATCCCTTTTTTGGAAAAATTTAAATATTTAAATATTTAAATATATATTACCATACATAATAAAACCGGGAGCTCATTCTGCTGTGCTCCCGGAAAAACTTGCATTATCCTCGTTCTGCTGCCTTTAGTCTGGATTTGTATACTTGGAAAAGCATATAGGCAAAAATGGATAAGAAAATGCCGGATAAGTACGGCAGGCTAATTGCAACGGAATAGAGGAACCCTCCTGCTGCCGGCCCGATGATTCTCCCTAAAGAATCGAAGGAAGATAAGTATCCTGTTACAGAGCCATATCCCGTCGCTGAATGTTTCGTCAGGATGGAAGAAATGCTCGGGCGGATTACTCCATTGCCTATACCGAAAACTGCAAGGAAAAGTGCAGCAGTTGTGAAGTCATGAATCAAGAGAATGAGGGCAAATCCGATAGCCGAAACGACAATCCCCAATTGAATAATAGCTGCTTCTCCAAATTTTTTTGTTAAAGGTCCCAATGAACCTTGGACAGCGGCACTGGCCAGGCCCATAATCATAAAAATATATCCTAAAGTTACCGCATCCAGTCCCGCCCTGGCTGCTGCAAAATAAGCAAACGTCGCTTCCAGCCCTGCTAGGGACAATGTAATAAAAAATTGCAGGAAATATAGTACCGGCAATGGTCCGCGAGTAAAGGAAGAAGGAGATAAGCCTTCTTGGGACTTTGTCTGCTGATTGGCAGGATGAAACGATTCCTTAAGTACAATGGCAACAAGAAATAAAGTTAATAATGAAATGATTCCGGCCAAATAAAATGGAGCCTGTAAATTAATATTTGTAAAAACTCCTCCTATTGCCGGACCGAAAATAAACCCCAGCCCTGTAGCCGCACCGATAATTCCCATCCCTTTGCTGCGATCATTGTCTGTCGTAATATCAGCAACGTATGCTTGAACCGCAGGCATATTGGCTGCCGATAAAATACCCCCGACAATACGCGCGGCAAAGAGCATCCACAATTGTGACGCTGCTGCTAACATGAAAAAGGAAAGGGAAAGACCGAAAATCCCAATCATAATTACCGGTTTCCGGCCGGTCCGATCCGAAATCCGGCCCCACATTGGCGCAAAGATAAATTGCATTATGGAATAAACGGACATTAATAATCCTAGTTCCGCAGGCGAGGCGCCCAGTTCTTCCGCATAAAAAGGAAGCACTGGAATAATTATGCCAAAGCCGACCATTACAAGAAACATAATAAGAAAGAGAACAGGCAATACTTTATTCAGCTTCAATGGAATTCCACCTTATATAACAGACAGGTTCAAGGAAGTCATTTAAAAACAATCAACGTTTCCGTAAAATCTGCCTGTGTCACTTCAAAGATTGTAATTTTGTATTGTTACGAAGGGAAAAGCTTCTGTAGCTCTCAGGTTTTTTCCCAAGCAATGAACTGTGCGATTCAAACTGTGATTTTCTATGTAATCATAGTACCATTTTTCATCCAAGAATAGCCAAGCAAATATACTTGTAAATGATAAATAGTTAAATTTCTTTCTACACAACTTTTCCTGGTAATAGAGTTTAACGAAGGGTAGTGTGATTTATTCTATGCAATAATCTGTTATCTCGTTAGATAGTTCATAAAAAAAGCGCAGCACCACCATTTCGGTGATTGTACTGCACTTCCTTTATTACAGTCTGACGAGTTTTAGCCAAGATGTCAGTACCATATTTCACTGACAGAAATACAATAACCGCCGCTATTTTCTCCTTTCAGCGAGCTTTTCATGAACCATACTGTACATTGCTCCAATCCCATCCTTTGTGGCAGAAAATTGAAAGGAATCTTCCATATGAATTCCGATGTTGCTCGCCTCTTCAACTGCATCGATATTTGCGCCAAGGAAAAGAAACTCCCACCCTGCTTCCTGCTGCCGCTGAATCATTTTTTTAACTTGGGGATAAGTATATTCCCGGCTCGCATTTTCCATGCCGTCCGTTGTAATAACAAACAAAACATGGTCGGTCTGTTTTTCCGCCAATTTCTTTGAATGTGTATGGATTGTTTTGCCGACGGCATCCAATAAGGCAGTAGTTCCCCTGACATAATATTCCTTATCTGTTAATCGGATTTCCCTGGCATCAGCATCGTCCCAAATGACTTCATATTCATTGTCAAATAAGACGACTGTAGCGCGTGTTTCTCCTTCCAATTCGCACTGTTTTTTCATTAAACTGTTAAAACCGCCAATCGTGTCATCTTCCAGCCCACCCATAGATCCGCTCCGGTCCAATAAAAAAATAATGTGTGTTATTTTACTTTTCATCATTATCACCCTCCGCTTTTCTTTCTGTTATAATTGTACCGGACGATTCATTTAATTTGGTCGCTTCCAAGGCGACATTTGGGAGAGTAACATGATGTATAACGAACTTCTGAAAGAAATTGAACAATATATTAAAATGCATAAAAACGCAATTTACCGGTCCCTTCAATCGATGGTATACGAAGAAGATGTCCAGGTTGAAGTGGAAGATTACATAAATAAATTCCGTAAACCGCCGCTAAACCAGATTTTATTTCAATTGATCGACCAAAAGGGAATGAAGGACAGCGAAGTTTATAAACGGGCTGGCATTGACCGAAGGCATTTTTCAAAAATCCGCACGAACTCCAGCTACAAGCCGAAAAAAAATACGATCATCTCCCTCGCCCTTGCCCTAGAATTAGATAAGGACGAAACGGAAGAACTTATGCAAGCTGCAGGATACGCTTTTTCCGATAATGATACACATGATTTAATTATCCAATTTTTCCTGGAAAAACAATTGTATGATATCGGCATTATTAATGAAGTGTTGGACCACTTTCGTCTCCGTCCGCTAAGAGACGATTAAGCAAGCAACGATAGGCATTCGATATTATATACCTCATCAGTTCAGCAATCCTTCCATTGAGCAAAATGCAAGCAATCCACCTTCGCTGGAAATGCTTTCGAAAGACTTAAGCAGCAATTCCAGCTGAATAATTAAAGGCCGAAGAAGTGCATTACTTCTTTGGCCCTTATTTTTGGTAAAATATAAAAATAGCCCGCTATCAATTTTTTCTGTTTTAAAATGGAATATATTAACAGATGCGATATGAGAGGTAAAAAATGGTAATAAAATTCATATTATATTGGATCATCCAGCTGACATGGGGAATTGTCTTAACAGCAATAGGGGGATTCATCACCGTTATGCTGATTATTTTTGGCTATAAACCGAAGGTTTTCGGATTTTCGGTTTATGTGGAATTCGGAACAAATTGGGGAGGGTTAAATCTTGGCGGTTTCTTTTTTGTCCAAAATGGGGCAAGCCTTTCTCTCAAGCAGCATGAATATGGACATAGTTTTCAAAATTTATGGCTAGGTCCGCTCACACCTTTTCTTATCACTATTCCGTCGGCAGTACGATACCACTATCGCAGGATAAAAAGAAAGAAAGGCCTGCGTTTAAAACCTTATGATTCCTTTTGGTGCGAAAAGTGGGCGACAGATTTAGGAAAAAAATATTATAAAAGTTAAACTTGTGCCATAACATCAGTTACCAATAGGGCTCTTTCTCATTGGACAGTGTTAAAAAGAACGGATATAGAGCTAACATAATTACTACAATGACAAAGCCGAAAAAAAGAGCTGCTGCAGGAGAAAAATTGAATAAAATATTAAGCGGCAAAAGAATGATAAGTAAGAGAAAAACAGATAAAATACTGCCTTTCCATCTTGAAGAGGCAGACTCATATTGTTTCTTGCTGCAGTAAGGGCATTTTAATTTGAAGATTGTTTTAACCGTTTGGCTCCAAGTCCATTGCTTGCCGCAGTTTTGGCAAATTGGCATTTCCTCACCTCCGGATTTGATGGCAACAATACACACTTCAATTATTTTTCGTGATGTAATTTAATGTTGGAATCTATTATAACAGCACAGACTCAATTTCTG
Source organism: Compostibacillus humi (assembly GCF_014637175.1). Lineage (GTDB taxonomy): Bacteria > Bacillota > Bacilli > Bacillales > Amphibacillaceae > Oceanobacillus > Oceanobacillus humi. Next base: position 5,576 of record NZ_BMEV01000030.1, on the reverse strand, counting down.
TGCTGTTCTATTTTCTTTTGCCTCCGCAGCCACTTCGCTGTCGGTGTCTCTGCACGCAACATTTCTTCCGGTGTCCCTTCAAAAATAATATGCCCGCCTTCTTTTCCGCCTCCAGGGCCTAATTCGATTACCCAGTCGCTCGCTGCGATAAAATTGAGATTATGTTCAATAATAATAACCGAATTGCCTCTTCTAACCAGATTCTGAAATACATCCAGCAATTTGTCGTTATCTTTTGCGTGCAGCCCTAACGATGGCTCATCCAATAAATATATTTGTCCTTCTTTCTGCAGATGACTTGCCAGTTTCAATCTTTGAAGTTCTCCGCCGCTTAAGGAGCTTGTCGTTTGTCCAAGCGTGAGATATCCAAGACCTATTTCCTGAAGCTTCTCCACCCTTTTTAAAATATTTGGCTTTTCGAAAAAATCGATCGCTTCTTCAATGGTTAAATCTAAAATTTCAACGATGTTTTTGCCCTGTATTTTATAGCTGAGCGCTTCATCGGAATATCTTGTCCCGCAGCATGCTTCACAAGGAACGGTTACCGGATCAGCAAAAGCAACATCCGGCTTGATAATACCTTTTCCTTGGCATACAGGGCATGCTCCAGTTGAATTGAAGCTGAACATACCTGCGGGCTGCCCTGTCTCCTTGGCAAATATGGCGCGAATATCATCCATAATTCCCATATAGGTTGCCAATGTAGAACGGCTGGAAATGCCGATGCTTCCATGACCGACAGCGATTGTTTCGGGATAATGTTCTGTAAATTCTCCAAGCATTAAAGAGCTTTTCCCGGAACCAGACACACCGCATATCGAGACAAAGGCATTTTTAGGAATATGAACAGTAATATTTTTTAAATTATTTTGATTTGCCCCTTCGATTGTAAAAAAATGTTCTATTGTTCTCGGGTTACGGTTAATCTTTATTTTGTGACTTAAAGAAGTGGCAGCGATGGAATTTTTCAGACCTTCCAGGCTCCCCTGATAAACCACTTCTCCGCCATGCACACCTGCTCCCGGTCCCATTTCAATGATTTCATCCGCTGCATCGATTACCGATAAATCATGTTCAATCACAATTACCGTATTATGCCAGTCTTTGATTCTCTTCATCATATGAATCAACATATCTACTTCTTCAGGATGAAGTCCGGCACTCGGTTCATCGAAAATATAGGTCATATTGTTTAAGCTGCTTCCCAAATGACGGGCAATTTTAACCCTTTGCGCTTCTCCGCTGGATAACGTACCCATTTTTCGCGACAGATTTAAATATCCTAGTCCCATCTCAATTAGCTGTGTAACTTGTGGAATGATTTGCTGTGCAATCTGCCCGCCTACGGAATCATTTATCTTTTTTAGTTCTTCCGCCAGCTCTGATAATTCGAGCTGATAGTAATCGGCAATATTTAATCCGTTTATTTTGCATGCTAATACTTCTGGGTTGAGGCCGGAACCGCTGCACGTTGGACAGAGAGAATGGCTGGACACAGCTAACACGTCATCCATCGTAACTCCTTTCAGCTTGGAGATATCCCGATGGATATATAGTCGCTTAAACCTCGGCAATAATCCGTCCCATTCATGGGGCTGGGGGCCGTTTTTCGTATGAAACGGCGCATAAACCTTTTCCCCTTCTGGCGGACCGTATAAAAATAGCTGTCGTTCCTCTTTCGAATAATCCTTAATCGGTTTGTCCGGATCGAACAAACCGCCGGTAATCATCCATCTCCCTTGCCAGCCGGACGGTGATAAAGGTTTAAATTTCACCGCGTATTCCCGCAGCGACTTATTGAAATCTACCAGTTTATTTACATCAGGTGTAATGACTTCGCCAAAGCCGCTGCATTCTGGGCATCTGCCAAACGAGCTTTGACTGGAAAAATCATTGGCAGAACCGATGGACGGCTCGCCTATCCGTGAGAATAATAATCGAATTAACGGATTAATATCCATATACGTACCGACAGTAGATCGGGAATTTCCTCCTGCCTGCCGCTGTTCGACGACGACAACGGGACTTAAATTTTGCATCAAATCCGCATTTGGCCGTTCGTACCTCGGCATCTGATACCGGACGTAATGGGGATAGTTTAATGACATTTGCCTTCTGCTTTCCTGTGCCAACGTATCAAAAACGACGGAGCTTTTTCCCGATCCGGAAACACCGGTAAAGACGGTAATTTTTTCTTTCGGTATATTTAAGTCGATATTTTTTAAGTTATTTTCTTTTAACCCACGTAAAACAATCTCATCTTTACATTTGGCCATATTATCACCTGACTTTATTGCTTGCTTTCGCATCTATTATCTATCAGTCTCCTATGTAACTTGCGGAAATACCGGCTTTTTCGTTTTCAATTGATAAATAATTACTTTCTTCTATATTTTCCATCATACTTTTCACCTTTCGAAATCTCAATTGAATTGCTCCCCCAATTCTAAATAATAAGTATTCAGCTGAAGGGCTCTAATAGTAAAAAGATTCAAACTACTATAAAATGATATATAGATTCGCTGGGCGCAATTATTAAACAGTGTCTTATCCTATTTTAATTATGAGAGGAGGATTACGATTTGGCAGCCAAAGTAGATGCTTCCGTTGTTAAAGAAGCAGCAGCAAAAGCAGTATTAAAGAAAAACATTTTTGGCACTGTAATTTGTGTCGAAAATGGGAAAAACACGATATCCCATACATCAAGTGCAGGAAATTTGACTGCGGAAACACCTTATTTTATTGCGAGTGTAACAAAATTATATGTTACTGCCTGTCTATTAAAATTGCGTGCGGAAAACAAACTGCAACTTCATGATTCCATCTCCAACTATATTTCCGATGATGTATTGCATCAGCTTCATATTTATAACGGCAAAGATTACTCCAAAGAAATTACGATAAAACACCTGTTGTCCAACACTTCAGGTATTCCAGATTATTTTTCTGCTGATGTGATAAACCAATTAACAGCCGGGAAAGATCAAAGCTGGGGTTTCGCCCGAACCATCTCTACGGCCAGAAAGAAAAAACCAAAATTCGCTCCTGGTAAAAGAGCTCAATATTCTGATACGAATTTTCAGCTTTTAGGCAAAATCATTGAAACAATTACGGAACAGGACATCCATTCGGTATTCAAACAATATATCTTTAATGAGCTGGAATTAAAGGATACATACTTATATGAAGATGTCAATGACAAGCGGCCGGCTCCGCTATACTATAAGAATAGAACTTTACGCCTGCCTAAATATATGGCTTCTATCGGACCAGAAGGAGGGATTGTCTCAACAGCGAAGGAGTCGATGATATTCTTGAAAGCGTTTATAAATGGACATTTCTTCCCAAAGGAAACTTTCGATGAACTCCAAGATTGGAAAATTATTTTCAATCCAGGATTATTTTTTTATGGTGTTGGAATTGAAAGACAGCCCTTATCAATCAGAGATTTAAATAACGGCTTAATTGGCCATTGGGGACAGACTGGCGCTTTTTCGTTTTACCACTCGAAGACGGACTTATACTTTACTGGAACGACTAATCAGTTCTTTGGGCAGCGCGCAGCTGCAGCAATGATGATACAGATTATTAAGCAAGCAAAACAGCCATAAATTTTTCTTCTGTAAACGGAAATGAATAATCACGTTTTTAAAAATTCCTTCACCTCTCCGCCTATCGGGAATAGGATGAGGTAAAAAGGAATGAGACAATTGCCTGATTTTCCAGTTCAGATTTATACAAGGAAGGTTAGCGGGGGACCGAATATCAATATTTATTACCCTCACGTATTTCAAATGCAAAACAAAGCTTTGGAAAAATTTATAAACCAGTCTATCGTTCAGAAAACCCAATCCCTTATCGATAAACAGATAGCAGGAGCGCCTTCAGTGATTGTCGAAATGGTTGGTACGTATGAAATAAAAAACAATCAGCGCAACGTATTAAGTTTTACCTTTTCTAATTATACGTATCCCGATAATGCTGCCCATGGAATGACTTACTTAAATGCCTTAACCTTTGATTTAAACAGAGGGCAAAAATGTACGTTAAACCAACTGTTTGAGCCTGAAAGCAATTATTTGGATAAGCTGTCAGCGCTCATTAAAGAACAGATGGAAGAGCGAGACATTCCGCTGATTAACGATTTTGCAGGCATACAACCTGATCAGCCATTTTATATTGCAGACAAAACGATTGTTATCTTTTTTCAGCTCTATGAGTATACCCCGTATGCTTACGGATTTCCTATGTTTCCTATATCTGTCTATGAACTACAGGATATAATTAAAGAAGATGGGCCGCTAGGAAGAATGGCCGAAAACCGTTAATCAGATTTTAAAAAAGAAAAAGCCGTTCTCCAAATCGCGGAGTACGGCTTTACTTAAATTTCCGAGAATGATTCGATTCTGCACTCTTTATTTCAGCATTTCCCATTAGCGGCTGTATATTAATCTCCAATTGGATTTAATTGTTGGTGAACATTGTGTAAATGTTTTCCAAAAAACTTGTCTAACCGGCTAATTAATTGCTGAAATACCGGATGATCATGATACATAAAATCATTGTGTTTTCCGTCGATAATGTACAGCTCTTTTGGTTCAGATGCTAAATCATAGAAAATTAATGATTCATCTATCGGATGCAGCAAATTATCTTTGCCATGGGCGACAAACAATGGACATTGAATGTCTGGAGCAATTTTATCTGCATTTAAATTTATAATCGATTCGGTAAATTGTAATTGTGTTTCTTTTCCAAACGGCGATAATGGGGCAAGTTCTTTTTGTACATAGTCGTTCGTCGCCGGATCCAATGGATAGTGGATAAATGGATCTGCTAATTTCGATTTTCCTGTCGTCACTCTTAATATCCGGTCTTCTTCAATGGCCTTTTTAATTTCAATCCATTCAACATAGGTATGAACTGACTTTAACCATCTTTCTCCATTATAAAACCCATTCAAAGCAGCAACAACTTTAATACGCTGATCTTCAGCTGCGACACGAACTACATTGGATGCCCCCATTCCCCAGCCAATCAGCCCAATATTTTCTTCATCTGCCTCCTCCTGGATGCTTAAAAAAGTAACCGCATTTTTAATATCCTGTACTTGTTCATCTAATATGACTCTTCCAGGCTCTCCCTCGCTCTTTGCAAACCCCCGGTAATCAAAACCGAGACAGACGTATCCCCTTTCGGTTAAATTGCGGGCAAACAAACGGGGATAAAATTCATTAAAACCATTGTAGCCGGAATTGACAACAATCGCTGGCCTTTTCTCACCTGGCTGATAATCATCCGGTAAGTAGATGGTGCCATCCAATTTGAATCCTTCACTATAAAAACTGATGTGCCGTTCATTCATTTTTTCTATCTCCCTTAGATTACTATGCTATCATCAAAAAATTTTTAGTTAGTCAGAATGTAAGAAACCAATAAATCCCAAAAATTAATCGATTAAACCGGTTCTTTGTCAAATGGTGTTGGTGAATAAATTTTAGTGACATTATTTGGTAATATGTAATCGGATGGCTTAGGGGAAATTCGAGGTTCCCCTAAGCTGTTTTTATTTTCGC
>NZ_BMEV01000029.1 GCF_014637175.1 Compostibacillus humi | reverse complement strand
GAGGCCTCTTTCTAAGTGTATTTGCCCTAGTAAGCATACATTTATGATAGAGTGCCTCTTCCTTTTTGGCTAGGATTTTGTAGAAATATCACCGAGAACTATTTTACACATACGTAAACGCCAATCTTTAAGCAAGTTCAGACAGAGAAATAATTTGTCAAAAGTGCTATCATTCGCTAACATTAAAGAGATGGACATGTGTCTCGATATACATTTTTCACGAAATACATAGATGAATCAACTGCAAATGTGAATCTGTTTTGATGCAGATGAAGGGTACCTTTATTATTTGCTGAATTACAATAATCATTTACCTTTTCATTTTTTTGCAAATTGAGGGAGGTAATTACAATCAATACAAATCGTTTAACTACGAAGGAAATGCAAAAACGGGTAGATGACTATATCTCCCAGTTTAAAGAAGGATATTTTTCTCCTTTAAGTTTAATGGCCAGGCTGACGGAAGAAACGGGGGAGTTAGCCCGGGAGATAAACCATTATTATGGAGAAAAACCGAAAAAGCCGACAGAAGAAGAGAAGACGGTAGAAGAAGAAATCGGCGATATCCTTTTTGTCCTTGCCTGTTTTGCCAATTCGTTGGATATTGATCTGGCACAAGCTTTTAACCAGTCGATGAACAAATTTGAAACGAGAGACAAAGATCGCTGGACGAAAATAGAGAAGGAGGAGAATGATGATTAACATCGTTGTAAGCGGCCCAAGAGGGAAAATGGGAGCCGAAGCAATAAAAATGATTGCAAATGAGGAGGAATTTTCCCTCCTTGCATGCGTTGACCGAATAAATAACGGAAAGCTGTTAAAAGATCTTCCAGGCATGCCGGACCTAGCTGTACCTATTTTTACAGATATTCATGAATGCTTCGAATCCGTAAAACCGGATGTGTTGATCGATCTGACGATTCCTGAGGCAGGTTTCAAAAATACAATGGCAGCCTTACAGCATGGTGTCCGACCCGTTGTTGGAACTTCCGGAATCGCCCGGGAACAGCTGGAAGAAATTAAAAGTCTTGCCAATGAGAAAAAGATTGGGACGATTATCGCTCCAAATTTTGCCATTGGCGCCGTTTTAATGATGAAATTTTCCCAGATTGCTGCCAAATATTTGCCGGACGTGGAAATTATAGAAATGCATCATGACAATAAAAGAGATGCTCCGTCGGGAACGGCAGTCAAAACAGCCGAACTCATCCGGGAAACGAGAATGTACAAACAGCAAGGACATCCAGAAGAAAAAGAGGTTTTCCCTGGGGCTAGGGGAGCAGATTGGGACGGTTTGCGAATCCACAGTGTACGGCTTCCCGGGCTTGTCGCCCACCAGGAAGTTATTTTCGGCGGTGCAGGGCAAACGTTAACGATTCGCCATGACTCATTGGACCGGAAGTCATTCATGCACGGGGTCAAATTATCCGTATTTAAAGTAATGGAATTAGATCATTACGTATATGGTTTGGAAAATATAATTCAAATTTAAAGGATGGTTGGATAAACAATGTTAAAAATCGGAATCGCATGTTATCCAACTGTAGGCGGATCCGGAATTATTGCCACGGAATTAGGGAAACTGCTGTCGGAACGAGGACATGAAATTCATTTTATTACATCAAGCATTCCTTTTCGCCTTGAGAAGCTGCATCCAAAAATATATTACCATCAGGTGGAATTAAGCCACTATCCGGTTTTCCAATATCCGCCCTATGATCTTGCGCTAATTTCCAAAATGGCGGAAGTCATCGACCGGGAACAGCTGGATATTTTGCATGTCCACTACGCAATTCCCCATGCGATATGCGCTATTTTGGCAAGGGAAATGGCACAAAATAAAGTAAAAATCATTACGACTTTGCACGGCACGGATATTACCGTTCTTGGGATTGATCAGCACTTTAAAAAAATGATAACGTATGCCATTGAAAAGTCGGATGTGGTTACCGCTGTTTCCCGCAGCTTAATGGAACAGACGAAGCAAATGCTAAAAATTGACAGAGACATTGCCGTAATCCATAACTTCGTGAATGAAAAGGAGTATTTTCCTAAAACGGCCCCGGGGTTAAAAAGAGATTTTAACATTCAGCCGGACGAAAAGATACTGATCCATATTTCCAATTTCCGCAAAGTAAAACGAGTACAGGATATAATCTATACATTTCAGAAGGTAAAAGAACAGGTAAAATGCAAATTACTGTTAGTTGGGGATGGACCGGAATATACTTCCATGGTGCAGCTCGTTCATGAACTTGAATTGCAAGAAGAAGTATTGTTTTTAGGCAAACAAAACAATATTAGCGACTTACTTGCGATTTCCGATTTGCTATTATTGCTGTCGGAAAAAGAGAGTTTTGGTTTGGTCATTTTAGAAGCGATGGCGTGCAAAGTACCGAGCATTGGGACAAATGTGGGGGGAATTCCGGAAGTTATTGCCCATGGTCAAACAGGGTATATTGTGCCGGCCCAGGATGTCGAAAAAGCGGCAGAGTATGCAATACAACTGCTGACAGACGAGAAAAGATGGCGCACCTTTTCCGAAAATGCGTATTTAAGAGCAAAAAAACACTTTCATTCTGAACGCATAGTGAACGAATATATCGAAATATACAAAAATGGGTGATCGTAATGCATGAAACCCCCTTTGAAAAGGCAAAACCAATTATAAAAACGATACTCGGCCACGGTTATGAAGCCTATTTCGTCGGCGGCTGCGTCAGGGACTTTTTGCTGAACCGGCCAATTGGCGATATCGATATTACGACCTCTGCAACACCGGAAGTGATAATGGAAATATTTCCGAAAGTGATTCCTGTCGGTATTGATCATGGCACCGTTATTGTCCGATATCAGCATGAGTCCTATGAAGTGACGACCTTTCGCTTAGACGGGAAATATTCAGATTACCGCCATCCCGATTCGGTCACTTTTATTTCTAATATTGAAGAAGATTTAAAGCGAAGAGATTTTACCATTAATGCGATGGCAATGGATATCGATGGAAACATCATCGATTTATTCGGCGGACAAGAGGACTTATCAAATCGGCAAATCCGTACGGTCGGCTGCGGATATGACCGTTTCCTGGAAGATCCTTTGCGGATATTAAGGGCAATTCGATTTTCCAGTCAGCTCGGTTTTTCCATTGAAAATAATACGTTAGATGCCATCCAGCGGGTAAAAGATAAGATGACGAACATTGCCGTGGAACGGATTGCGAAAGAGCTGGAAAAAACATTTGCTGGAACGGAAAATTATAAAGGAATACATTATCTGATCCAAACCGGCGTACAAGATTATCTTCCTCTCTTTAGCCGGTATCCGAGTATGTTACAACAAGTCACAAAGGGAATCCGTCCGCTAGTTACATTGAGTGAAACGGTTGCCTATTTGCACCTGTTACAGCCCGATATTGCTATCCGGACCTTTATCGATGAATGGAAATGCTCGAATACTACCCGGCGAGAAGCGATGATGATTGCAGATGCATATCATCATTTTAAAGAAAACGGCATCGACGAGTGGATTGCCTATCAATTGCCCCCTTCTTTGTACGAAGGGTTCATCCATGTCCTAAACAGCATCGAGGGCAGTTCGGCTGAAGCAGCAGAACTTTACCGATTGTACGAAAAGCTCCCGATTCAAGAACGGAAGGACCTTGCCGTTGACGGAAAAGACATTTTAGACATTTTCCCGCAGCGGAAAAAAGGACCATGGATTAAAGAATTATTAAATAATATTGAAAAAATGGTTGTATTTGGACAACTAGAAAATAATAAAGAACAAATAAAGGAGTGGATAAGATGTCATCCACCCGAAATAAATTAATCGCTATTCTTGAGAAAAATCAGCATCAATATGTATCCGGCCAAGATTTATCGGATCAATTGCAAATTTCCAGAAATGCAGTATGGAAGCATATGAATGAATTGAAAAAAGACGGATACATCATTGAAGCAAAACCGAATAAAGGATACCGGATTATTTCCTTTCCGGATAAACTGAGCGAAAATACGATTCAGTGGGGGCTGCAAACAAAATGGCTGGCGAAATCCATTTTGCATAAAGAAACGATTACTTCCACCCAAACAGTGGCACATGAACTGGCACAAGATGGAGCAGAAGAAGGAACAATTGTCATCGCCGATGAACAGACAAAAGGCAGGGGAAGAATGAGACGAGAGTGGCATTCGACGAAAGGGAAGGGGATTTGGATGAGTATTATCCTTCGTCCGAAAATCCTGCCCCAGGATGCCCCGCAAATTACGTTAATGACTGCTGTCGCTTTAGCTAAAGCAATTGAGTCCTTTCTCCAGCCGGAACAAAAAGACAGCTTGGCGATTAAATGGCCAAATGATTTACTAATTTCCGGAAAAAAAATAGCCGGTATCCTGACAGAAATGCAGGCGGAACAGGACCTGATTCAATATATTATTGTCGGAATAGGCATGAATGTGAACCATCGTGCTGAAGATATACAAGAGGAGATTAAAAATAAAGCGACATCTTTGGCCATTGCCACTGGAGAAAATTGGCCAATCAAAAATTTAATACAAAAAGTATTAGTTGAATTTGAAAAAACGTATGAAGAATACGTTCATAACGGTTTTTCTGATATTAAAGCCGAATGGGAAAGCTACGGCTTCAAAATTGGCGAAAACATCAAAATCCGTACCTTCCATGATTGTTGGGAGGCGCCATTTTTAGGCATTGCCGAAGACGGCGCCCTGCTGACAAAAGATAAGGACGGGAATAAAACGAAACTGTATTCCGGAGAAATCGACTGGTTTACAGTATAATCTACATAAAAAATTTTTTAGGGAAATTGCTTACATCGAAAGGTCAGCCCGAGAAAGCTGGTGAACAAAATGGAAAGATTTGTTGTCATCGATTTAGAAACAACAGGGCACTCTCCAAAAAAAGGAGATCGAATTATTGAAATTGGGTTAGTTGTAATCGAAGAAGATAAAATTGTCGATACGAAAACTACCTTTCTTTATCCGGAAACAAATATTCCGGCTTTTATCTCTAATTTAACCGGTATAACGGATGAAGATGTGGAAAATGCCCCCCTATTTGACGAAGTAGCAGAAAAAATCGTCCGCATCTTTGACAATAGTTATGTAATTGCCCATAACGTTGCCTTTGATTTAGGCTTTCTAAATGCGGAATTGGAAAGGAATGGCTGGGGGAAATTAACGAACCCGATCATTGACACGGTGGAAATGTCAAGAATTTTATTCCCGCAAGCTCCGAGTTTTAAATTGGGACAGCTTGCTGAATATCTCCATATCGAACATCATGACCCTCACCGCGCCTTGTCCGACGCGTATGTCACGGCAAAATTATTTTTAAAATTAAAAGAAAAACTAAATCAGTTGCCGTGGGAGACGATTCATTCCCTTCGCAGTCTGGAGAAGATGTTTACATCTGATTTGGATGAACTATTAAAGAAAAGGGAAGAAGAATTACAATTTTCCTCCAGCACGAATAAGGACATTGAAGTTTTCCGCGGACTTGCTTACCGCAAAATGGAGATTCCGAAAGCGGCAAAGGACCGCCGATTCCCGTATTCGTTCGGAGAATTTATCGATTATATATACAGTGAAGGGCTGCAAAAATTATTTGACAAATATGAAAAACGGATGGGGCAGCAGGAAATGTCCGAGTTGATTTATGATTCCTTTCAATCGGAACAGCATGCATTAGTTGAAGCGGAAACCGGAATCGGAAAAAGCATTGCCTATTTGCTTCCGGCAATTTATGATGCAATTCAGGAAGATAAACGGGTTGTAATCAGTACGTATACGACCCAGCTGCAAAGCCAATTATTGGAAGAGGAAATACCGCTCCTGGAAAAAATCATCGACATCCCGATCCATGTCAGTCTGCTGAAAGGAAAATACCACTATATCAGCTTGGAAAAATTCCATGATGAATTGACAAATAATCAGAACAACAATTATGATGTGGCTTTATCCAAGGCGATGATTTTAGTTTGGCTGACGGAAACGGAAACAGGGGACATTGATGAAATTCATCTCCCTTCCAGCGGCTATTTATTTTACAAACGGATTTCAACCGAAGCGGAAGGTATCCGGGATCCCCATTCTCCATGGTTTCACCGTTCCTTTTATCAAAAGGCGAGAAAATTAGCCCAGCAGGCGGACATTATCATTACGAACCATGCCCTTTTATGCAGTGACATGTATAATGATTATCAATTTTTACCTAGCTATGAAAAGGTGATTATTGATGAAGCCCATCATTTTGAAACGACTGCCAGCCATCAGCAGGGGCTAAAATTGGATTACCGAAACGTAATGTATTTGCTAAATCAGCTCGGCTACAGTGATGAAGATAAGCTGACCGGTTCGTTAATTTCTAAATACGGTCTGGATAAAACAGAAGAAATTTGGCGACGATGGGACGAATTATTAAATACGGCCAAATATGAATTGGATGAATTTTATCATTCATTGTACCAGCTGGCACTTGGCAGGGAAAAAAACAGCCCGTCCTACAGTGATATTGGGAGACTGCAGTTCCGCCTCAATGAGGGGAAAACGAATTTGTATAGTGCCGGGCATCAGGAAATGGCGGCTAATTTAACCTATTTATTTCGTGATTTAATCCTTTTGCTGTCCATCATGAAACAAAATTACAGCCAGCTGGAACCGTACGATATGGACCAAATTGACGGAAAGATAGATGCGCTGCAGCAAATTTTAGATGCGATAGAGCAAATGTTTCTTGCTGAAAATGATAATATTGTAAAATGGATTGAAATTGATACGAAAAGCACCCAAAATGCTGTGTTTCTATACTGTGAGCCGACGGACATTTCCCAAATATTGCAAAAACAATTTTTCCAGCAGAAAAAAAGTGTCGTTTTAACGAGTGCTACATTAACGATTAACCAATCCTTTTCCTATGCGGTGAAAAGTTTAGGGCTTACCGACGAGACCTTTGCGACGAAAAAAATCGAAAGCCCATTTTCCTATGCTGAACAAGTTCAAGTATTAGTTCCTAATGATTTTCCGAATATCTCTTCCAGAAATACGGATGACTTCATCTACGCTACGGCGGAAGCGATTATTTCTTTAGCACAAATTACGGACGGAAGAATGCTCGTCCTGTTTACATCCTACGAGATGTTAAAAAATACGTATACTATCATTAAGGAATCACTGGAAGTAGAGCGTTTTATTTTAATCGCCCAAGGAATTACGAGCGGAAGCAGGGAGAGGCTGAAAAAAAATTTCCAATCCTATGAACAGGCAATTCTTTTCGGAACAAGTTCTTTCTGGGAAGGGGTGGACATACCCGGAGAAGATCTTTCCAGTCTTGTCATCGTAAGGCTTCCATTTCAGCCGCCGGATCACCCGGTATATGAAGCAAAGGCTCAATACTTAAAGGAATCCGGTGAAAATCCGTTTATGGAATTTGCCTTGCCGAATGCAGTCATCAAATTTAAACAAGGGTTTGGCCGGTTAATCCGTTCCAGTCAAGACCGAGGAATTGTGTTTATTTGTGACGCACGTATCATGACTGCCCGGTACGGAAAATACTTTATCCGTTCCATACCAGATGTTCCGATTCATTTCGATACAACGAAAAATCTGATGGACAAGGCAAGAAGCTGGTTTTAAAAAAATAACTGATGCATCGTTTGCATCAGTTCAGATGATAAAAAGGTGCAGGCTTCATTACTGTTGAAATTTATAAAAATAAAGCAAATCCTTTTCATTCATTGTATACTTATAATATGCTTCATTTGAAATATCAACGTAGTGTTAGTATCTGTAACAGGAGCAATTATATAATTAACAATTTATGATAAATCGTACAGCAGTAAATGCCTCAGAACAAACAAAAGTGTAAAATAAATCCTGTAGGTTGGGATCACATTGAGACAAAAACAATTATTTGGTTTTCACTGGCTAACCATTACCCTTATAATTACCGGCATATTTTTAGCCGGAGTCATTTTTCTGGCGGTTTATATTTATAACGAAGCGATGGAAATTAAAGAACAGAGTATGGATCATACAATTTCCGTCATTTTGGAGCAGACCGCCATAAAAGAAGTAAAGGATATTGATTTATTCTCCGGGGAAGAATCATACCATGTATTGCTCGGAGAGGATGAGTCTGGAGAAGAAAAAATCATTTTTTACCCGCTGGCTGGAAAGGAAAAAAAGATTCATTCTGTCAATATGGATGAAGTAATCAGCAAAGGTTCCATTTATGCAGACTGGAAAGAAAACTGCGAAAATTGTACTTTTGTTGAAATTAATCCAGCTATTATCAATGAGGAAATGCTTTGGGAAATCATCTATTACGACGAGTATAATCGGTATGTTCTTGACTATGTAACGATGGATGATGGCACCCGCGTAGAACAATACCGGTTTACGAAGGATTTTAAATAATAATGATTCCTAAATTATGGATGGAGGTTTAAAGCAGATGAATAAAACAACAATAGCAAAAGCAGCAAATTATGTAGGGGATACGGTAACAATTGGTGCCTGGCTAACGAATAAACGTTCCAGCGGTAAAATTGCCTTTTTGCAGCTCCGGGATGGTACAGGCTTTATGCAAGGGGTTGTTGCAAAAAACAATGTTTCTGAAGAGATTTTTCAATTGGCAAAAACGATGACACAGGAAACGTCCATGTACATTACAGGGAAAATTGTCGAGGACAAACGTTCACCACTCGGTTACGAAATGCAAGTATCTGATATCGAAGTAATCCATGAAGCAGAAGATTACCCGATTACACCGAAAGAGCACGGGATTGAATTTTTAATGGATCACCGGCATCTTTGGCTGCGCTCGAAAAAACAGCATGCGGTGATGAAAATCAGGAATGAAATCATTCGGGCTACATACCAATTTTTCAATGACAATGATTTCGTAAAAATTGATCCGCCTATTTTAACCGCGTCCTCTGCAGAAGGAACGACGGAATTGTTCCATACAAAATATTTTGATGAAGAAGCATATTTATCCCAAAGCGGCCAATTATATATGGAAGCAGCAGCAATGGCTTTTGGCAAAGTGTTCTCCTTTGGACCGACTTTTCGCGCAGAAAAATCAAAGACAAGGAGACATTTAATCGAATTTTGGATGATTGAGCCGGAAATGGCGTTTACTGATCATGAAGAGAGCCTAAAAGTGCAAGAAGAGTATGTCAGCTTTATCGTTCAGTCCGTATTGAAAAATTGCAAACTGGAACTGGAAACTTTAGGCAGGGACGTTTCGAAATTAGAAAAGGTAAAAACACCATTTCCGCGAATTACTTATGATGAGGCCATCGCTTTATTAAAAGAGAAAGGCTTTTACGATATTGAATGGGGTGAAGACTTTGGCGCACCACATGAAACAGCAATTGCCGAAAGCTTTGATAAACCGGTATTTATCACCCATTATCCGACAAAAATTAAAGCATTTTACATGAAGCCAGATCCAAATCGGCCGGAAGTCGTCTTATGTGCGGATTTAATTGCTCCTGAAGGATATGGAGAAATTATTGGCGGTTCTCAGCGGATTGATGATCTGGAACTGATGAAACAGCGTTATGAAGAACACGGTTTAACCGGAGAAGCGTATCAATGGTATTTGGAGCTATGCAAATACGGAAGTGTTCCTCATTCAGGTTTCGGTTTAGGATTGGAGAGAACCGTTGCCTGGATCAGCGGAGTAGAACATGTTCGAGAAACGATTCCTTTCCCTAGATTACTAAACCGTCTATATCCGTAAAACCTTAATCCCTTGCTGTCGTGCAAGGGATTACTCTTTATTTACCATTCATGTATACTAATATTGAGGTGCTGCCAATGGCAAAATGGAATGAAATACAACAAATTGTTTTCAACCAAATATCAGTCCCAGAGAAAATTCTTACCGATTATTCCTCCCTCGGTCTGGACGAAAAGGAAGTCATGGTAATATTGCATTTGCTCCGCTTTTTAAAACAGCAAAACGATTTTCCGACACCGAAAGAAATCGTCCAACATATGACGATCGACGAAAAGGAATGTACGATGATTTTGCGGAAATTGATACAAAAGGGAATGTTATCGATTCAACAAAAGGAAAATGAAGCAAATCAGCTGAGCGAGTCCTACTCCTTAAATCCGTTATTTGAAAAACTGTTTGCCGAAAAAGAAGAAAAGGCAGAGGACGCTGAAGGAACAATATTTATTTTGTTTGAACAGGAATTTGGCAGGCCGCTTTCTCCTTTTGAGATTGAAATGGTGAATACTTGGCTGGACGAAGACAAAATTATTCCTGCACTAATTAAGGCAGCCTTGAGAGAAGCCGTATTAATGGGGAAATTGAATTTTAAGTACATTGACAGGATTTTGCGAGAATGGAAGAAAAAGGGAATCCATACGGTGGAGCAGGCACGAAATGCTGCGAGAAATTTCCACCAGTCCTATTCTGGCCCAGCACTAAAAAAGCAAACAAAAAGAGATACTTCCATTTATTATAATTGGTTAGAAGGGGAAGAATGAAACGATGCTAAATAATAAACAGATAAGACGTTGCTTGGACGTATTTGCGGAAATGTTCCCGGATGCAAAAGGGGAATTGAACCATTCCAACCCGTTCGAATTATTAATTGCCGTCGTTCTGTCCGCCCAATGTACAGACAAGCTGGTGAATAAAGTAACCGCAACATTATTCAAAAAATATCAAAAGCCGGAGGATTATGTGTCTGTGCCGCTGGAAGAACTGCAAAATGATATTCGTTCCATCGGCTTATATCGAAATAAGGCGAAAAACATCCAAAAATTATGTCAGGCGATTATTGAAGATTATGACGGAAAAGTTCCGGAAACGCGGGATGAGCTGATGAAGCTTGCCGGGGTAGGGCGAAAAACAGCGAACGTCGTTGCCTCGATTGCCTTTAATGAACCGGCGATTGCAGTGGATACCCATGTGGAAAGGGTATCCAAACGGCTCGGTATATGCCGCTGGAAAGATTCGGTGCGGGAAGTAGAAGAAACATTAATGCGAAAGGTGCCAAAGGAAGAGTGGACGATTACTCATCATCGAATGATCTTCTTTGGCCGTTACCATTGTAAAGCAAGAAACCCGAATTGTCCCGAGTGCCCGCTTCTTGATTTATGCCGGGAAGGGAAGAAGCGAATGAAACAAATTTCTTGAATCCGTAGATAAAAAGGAGTTGCAGCTCATGAAATTTGTGCTAATCTTCGGTCCCCAAGCTGTCGGGAAAATGACGGTAGGTCAAGAGTTAGAAAAATTAACAGGATTGAAACTGTTTCATAATCATATGACGATTGATTTGCTCGTCCCTTTTTTTGGATTTACACCGGAAATGTGGAAATTATCCGATCACTTTAGGGAGGAAATATTTAAAGCCATGGCGAAAAGCAATCAGAAGGGCTTAATATTCACCTACGTTTGGGCTTTTGACAAACAGGAGGATTGGGATTATGTCGGCCGAATTTGTGAGATCTTTCGTTCCCATGGAGCCACCATCTGTTTTGTAGAATTGGAAGCTGCATTAGCGGTGAGACTGGAGAGGAATAAAAGTCCCCATCGGCTGAAACATAAACCGACGAAGAGAAATATTGACTGGTCTGAAGTGGAGTTGAAGGAGACGTTTAAGAAACACCGCCTAAACTCATTTCCGGGAGAAATAAAGCAAGAGAATTATTTGCGAATCGATAATACCAATTTAAGCGCAGAAGCTGCTGCTAAATTAATTGGAGAACGATTTCAGCTGCTATAAAGAAAAAGTCAAGCAGGAGAAAACCTGCTTGACTTTTTTTATTTCTATTCTTCAACATTATCTTCATCTTGCGGCTGTTCATTTTCACCTTCGCCATTTTCCCCATCAGCCGGTTGTTCCGGAATTTCTTCCTCTTCTTCCGGCGGCGGGGAAGTTTCGCCAGGAATATCGATGGTAAAGGAAGCCGATTCCCCACGGACGCCTTCATTTGCTCCCCGCTGGCCGATTGGGGTGACAATAATCTGATATGTTGTTCCCGGTACAGCACCGCTAATTTCAATGCCGTTACCTTGAACAAGGTTTGAATGGACTTGACCATTTACAGATACTTCAAAGGCAGCTGGAGGACCTTGATAGCTCCAAGTTACATCAATGATGCCTCTATTTTCATCATACACCGCATTTAAGTTTTGCACTGGAGGAATATTTTCTTCTTCCTCCGCAACCGTTACTTTCACTGTTGCCGGTTCACTGCGAATTTCTTCATCTTCATTGCTTACTACGACGACTTGAATTTGATATTCTCCAGGCTCCACTTCAGAAATTGTCATCGCTGTATCCTCCGTGAGGGACAAGACTTGCATTTCGCTTCCTGCCAGTGCGGCACTGACTTCAAAGGAAACGTCCGCTTCTTCATCATACTTCCATTCTACGTGGATCGAATTTGTTTCCTCATCATATGTCGCCGTTAAACCTGTAACCGGATCGAGTTCATCAAATTTTTCGGAAACCTCTGTCGGTTCCGTCCCTTTTACAAATAATTCGGTAACAATTTCCGATGCCGGCGTAAACTCACTCGGCAATCTTGGCGGATTTGATCCTTTTTCCACTTTCACTTCAACGACGGAACTTGGACGTTCAAAATCTGGAGTTTCCAATCCTTGGGATATTTCCTGCATCGTATGCCGGAATAAATGGATCGGTACTTGTGTCCCGCCTTGAGGGATGACATCCCGGTTCCCGTTTTCATCCGTGTATCCGCCAGCCCAGGCTGCAATCGTGAAATTCGTTGTATATCCAGCAAACCAAGCATCGGGAGACCCTTCCTTATGCTCTAAGTTTGTCGTTCCCGTTTTCCCGGCAACTGGAAGTCCCGAGATGTTTGCAGCTGTACCTGTTCCTTCTCTGACGACTGTTTTTAACATATCCGTAATCATATATGCGGTGTAATCGGCCATTACCACTTCTGCATCCGGAGTTAAATCCACTTCCCGGCCGTCCTGGAAGACAACTTTCGTCACCGCATACGGCTCGTTATATATTCCTTCGTTGCCAAAAGCTCGATAAGCCCCTGCAATCTGCAGCGGGGTAACTTCCGTCTGTGAACCGCCAATCGGGTCCGTTAAGGCAATCTCATCATTTGCGAATTCGATTCCGAGATTTTCTGCAAATTGTTGGGCATTTGCCCAGCCGGCTTCATCAAACACTTTGACGGCAGGAACGTTTAATGACCATTGCAACGCGTATCGGGCGCTGACCCATCCTTGGTACTGCCGGTTCCAGTTGCGGATTGCCTTATCTGTTCCGGCAATTTCATAAGGTTTATCGTCATTAATTTGATGATAGGTAGAAATTTTATTATATTCAATGGCCGGTCCATATGCAATAATCGGCTTTGCCACTGACCCAGGCTGGCTTCCGCCATGAATGGCGTAGTTAAAGCCGCCTATATTTTCATTATTTCGGCTTCCGCCAATAGCTTTAATTGCTCCGGTTTTCGTATCGAGAACGACCATGCCAGCTTGCATTTCATCGTCTGGATAAGGAATCGGGTTCTCTTCGCTATCTTTCAATAAAAATTCGACATAATCTTGAATACTCGTATCTAACGTCGTATGAATGGTTAAACCATCAGTAAATATATTTGCCCCGTCCAGTTTCTCTTCAATTTCCTGTTGCACTTGCTGAATAAAGGCATCATATGGATTAGACTCTGGACGTTTTTCCACTAGAAGGGAAGGTATGTCCACTTGTTTTGCTTCTTCCGCTTCTTCTTCAGTGATTTTGCCATGTCTTACCATTAAATCAAGTACAGTATGCATCCGTTTTTTTGTTGCATCCGGATTTTCAAACGGATTGTATGCGGTCGGACGCTGTGGCAATCCTGCTAAGATGGCTGCTTCCGCCAATGTTAAATCGTGAAGATCCGATTTTCCGAAATACGTTTCTGCCGCTTGGGCAACCCCGTAGGAATTGGCACCGTAAAATATTTTATTTAAGTACATTTCCAAAATTTCTTCTTTGGAATATTTTCGTTCCAATTTCAATGCAAGCCATTGTTCCTGGACCTTTAATTTAATCTTTTTCTCTGGTGAGAGAAAAGATTTTTCCACCACTTGATGGGTAATCGTACTTGCACCTTGCGATCCAAATCCATCGGTAATATTGGCTAAAATAGCGCCAAACAGTCTGCGGAAATCAATGCCGTGATGCTTGAAAAAGCGGGCATCTTCCGTTGCTGTCACCGCATCAATCAAGACCTGCGGCAAATCTTCATATTCAATTTTTTTCCGATTATCTGTACCGAGAACAGCAAACTCCTTTCCGTCTTTATCAAGCAAAGAAGAGGAGAAAGGATCGGCCAGTTTCGATTCATCCAATTCAGGTGCTGTGGCTATCCAGTAGCCGAAAACTGCGGTCGTTCCAATTGCAGTTGCGAGAAAAACGATAGCCAATGCAATTAATATTTTTTTCCAAATTGATTTTTTTTGCTTCTTTTTTTGCTTTCTTCTGGCAGCTCTGCTTGCCGTTCTGCTTTGACGATTTTCAGTCACGCTCGTTACCTCCATCTCTAGAAATACAAACTATCAATTATAGCTAAATAGTCCACTCTTTTATGGAATTGAAAAGGAACGATATATCCTTCTTCTTTAATCGTTTCGTAGGGAATGGATTGCTTTCCTCCCTTTAATTTGTCGTACCAGTAGGGGAAAAGTTTCTCCGCTTCTAATAAATACGTTTCATTATGGCTGCTGAAGCGCATAATAAGAAAACAAATTCCGCCATGTTTTACAACTTGCTCCATATGGGTAATTTGATGGTCATGGATGTTAATCAGCGGAAAACTCGTTTTATTTTTCGTTTCTTTTGCTTCAAAATCTATATATTTTCCCCGATACAGGCCATTATAATCGGTAGTGGAAGCCTGTTTAAAATACGCTTCTTTAATAACAGCCGCACTTCGTTTCGGATAATCCACTTTCACGATTTGAACCGGAGTCGGTTTTTTATGAATGACAGCTCTTCCCGCATCTAAATAATATTGATTCGTCAAATTAATGTCTTCTTCCAGCGACATTCCCCGGTTGCTGTAAGATGACTGAGAGATCTGGGAGTGTGCCGCCTTTTTACCGTTTGGATAATTCATGACAAGTCCCCCTAATTAAGGATACGTTAGATAAAAGACAACTCTTACTTAAGGCAGGGTATCCCATGAAAACTATAGCGAACAATTCCTTTCTTGTCTATTATATATTAAATGAAACGAAAGCGCAGAATGTAGACAACATTTCCCGGACAAAAGCTTACGAAAGATTTTTCCGTACTTATCCCGAAATAAAATGGGCATTTTTAGCAAGCATCGTTTCCCGCAATGCTGGCTGGAATATGACCGATCTTACCATTCATCCATTTCGGACTTTATTAGGAGAGAGGGAGAGGAATCATTTATTTTTAACTTATGAAAGAGCCAATTGGCTGATTTTTTCTGATGCCTATCCTCAATTATTAGTCTACCAATTTTCGAAAAAATTTCAGAAACCGCTCTTTCATTTGCTTACTCAATTCAAGGTATCCGAATTTATGGTGAAAGAATGGAATCATTTTTGGAAAACTAAGGATGAATACCGGCTGATGGCAGCGCTTATCATTAATGAACAGCAGGTGATTGATGAATCGGTCATTCAAAAGGAAAGTTTCCAGCGGAACGTATTTAGGCAATTTCCTTACCGGGTTCAAGATGCGCTTTATTTCAATGCGGTCATCGTTCCAACGAGGAAAGGAGAATTATATGGCATATACGTCCATCAGTTTGAGAAAGTAGATAAACGAATCGAAATCGGAAAGCGAATCGCAACGCTGATTTTTTCTGAAGAACATTTTGAGGACGTGTGGAACTTTGCCAAAAATGTGGAACATACCGGTTCAAGAAAGGATTATGAGCGCTTCTTAAGCATCCGTTTACCGCAGAGCAGCGTGCTCCGTGCATGTTTTCCGAGGGTTCATCATCAGGAGATAGAGCGAAAAGACTGGTATATGAACAAAAGGGTGAGAAAGAAATGGTTCCGATATCCAGAAATAGAAACAAAACAGATCAGCCAATCCTACTACCAAAAACGAAAATGGCTTTATCGTTATGCATGGATCAAACGATTCATCATCAATATGAAGAAAAACCCAAGGTAGAACTTGGGTTTTTTCATTGTGACTGATGTCCCAATGCTATGTTGACGGACGATCAGGTCCATTTAATTTTTTATCACCTTTTATTGGGGTTCTTGCCTTTTGCTGCTGTTTTTCCTTTTGCCGAATTTCTTTGCTTTTATCCATTTTCAACCTCCTTTTCCGTTAGTTTGTCTAATTTTATAGAAAAGATGACGTTTTTCGCTTCTTTTGTAACCTTTCTTCTAGTTTTGTCGAACGTGAAGGAAATCATCAATCAATAGGGAAAAGTATACATAACTAACTAAAAATGGAGTGATGAACATGTCTGTTGCACTAAAAAAATACGAGACATTGTACACCGGCGGCGCCGATAAAAAAGAAACCGAATTCGCCTTTCAGCAAATAGCAGAGCAAATCCGGCTCATGGAACAACGTTTAATTATGAATATCCAAAAGGATATAGACAGAAAATATCAAAGGCAGCAAAATAAATTGGCGGAATTTAATGCCTCGTTGAAGAAAAACTTGGACAAGCTATGATAAAATGGTGGCAGAAGTTAGGATTTGGAGGAAGCCATCATGGATTTTGCGGAAATGAACAATAAATTATACGAACAGCTTGAACATTTGAAATCCCGTTATGAAACGGCGTCTCCGCCTGAAGACTTGCGGGACCGGGATTTTTTTTTGAAAGTAAAAGAAGCTGTGACCCCTATTTATAGCTTGCTCGACAATTGGGAGGAGGAAGCTTTAAAGCGCGTGCAGCAGCAAAGCCTCTCCGTTCACCCGCAACAGATTGCCTCTACCCGTGAAAATATGGAATTAATCGCCATGCACAGCTATTATAAAGATGTAAAGCGAAAACGGTATATGGAGCTTTATCATTCTATCCTGTATATCATCAATCAAATGCACGGAAAGTAATTTGTTTAATGCGAGACTTTCTACTCAAAAACATTTAGAAGGAGAAAGAAGATGACTGTCGATTCATTAGTGCAACAAGCGATAACTATACGAGAGCGTGCCTACGTTCCTTATTCAAAATTTCCAGTCGGCGCCGCACTTCTTACAAAGTCAGGGAAAGTGTATACCGGCTGCAATATTGAAAATGCTTCCTATTCACTGACATGCTGTGCTGAAAGAACTGCCATTTTTAAAGCTGTATCTGACGGGGAAACGGAATTTACAGCGATGGCAGTAGCAGCAGATACGGACCGGCCTGTTCCGCCTTGTGGTGCCTGCAGGCAAGTAATGAGCGAATTCTTTCAGCCGGATATGCCCATTCATCTGACCAATTTGCAAAAAGAAACAAAGACATTTCTAATGAAAGAATTGCTGCCCTTTGCCTTCCAGACGGAAGATTTATCTGAATCAAACTAAAAATAATGAGAGAAGGAAACTGGGTTTCAGTTTCCTTTTTTATGCTATAATGGGTGTATATAATTATGAACTCAAGAATAACTTAAAATTAAAGTGGTGAAGATGACGGGGTGATCAGATGAATGCAAAAAAGGCACGCTTGACTAGCAAAGATATTTTAGAAAAAGATTTTAAAACGGCTATGCGCGGATACAACCAGGATGAAGTTGACGAATTTCTAGATATAATCATACAAGATTATGAAATCTTTCAGCAGGAGATTGCCCGTTTAGAACAGGAAATCGAAAGGCTGAAGCGAAATTCGGCAGAGCAAAAAACGAGGGTTCGGCCACCGCAACAGCCACAGCCGACTCAAGTTAATTATGACGTATTAAAGCGCCTATCCAATTTGGAAAAGGCCGTTTTCGGCAAGAAATTTGCCGATGAGTAAACAAACTTTCCATCGGCTGGAAACACTGTTTCATAACCTTAGTTAAACGAACCTATGCTTTTATTGGCAATGACATCCATTGACGAATTTGCACGATATGTTATGATATTAACACAAGAAAGATTAAATACTCCCGTAATCGCTGCATGACGCTTGTCATGTAGAGGAAAGTCCATGCTCACACAGGCTGAGATGCCTGTAGTGTTCGTGCTTGACGAAATCATAAGTCAAGGTAGCCCTTCGGGCTAACGGCAGGATCCGTTCCTAAGTCTGTTACAGATATGGAACCATATCCTTTAAAGTGCCACAGAGACGAGCTGAAATGGAAACATTTCAGGTGGAACGCGGTAAACCCCACGAGTGAGCAACCCAAAATATGGTAGGGGCACCCTTCAGTAGGGAAATGAACCGAACGAGGGACAGGTTTAACAACCTGTAGACAGATGATTACACCGGCGTACGAGGCTGACCACCGTTTGCAGTACAATGGAACAGAACATGGCTTATGGAGTATTTAATCGGTCACAGGCAAATAAAAATAATCGGAGAAAGTCTTTTTATAGCTTAGCTATGAAAAGACTTTTTTACTTTTCTTATGGTACACTAAGGGAAAATTTAACAAAGAAAGGAAAGCGAAGATGCAAAAATTGACATTTGCAGCAACGGCAGCAATGGGACTGGAAGCACTTGTCGGAAAAGAAATTGAACAGCTTGGATACGAAAAAAAAGTGGAAAATGGAAAAGTAATTTTTGAAGCGCCGGTTACGGCCATCCCCCGCTGCAATCTTTGGCTCCGTACAGCGGACAGGCTGAAAATAATTGTCGGCACCTTCAAAGCAACAACCTTCGATGAACTATTTGAAGGAACGAAAGCATTGCCGTGGGAACAATATATCTCAGAAGACGGGCAGTTTCCCGTTATCGGAAAATCAGTGAAATCCCAGTTGCATAGTGTTCCCGATTGCCAAAAAATTGTAAAGAAGGCCGTGGCAGAAAGGCTGAAACGAAAACATGGCATTGCCTACAACATGCCGGAAACCGGGGCGCTCTACCGGATCGAAATCTCTTTATTAAAGGATGTTGCCACACTAACGATAGACACGTCCGGCTCCGGCTTACACAAGCGGGGCTATCGCGTCGGTCAGGGAGAGGCTCCATTAAAAGAGACAATGGCAGCAGCACTCGTTCTGTTAACAAATTGGAAACCGGATGATCCTTTCATTGATCCATTTTGCGGTTCAGGAACCATTCCGATTGAAGCTGCACTTATCGGACAAAACATCGCCCCCGGCTTTAATCGGGAGTTTGTCAGCGAAGACTGGTTTTATATGAAAGAAAAATATTGGCAGGAAGCGTATGAAGAAGCGGAGGATATGGCTAATTATGACCAGCCGTTGGATATACACGGTACGGACATTGATCACCGAATGATCGAAATAGCGGAGAAAAATGCCTTTGAAGCCGGACTGGCAGATTTAATCCGCTGGAAACAGATGCAAGTTAAAGATCTTACAATTAAAGAAAAAAATGGCTATCTCGTTGGCAATCCGCCCTATGGACAGCGGCTGAAGGACGAAAAGGAAGTTTTTCAAATTTACCATGATTTAGGGCAAGTGATGAATAATCATCCAACTTGGAGTGTATACATATTAACCGCCTTTGAACAGTTTGAAAAAGCTTACGGAAAAAAGGCAACGAAAAAAAGAAAACTGTTTAACGGCTTTATTCAAACAAATTATTATCAATATTTTGGCCAAAAAGAGAAGGGGGATTAAAAAAGTGGGAGAACATATCGAGCAGCAGTTTAGAGAATATTTGCAAGAGATGGACGCCTACCGGGAGGCAATTTCCTTAATCCATTGGGACTTAAGGACAAAAATCCCAAAAAAAGGGGTGGAACAACGGTCGAAAGTAGTAGGTCTGTTCGCGCAAAAATTGCATGACATGCAAACATCCGACGTGATGAAACATTTTATCGATTCCTTAAAAGATAAAAATACGGATCCAATTATAAAAAAAGCAGTGGCGGAATGTGAAGAAATATATTTACGCAATAAAAAAATCCCAAAGGATGAATATAAAGAGTTTGTTACTTTGCAATCCAAATCCGAGGCGATTTGGCAGGAAGCAAGAGAAAAGGACGATTTTTCCCTGTTTCAGCCTTATTTAGAAAAAATAGTCCAATTTAATCAAAAGTTTGCTTCCTATTGGGGATATGAAGACCATATTTACGATGCCTTGCTGCATAATTATGAACCGGGAGTGACAACACGTCTCCTCGATGAAGTATTTTCTTCCTTGAGACAATCACTGTCCGAAATATTGAAAAAAATAAACGAAAGCAAAAACAAACCAGATACTTCGATCGTAAAATCTCATTTTCCGAAAGAGAGCCAAAAAGCTTTTACTGTAGATATTTTAAAAGAAATCGGCTATGACTTTGAAGCAGGAAGGCTGGATGAAACGATTCATCCTTTTGAAATAACCCTCAACCGCAATGACGTGCGCATCACGACCCGATATGACGAAAATGATTTTCAGATGGCGGTATTCGGTACGATCCACGAAATGGGCCATGCTTTATATGAACAGCATATAGATGCAACATTAGCTGGAACTCCGCTGGCAACTGGCACATCGATGGGAATTCATGAATCCCAATCGCTTTTTTGGGAAAACTATATAGGCAGAAGCCTGTCCTTCTGGAAAAAATATTATCCATTATTTCAGTCCTATGCACCGAAACATTTCCAGTCGGTTCCCCTTGAGGACTTTTACCGTGCCATCAATAAAGTTACACCTTCTCTGATTCGTATTGAAGCAGACGAAGTAACTTATCCATTCCATATTATGGTTCGTTTCGAACTGGAAAAAGGATTAATCAATGGGGACATTGCCGTCAAGGATTTACCCGGATTATGGAATGAAAAAATGGAAGAATATTTAGGAATTCGAGTACCTACAGACCTGGAAGGGGTATTGCAGGACATCCACTGGGCAGGGGGAGACTTTGGCTACTTTCCTTCCTACGCATTAGGCCTGTTGTATGGAGCACAGTTTTATCATCGTTTAGGTGAAGAAGTGAATATCAATAACGCAATTGAAGAAGGGAATTTCCAGCCTATAATTCAATGGCTCGAACGACATATTTACCGATACGGCAAAATGAAAAAGCCGCTGGAGATTTTGCAAGATGTAACAAAAGAGGGCTTAAATCCAGACTATTTTATAGCCTATTTAAGGGAGAAATATTCAAAAATCTACTGATAATCTTTTGGGGAAAATACGACGACATAGGTGAAGAAATTGACATATGTGATTTCTGTCGGACGAAGCATCCCTCCGTATCAGATGGAACAAGCAGAAGCGAAAATGTTAGTGAAAGAATTATTTCGCTATACTTCAAAACAGGTAGATCGGCTGCTCCCTGTCTTTGATAATGCGGAAGTGAAAGCGAGGCAATTCGTCGTTGACGTGCCTTGGTTTAAAAAGGAGCATACTTTTGAAGAGAAAAATCAGCTCTATCAAAAGTATGCCCTTGAGCATGCGTTAAAAGCGAGCGACGACTGTTTACATAATATGGATTTCTTAAAAACACCGATTCCTTATGAAGCAATTGATATGATTATTTTCGTATCAAGCACGGGCTTAGCAACGCCAACCATCGATGCCCATCTGTTAAATGAGCGTCCTTTTCGAGAAAATTTAATTCGTGTCCCTTTATGGGGCTTAGGCTGTGCCGGTGGAGCGATGGGCCTGGCCAGAGCTTTTGACTGGACGACAGCATATCCGCAAGCAGCTGTTCTAGTCATCTGCTGCGAATTGGTGAGTCTAACGTTTCAAAAAGGGGATGTGAAAAAGAGCAATATTGTTGGTACAGCATTATTTGGTGATGGAATTAGCGCCGCTTTAATTATTGGCGAAAAATCACCGCTATTGTCCTATCGGAAAAAATCGACCCCCAAAATTATAGCTGCCAGTTCCTTTACGAAACGGAACAGTACGGGAGTTATGGGCTGGAACATTACGAACAGCGGGCTGGAGGTCGTTTTTTCCAAAAGCATTCCCGCCTTAATTCACTCTTTTTGGAAGGAACATATAAACGAATTTATTCGCGAGCAAAATTTGCATAAAGATGCCATTCATTCTTTCATCGCCCACCCAGGGGGAAAGAAAGTGCTGGAGGCAATGGAAGAGGTGCTCAACTGTTCCCGGGACAAACTGTATTATTCCTACCAAGTATTAAAACATCACGGAAATATGTCGTCAGCTACAGTGCTTCACGTTTTAGGACAATGGATGAAAGAAAATATACGGCAAGGGGAAAAGAGTATTTTATCGGCCCTGGGGCCAGGCTTTAGTTCGGAATTACTGGCATTGGAGTGGGAATAAAATGAGTGGCTTATTGTGGACTTTTTTCCTTTTTCTTGTCGTGCAGCGTCTGTGCGAATTGGTCATAGCGAGAAGGAATGAAAAATGGATGAAGGAGAGAGGAGGGCTGGAAAGGGGAGAGGAGCATTATAAGTATTTTGTTTTCCTGCACCTTCTTTTTTTCCTTTCAATTTTGACGGAAGTATTTTTGCTGAAGGGGATTGTAATCCCATTCCAGCCTGCCTTTTTTATCGTTTTCCTGCTGGCACAGATAGCTAGAATCTGGTGTATCCAAAGTCTGGGAAAGTTCTGGAATACGAAAGTAATCGTATTGCCCGATTTTCCGCTCGTTAAAAGGGGACCGTACCGGTATATAAAGCATCCGAATTATATTATCGTCGGGATTGAGCTTTTTGTTATTCCGCTCCTATTCGGTGCTATTATTACGAGTGTCATATTTCCGTTTCTCCATATCGTGCTGATTAAATATATCCGACTTCCGGTAGAGGAGAGGGCATTGGAAGAAGTCATGACCAACAATAGGAAAGAGGACAGCGATTAACACTGTCCTCTTTTCGTTTAACTGTTTCCGATTGGCCAATCAAATGGCGGCGATCCTGGAGGTGCATTTTGAATCACATCCATGATCGGAACGGTATATGCGAATAGGATTAATGCAATGGTAATTGCAATCCAAAGCTTCCAGTTCTCAAGCCACATTGGTGTCGGTTCGGCATTTTCTTCTTCCTCTGCAATAGGGAATTCTTCTTCACCCTTAGGTGCAAAGAAAGCAAGTTTTGCAACGATGTAAACCATTAAGATAATCGCAATGAATAGAATTGAACCGCCAATGGCTTGGGCTAACTGATACCAGCCCCACTCAGCTGCTTGTTCTGTACCGCCGTAGTCCGAGAAGTTCGAACGTCTTGGTCCGCCAAGCAAACCTTGAATGTGCATTGCTGCAGACATGATGGTCATTCCGATAGCCCATAGGTACGTTTGAACGAGACCAAGATTATTGATTGATTTCGTTAACGTACGGCCGGTTAAATGCGGGATTAGCCAGTATGCAACCCCAAAGAATGTCAGTACAACCGTTGTTGCTACCGTTAAATGGAAGTGACCTGTAACCCAGATCGTGTTATGAACTAGAGAGTTCATTTGGTGGGAAGCGTTGATAATACCGCCCGCACCGCCAGGGATAAATGCAAGCATACCTACGAATGGCGCTACGAAACGAACGTCTTTCCATGGCAGATGTTTCAGCCAGCCAAATAAACCGCCGTAACCTTTTTTGCGTCCAGTAATTTCAAACGTTGCAAACATGGAGAACGCTGTCATTAAACTTGGAATAACTACCATTAACGTCAGTACAACTTGGATAAACTTCCAAGTAGAATCCAATCCTGGTTCAGTCAATTGGTGATGCAACCCAACCGGAATGGAGAAGAATAGGAACAATACAAAGGATAATCTTGCTAAAGCGTCACTAAAGATTTTTCCGCCGATAATTTTTGGAATAATTGCGTACCAAGCCATGTAAGCTGGCAATAACCAGAAATATACAAGCGGGTGACCAAAGTACCAGAATAACGTTCTGCTTAGCAGTACGTTAATGGACGGAATCCAACCAAGGGACCATGGAATAATGTGGAATAACACACTTACTGCGACTCCAATACTACAAATCAACCACATTGCCATGTTAATACATACCATAAAGGCAAGTAGTGGTGATTTTTCACCCGGATGTTTCTTTTTCCATACTGCTAATTGATGAAAGTTTACAAATGCAGCAATCCAGCTTCCGACGATAACTAACGTTAAGCCGATGTAAAAAGCAGGATGTGCCTGCAATGGTGCGTAGAACGTATAAAGTACACTAGCTTTACCTAATAGAATCGTTGTTGCTGTAATAGCAGTTCCGATCGTCATCGTCCAGAAACTGAGCCAACCTAACCGGCGCTGGCGATCAGAAATTCCAACCGTTTTACCCATTAGTGCAAATTGGAAACCGATAATAAAGAATGTCGTTAGTACGAGCGCCAAAATAACACCGTGAACGGTTAATACTTGATAGTAATCAATTCCGGCTGGCAAAGTGAAGTGTCCAGAGCGAACCAAGACTTGCAAAAGTCCCATTAATCCACCAATTAATAAAGCGATAAATGCTACATAAATAAAGGACATGTAAAGTCTTGATTCTTGTTTCGTAATGACTAAAGGCAACCTTTCATCTTGATAGGTTTCCAGCTTTTCAATCGCCATTATTCAACCACCTCCACTGTGGCATACATTAAATGATGTCCTGTACCACAATATTCGTTACATACAAGGGTGTACTCCCCAGGCTTTTTAAAGGTTACTTCCATGCTGCTGATATATCCAGGTTCAACCATCATATTTGCGTTTGTACCTGCGATGTTAAAACCGTGGATTACATCAGGAGTGGTTGCTTGAATCAATACTTTCGAATCTTTAGGAATTTGAATATGTTTTACAGGTTTGCCGTCTTCGTCAACCCCTAAATCGTAGTTAAAAGCAGATGCAACTACGTTTAAAACATATTTTCCGTCACCAATTTCATGGAGTCCTAAGTTTTCTTTTTTAAATGCTTCATTTGCTTCAATGTTTTCCGGATCGATTACAATCCCGTGACTTTGCGGATGGGTGCCGAGATAGAAAGCACCAAAGCCAAGAATGACTAAGAATACAATTAGTCCGCCAATACCGGCAATTAACCAGTATTTCTCAAACTTGTGAATGTGCATGAGTTATCCTCCTTTTGTTAAAATCCTCTTGAGAGAAAGAGCGTAAATGCTCCTACCCAAGTAATCACAATGAATAATCCTACGAGAGAAACAGAAGCTAAAGTTCCTCTTAAATCAGGTTCTTTGTCATGATGTACTTTTTTCTCTTTTGCACTCATTAATTTTCACCCCTTTGAATTAGGATTACTTCTAATTTCATCATACACAATAAAACTATGATTTTAAGCACATCCGAGGACGTTTCACAATTTGTTCAAGAACGCACAAACTTATTGATTTATAGGTTTTTCTAACTAAATGGTTAAAAAAGAATGTGAATGATTTGTGAATAAAACGAAGTAAATTTCTGTCAAAGGAGGAGAATTGTTCCTTGAATTTCCCGATTGAAATGGGGGAAGTTAATCGATAAATAGAAGAAGCTTTTTAGAGGCCTGTCCGACTTTGCGGCAAATATTAGAAGAAGCTGGAAGGTTTAAAAGGATATTCTAAGGGAAGTGTAAAGCTATAAAATCCATGACTGCAATAAAGAAGGTGTCTTTATAGGACACCTTCTCACCTTTATATACAATTGTTCTTTATTTTTTTACAACATTTGCTGCTTGTGGTCCGCGTTCGCCTTCAACGATTTCGAATGTAACTTCTTGCCCCTCTTCTAGTGACTTGAAGCCTTCTTCCTGAATAGCGGAATAATGTACAAAAACATCATTTCCTTCTTCAATTTGAATGAACCCGTAACCTTTTTCTGCATTAAACCATTTTACTACACCGTTTTGCATTTCAATCCTCCTAAAAACTTTCACGTAACACGTGTTAATACAAAGGAGAGGGACAAATTGCATTAAAAAAAGGCAACCTCGTTATAGAAGTGTAGGATCACTGTTACATCCACTTCTACTTGAAGCTGCCTGTTTATTAATGAATCCGTACATCTTCTTTGCTTGCCATTACTATAGCTTAAATGGAAGAATTAGTCAAGAATTTGATACATTTTTTTGCAAATTTATCTTGTACAATGAAATTGCATGCATAAGTGATTGACAGAAGGGAAGAGCGAAGATGAAAACTGATATTGAAATTGCACAACAAGCAACGCTAAAACCAATTGAGCAAATTGCTGAACAATTGGAGTTAGCGGAAGAAGATTGGGAACCATTTGGTCGTACGAAAGCAAAAATATCTGACCGGCTGCTGCAAAAATTGGAAGATAAGCCGGACGGCAAGGTTATTCTCGTCACTTCCATTAATCCGACCCCAGCGGGAGAAGGAAAGTCTACCGTTGCCGTCGGTTTAGGACAAGCATTAAACAAAATTGGCAAAAAGGCAATCATTGCTTTACGGGAACCGTCCCTGGGGCCGGTTATGGGAATAAAAGGAGGAGCGGCCGGCGGCGGCTATTCTCAAGTTTTGCCGATGGAAGAGATTAATTTGCATTTTACCGGGGATTTACATGCGATAACCGCAGCGAACAATTTATTGGCTGCCATTATCGATAATCATATTCATCAAGGAAATGCGTTAAACATTGATCCGCGAAGAATTGAATGGAAACGGGTTATGGATATGAATGACCGCAGCTTGCGGAATATCATCGTCGGTCTTGGCGGGCCGAAACAAGGGAGCCCTAGAGAAGATCATTTTCAGATAACCGTAGCATCGGAAATTATGGCGATACTTTGTTTAGCAAAAGACTTGGAAGATTTAAAAGAACGGCTTTCCAACATTGTCATCGGCTATACGTACGACGAACAGCCTGTCCAAGTTCGGGATCTGGAGGTAGAAGGGGCGCTTACCCTATTATTAAAGGATGCGATAAAACCGAATCTGGTGCAGACGACGGAAAATACGCCTGCCATTATCCACGGCGGACCGTTTGCGAATATTGCCCACGGATGCAACAGTATTATGGCAACAAAAACAGCGCAGAAACTTGCCGATTATGTTGTGACGGAAGCCGGATTTGGCGCGGATTTAGGTGCAGAAAAATTTCTCGACATTAAATCCCGAATCGGCAAAATCCGAACTGACGCAGTAGTAATTGTCGCGACAATCCGCGCGTTAAAAATGCACGGCGGTGTACCGAAAGATGCATTAAAAGAAGAAAATCTCGAAGCCCTGAAAGAAGGAGTAAAAAATTTACAGAAACATATCGAAACGATTAAGCATTTCGGACTGCCTTTCGTTGTAGCAATTAATAAGTTTCCGACAGACACGGAACAGGAGCTTGAATGGGTGGAGAGATGGTGTCTTGAACAGGATATTGACGTGGCTCTGACGGATGTATGGGGGAAAGGAGGAGAGGGAGGAATTTTGCTTGCGAAAAAAGTTGTGGAAAAAGCAGCTTCTCCCCAAACTTTCCAGCCGATATATGAATTAGAAGATTCGTTAGAAGCAAAAATCCGCAAAATTGCCCAAATTGTCTACGGTGCGAAAGATATCGAACTTTCGCCCAAAGCACAGCAGCAAATCGCATATTACGAAAAACAAGGCTGGGGCAATCTTCCGGTATGCATGGCGAAAACCCAATATTCTCTGTCGGATGACCCGAAAAAGATTGGCCGCCCAGAAAACTTTATGATTCACATCCGGGAACTCAAACCGTCTGTCGGAGCAGGCTTTATCGTTGTCCTTACGGGCGATGTCATGACGATGCCGGGATTGCCTAAAAAGCCGGCAGCATTAAATATGAATGTGGAAAACAGCGGGAAAATTACCGGTCTGTTTTAAACTTATCGCAAAAGTGCAAACAAGTTTGTTTGCACTTTTACTGATTTATTCTTTTTGCGCCTAAATAACGCTCCTGCCAATAAGATTCGCTTAAATTGCTGATTGTTACCCCATTGTTAACTCCGGCATGAATAAAGTCTCCATTTCCGAGATAAATTCCTAAATGGGAAGGTCCGTTCGTATACGTCTGGAAAAAAACAAGGTCGCCTATGGACGGTTTTTCTATCGGCTGGGTAAAATTCCAAATTTCATTAACTGTGCGGGGAATTGTATAGCCGTGGGCCTGAAAAATGTATTGGACAAACCCGCTGCAATCAAAACCGGACGGAGTTGTTCCTCCCCAGACGTAGGGAGTGCCAATTAGCGATTTTGCTGATTCAATGACGTTCGCATTTCCGGTTTGAACAGGTACCGTTTTAATTTCCTTTACATTCGTTTCCGTTTCTGCTGCCTTTTGCTCAACGGAATCAACCGTTTCTGTCTCTGTTTCGTATAGGACCGTTAATGAGGATGGAGCAATTTCATCTACTAATTCTAAATCGTGGATTTTCTCAGCCATTTCCAATGCTTTTTTTGTTCGCGGGCCGTAAATGCCGTCAATTTCTCCATTGTAATATCCGAAATCCTGCAACGTTTCTTGTACTGCTTTTACTTCGTCGCTTACCGTTCCCGGAGCAATCGTTTCACTGAGCTGCTCCAGCTTTTTAATCTTTTTTTCTTTATCCAGTTCAATCAATTTATGTAACGTTTTTGCGTCTACGTATCCGGTCATATCAATATGATGGTCACCTTGAAACTTTTTCACTGCGTATTCCGTCAATATATCATAGCTGCCATCTATATCATCTTCATGGAGATAGGAGAGCTGGCTTAATTTCGTCTGCAATAAACGGACAGCTTCCCCGTGTTCGCCGTACTGTAATGGATTATTTTCTTGAACTATCGCTTTTTCCAATTGCGGGTAAACTCCGGCAGCAACTAAAAAAGGTTGGCTCAGGACGATACTATAAAGAGCAGAGCGTGTTACTATCTCTTGCACACTTCCTTCTATCATCAAAATGTCCTCCCATTCTGCCAATCTATTTTTATCAAATTTATGTTAAAATATGTCTTCTATGCTTTACGGTTGTGTTACAATAAATGCAACACAAATTTAACATATTTTGTTTTCTTAGAAATTGGAGGAATTGGAAAGATGCTATACGGAGAAGAAGCATATTTACAGCTTTGTTCACATATTTTAAAGAATGGACATAAAAAAGATGACCGTACAAACACAGGTACGTATTCCATTTTTGGCTATCAAATGCGGTTTAATTTAAAAGAAGGGTTCCCGCTGCTCACGACAAAAAAGGTAGCTTTTCGTTTAGTAGCAACCGAATTGCTATGGTTTATCAAAGGGGACACAAATATCCGCTATTTATTGCAGCATAACAATAATATATGGAATGAATGGGCTTTTGAAAAATGGATTAAGAGCGATGAATATGATGGTCCGGATATGACAGATTTTGGCAGAAGAAGTCTGACAGACCCGGAATTTAAAAATCGTTATGATGAACAAATGCAACTGTTTAAAGAAAAAATTTTGCACGACGATGACTTTGCGGAAAAATATGGCGATCTCGGATCTGTTTACGGCAAACAATGGCGGGCGTGGAAAACTTCCCAAAACGATACGATTGACCAGCTGAAAAATGTCATTGATTCTATTAAAAATAACCCTGATTCCAGAAGACATATTGTTTCGGCCTGGAATCCGGAAGATATTCCGAACATGGCTCTCCCGCCTTGTCATACCCTTTTTCAGTTTTATGTAGCCGACGGGAAACTGTCCTGTCAATTATACCAGCGCAGCGGAGATGTTTTTTTGGGCGTGCCGTTTAACATTGCCAGCTATGCGTTGCTCACCCATTTAATTGCCCATGAATGCGGTTTGGATGTAGGCGAATTTGTCCACACTTTAGGTGATGCCCATATTTATTCAAATCACGTGGAACAGGTGAAACTTCAGCTAGAAAGGGAAATCCGTCCTTTCCCAACATTGGAAATAAACGAGGGCAAAAAATCGATATTTGATTTTGATATCGACGATATAAAAATTGCCAATTATCATCCACACCCGGCTATTAAAGCACCAATCGCTGTTTAGGAGGAAATAACGTGATATCTTTAATCGTTGCCATGGACCGTAATCGGGTTATCGGAAATAAAAATGATTTGCCTTGGCATTTGCCAAAGGATTTGAAGTTTTTTAAAGAGAAAACAACGGGAAATACGATTGTCATGGGCAGAAAAACCTTTCTTTCCATCGGCAAACCGCTGCCGAATCGCCGGAATGTCGTGTTAAGCCGTTCCAATCCGGATCTTCCGGAAGGGGTTGAGGTGATTGAAAATCTCCAGGAGCTCGTCAACTGGAATGAAAAAAATCCGGAGGAAGAGATCTTTGTCATTGGCGGCGGGGAGATTTTTGCTCAAGCCTTGCCGCTGGCAGACCGGATGTACATTACGTTTATCGATGAAACATTTGAAGGCGACACCTTTTTCCCTCACTTTTCCGAAGAGGAATGGAGATTAACTTCGAAAACAAAAGGGGAGAGGAACGAGAAAAATCCGTATGATTACTATTTTTTGCAATACGACCGGAGATAAGGAATATGGCTTGTTTCCTTCCCGCGTTGCATGGTAATATGAAAGTATAAAACTATACTAATTACGATAAGAAGGTGTACGTATGGGACTAGCAGGGATTGGTGTTCCTGGTTTAATATTAATTCTGATTATCGCCTTGGTCGTTTTTGGACCAAAAAAATTGCCGGAAATCGGAAAAGCCTTTGGTCAAACGTTACGGGAATTTAAAAAGTCCGCAAATGATTTGACGAGTGATGCAAAAGACGAAATAGATGAAGCGAAAGCAATAATCACAGACAAAAACAGCAAATAACATTTCGGAGTGATTTTACAAATGAGTATCGGTATACCTGGGTTAATATTAATTCTTATTATTGCTTTGGTAATTTTTGGCCCTTCCAAATTACCGGAAATCGGAAAAGCCTTTGGCTCATCCTTGAAGGAATTTAAAAAAGCAGCCCAAGGAATTGCTTCTGACTCAGAGGAAAAGAAAAATAATTAATTGTATGGAGGTGTAGGGCGTGTTCCTTACATCTTCTTTTATGCTCATGCAGGGAGTGGATGAAGATGGCGAAAGAAAAATTAAATCAGCATGACGAAAAAGAAATGGATGTCGTTGGCCATTTATCCGAATTGCGGAATCGCATTATCGTTACCGCCGTATTCTTTTTCGCTTTTTTTATTGTCGGATTTATATTTATTGAAGATATATACGCATTTTTTGCGAAAGATTTAGGTTTCAAACTAACAGCCATTGGTCCGGGTGAAATTATATGGCTATATTTTGCCATGGCCGGTTTAATTGCCGTCAGCGGAACAATCCCTATTTTGGCATATCAAATTTGGGCGTTTATTAAACCCGGCCTCACTCCAAAGGAAAGACGGGTCTCCGTATCCTTTATCCCGGCTATTTTCATTTTATTTATTGCCGGATTAGTATTTGGCTATTTCCTCTTTACCCAGTTTATTATTCCATTTCTCTTAACGCTGAATAACGGGATGTTTAATGTCATGTTTACCCTTGACAAATATTTCGGCTTTTTATTCCGTGTGACAATCCCAATCGCGCTTTTATTTGAAATGCCGATTGTTGTCATGTTCTTAACGAGTTTAGGAGTTTTAACACCGGATTTTATGAAAAAGACAAGGAAATATGCCTACTTCATATTGGTAGTAATCAGCACGATCATTACGCCGCCAGATTTTATTACGCCGATTCTCGTCTCGATTCCGATGATTATTATTTATGAAGTCAGTTTACAATTGTCGAAGGTCATTTATCGGAGAAAGCTGCGGAAACATGAAGAATTTATGCGGGAAGAAACGATTTAATATTGGTGAAACCGATGAGCCGATCCTTTTATCAGTTTTTATTAACATTCAGAGGAAAAAATAAGCCGGATGATGAAAGCCGCCTGGCTGACTGGGCCTTTCACGATCATGACTTTCCGCAACATTCCCGGGATTATGATGAAATCAGCAGCTATTTGGAATGGAACAGCCCATTCGCGAATGCGCTGGCGACCTTTGACGAACTGTGGAATAAATATAGAAACCAATAGCTGCAATTCGCAATCATTCACGAATTGCAGCTATTTTCATTTATCATAATCCGCAGCAGCCGCAATAATGCTTGAAATAGGAATTTCCACTTTTTGGCCCTCGCTTTGGAGCAAAATCGTTCCTTTTTCTTTTTTCCATTTCGTCATTACACCTTTATACGATTGCTTTTTCCCGGCGGTATATACCGTAATTTGGATGGGTTGTTTCTGCTGGTATGCCTGATTGAGTTCATATTCCATTTCCTCCAGCTGCTGCGGGTCAAGTGTCGGCTTTTCCGTCTTGTCATCTTTCCATATTTGCTGCAGCAATTCCACATGTTCCGGCAGCATTAAGGAAGTCCATTTTATCGCTCCCCGATCCTTTGGCATTTTATCCTCACCTCTCCAACAGTATACCAGAACAAATGTTCCTGTTCAAATTGGATTATTGCTATCGGCAAAATTCGCCAAAAACAGGAGGAAATTGCAGATAATTGTAGATTTCTGCGCTTGCCCAGGAAATATATGCAAAAGCTAAACATTTTCTGCATCTCATACCTCCACACTAGGAGGGAAGTTCCATTGTATCGCCTACACCAATTGCCTAATGGAAGCGTATGATAAGTTAGATGTTTAGTATTGAAATAAAGGGGAGAGAGATGATGTTTTTACAACAAGGACCAGGAATGTATCCAGCACGAATGAACAGAAATAGACATCCCTTCCGCTTAGGAGCGCCAAGACACCCGTTTCCGCATCGTTCTGTGCCGGCTGCACGGACAAATTCCCTTACGAATATTGCTGACAAAGGAATAACCGGCCTGTCCAAAACATTAACGAACGTTCAGCAAATATTAAATGTGGTACAAACGACAGCACCAATTATCCAAGAATACGGACCAATGGTGAAAAATCTTCCGGCAATGTATCGGATGATGAAAGCATTTAAAGAAATCCAGGCGATGGACGGAGGAGAGGAAGAGGAAAAAAAAGAGAAAGCGGAACATAAAGTGAAGGAAACGGAACAGACAACTTCCCGGCAAAGAACCGGAGTGTCCAAACCGAAATTATTTATCTAATCGAAAGCAAAGCAGTTGATTTTTCACATGAAAATAAGAAAAATAGAAATCATAAAGGCATAGGAGGGATATGGATGAATTCGAAAAAAGAACTGGCAACTTTTGCCGGCGGGTGTTTTTGGTGTATGGTGGAACCCTTCGATGAACGACCTGGTGTGATCCAAATTGTTTCCGGCTATACCGGAGGTCATGTAGAAAATCCAACGTATGAACAAGTCTGTTCCAATACAACAGGTCATGTAGAGGCTGTACAAATCACCTTTAACCCTCAAGTGATGCCCTATGAAAAATTAGTAGAAACCTTTTGGCAGCAAATTGATCCGACGGACCCGGGCGGGCAGTTTCATGATCGGGGCGAATCATACAAAACAGCAATCTTTTATCATAATGAAAAACAGCGGCAAATTGCAGAGCAGTCAAAAAAAGAATTGGAACGAAGCGGTAAATTTTCAAAGCCAATCGTAACCGAAATTTTGCCAGCTTCCACCTTTTATCCTGCCGAAGAAGAACATCAACACTATTATAAGAAAAATTCCTATCATTACCGGATGTATAAGAAAGGGTCGGGAAGAGAGGACTTTATTAAGAAAACGTGGTCCAAGCAAATGGACAAAAATACATTGAAGAAAAAACTAACCCCGATGCAATATCATGTTACACAGGAAAATGGCACAGAACCGCCATTCCAAAATGAATATTGGAACAATGAGAGGGAAGGAATTTATGTTGATATCATTACCGGTGATGTGTTATTTTCTTCTAAGGACCAGTATGATGCCGGATGCGGCTGGCCAAGCTTTACAAAGCCGGTAGACCCGTACTTTTTAGAAGAAAAGCTGGATACTTCCCATGGAATGATTCGGACAGAAATCCGCAGCAAACTGTCGGACGCCCATCTTGGACATGTTTTTCCTGACGGTCCGAAAGATAAGGGCGGCTTGCGATATTGCATCAATTCTGCCGCTTTGAAATTTATCCCTGTGGAAGAAATGGAAGAGAAGGGGTACGGCGAATATTTATATTTATTTCAATAAGCGGGGTGAGAACATGATTCATTTAAATTGGGAAAAACGGGATACGATAAAACAAATTGAATGTGTCCATGCCGATGCGAAAAAATTTATCGTAAACAGAAAATTAACGCCCGGAAAGATTTATGATGTAAAAAATGAAACGGACGAGTTTTACTTTATTATTGACAACAGCAATCGGATTGGCGGATTCCGCAAAGAATATTTTAAAGAAGTGAAATAACAGGGGACAAGCCCCTGTTATTTTTATGGCATATACAAATTTGCCAGAAGGATTCCTAACGTTTCTTCATACATTTCCGGAAATTGTTCAACCGGCAGCGGATTTGTCCCTAAGCCTAGTTCAATCGTAAAACCCGGTCTGCGAAACTCCTGAATAAACCAATCTTTATATCCGGCGTAACTGTCGATGAAACGGATTGGCGTAAACCCGGATACTCTGCTGAATTCATTTGCCAATTGTTCTGCTTCCGGCGGCTCCAGATTTTGAAATCCCCAATAAATCACTTTCCCTTGTGTATGAAGGGCGCTCATACGAGCAAAATTACGGGTTTTTGCCAAATCAGCCATGGCAATGGCTTCAGGTTCTGTTAGGGGAGATGTTCCAGGAAAATCCCTTGGCGCAGGAGAGGTCGGTTTTCTTTCTGCTTCCACTTCCCATAGGGCTGGATATTGATTATTTAAATCAACTCCACGGATATTTGCTTTCCACTGGGAAAAATCTGCCTGCTGACTGTTAATGGCTAATACTTCTTCTTTTCTGTCACCAGCCGCATCTGCACCTTGAATGACGAGATTGACTCCGTCAGGATTTACCATCGGAACGACGGACAAGTTTACTGTTTGATAAAAGGGGAGAAGAAAGAGTCCCCGGACAGGACGCCCGTTCGTTAAAGATAATGCATATTCGTTTATAAACCGCATTAATACAGGAGTTGTAATCCATTCATTGGCATGGAAGGAACCGTTAACATGAACCGTTTTCTGTCCTCTGCCAATTTGGATTTCATCAATATCCTTCCCTAAGACAGACTGGCCGATCTGTTCCCGCCGGAGAAAGGGGTAAATGGTGAGGAGCTGATTCAAGTCTTGCTGCATTTTTTCATATGTATATTGGCCGGGGTCATCAACGACGAATTGGCTGACCCGGATTGGCACAGTAATCGTTTGACCGATTTGCAACTGATTCGGAAGAATATTCGGATTTAGCAATTGCACTTGTTCAACGGTAGACTGATAGCGGTTGGCAATTGACCAGAAGGAGTCATTCGGCTGAACAACATATGTTTCTGTAATATAGCCGGGTATTTGCACTGGCGTACCAGCAATCAACCGAAGGGGATCAATGTCAGGATTCGAATCCTCTATTAACGGCAACGGCATGGAGAAAACTTGACTATAATACCAAAAGGAATCACCCGGACGAACGAGGACTTCCATACAATTCCTCCTTTACATGCTTTTGTATTCATCTTATGAAAATTTTGATGTATAGATGATTCTTTTATTTTTCTTAAAAGTTGAGTTATACTAAAATGGTAATGGATTTACATATATAAGTAGGAGGAGATAACGGTGGCTTTTGTAATTACATCGCCTTGTAAAACAGAAAAAGCTGCAGAATGCGTGGAAGTTTGTCCCGTTGATTGTATAGAAGAAGGAGAGGATATGTTTTATATCGATCCGGACATCTGTATTGACTGTGGTGCATGTGAAGCAGTTTGTCCTGTTCAAGCGATATACATTGAAGATGAAGTTCCAGAAGAGGAAATCGAATACATTGAGCTTAACCGCAAATTCTTCCATGGGTAAAAAGAAAAGTCATGTCTCGTACATGGCTTTTTTATTTACATAATTCTACTGTAACAGGTCAAAATGAAATAAAAGGAGGGACTTGTGTTGACTCTGTTACAATTACCAGATGAACCGGAGAGTTTGTGGCTTAATACGGTAAAACTTCCGGAATTCCCCAAGCTCGAAGATAATATGAAAACAGACGTTGTGATTGTCGGCGGCGGGATTACCGGGATTACCGCAGCCTACTTATTATCGAAAGAAAAAATAAACGTCGTCCTGATCGAAGCTGGAAAAATATTAACCGGAACTACCGGGCATACGACCGCAAAAATTACTGCCCAGCATGATTTAATTTATGACGAACTAATCCAGCATTTTGACGAGGAAAAAGCAAGAAAATACTATGAAGCCGCGGTGGAAGCGAAGGAGTTGATTCATAGCATTATAAAAGAGCATCAAATAGATTGTGATTTTAAAGAAGAGGATGCATATATTTTCACTAACTCTGAAGAGTATCAGCAAAAATTGGAAACAGAAATGCAAGCATACGAACAGTTAAACATCAAGGGTGAATTAACGGACAGCATCAAGCTGCCAATACCAGTGAAATCCGCCTTAATTATGAAAAATCAAGCCCAATTTCACCCGCTGAAATATTTAAAGACATTAGTGGAGAAATGTGTGGAGAACGGAGTGCGGCTTTACGAAAATACAGCTGCAAAAGATATTGAATACAATAAACATCCTGCAGTCATTACTGAAGACGGCAAAAGAATTATCAGCAAATACATTATTAGTGCATCCCATTTTCCTTTTTATGATAAACAAAGTTTTTATTTTGCCAGAATGTATCCGGAACGGTCTTACTTGATCGGTTTTAAAACGGATAAGGAATATCCTGGAGGCATGTACATTAGTGCGGAATCGCCAACGAGATCCATCCGGCATGCGTCGATAAACGGAGAGAATTTATGGCTTGTCGGCGGAGAAAACCATAAAACCGGTCAGGGAAAATCTACATTGGAACATTACGAAAACTTGAAACAATTTGTCGAAAAACATTTTTCTGCAAAAGAAATCGTTTACCGGTGGTCCGCCCAAGACTATACGACGATTGACAAAATTCCATATATCGGACCGATTACAGAATCGGAAGAGCATGTTCTTGTCGCCACCGGTTATCGGAAATGGGGAATGACGAACGGAACGATTGCTGCTAAAATATGCGCAGATATTATATTGAACAAAGAAAGCGCTTACAGCGAATTGTATTCACCGGCACGATTCCACGCAGATCCGGATGTGAAGAAATTTATACAAATTAATGCCGACGTTGCCAAACATTTAATTAAAGGGAAATTGGATTTTTCTGATGACAAGCTGAAACATTTACAACATGATGATGCAGTAATTACAAGAATAAACGGCAAGCGGACCGGAATATACAAAGGAAAAAATAATCAACTTTACGCAGTTGATACAACGTGTACCCACTTAGGATGTGAAGTAGAATGGAATTCCGGCGACCGCACTTGGGATTGTCCATGCCACGGATCACGATTTTCCATTACCGGCGAAGTGATTAACGGTCCGGCAAAAGAACCTTTAAAAAGATACGAATGGAATGAAAGCAGCTAAACAGGCTGCTTTCCAATTTTTTAATTTTATCTCACTATCATGAGTAAACTTAAGTTTTGAGACAGTTATTGTCTCTTTCCCTATTACTTCCGATAATATATATTATGTAAACTAATTAAAACTTTTTTATACAGGTCGCTGTGAAAAAACTTCTCCCTTCCGTTCATATTTTACATATGTTCCTAATAATATTTCCTCCTTCTCCTCAATTACATTACAATCCTTCATGCTGCTTCGATTTTGACATGGGTTTCATTTAATGGTCATAAATTTCTTTACATAATTGTGAACTGAAACGAATCGTATCGACTTTTTGCTATACTGATAGTGATTATATTCGTTAAGGAGGAATTTCCATTGGCGCAACTCGTTACGCAAGAAACGATCAATGAGCTCGTTGAACGGTTTTACGATAAATTAACTAAAAAACCTTATTTTATTCATCTTTTTTCGGAAAAAAATGTAGATGTTGAACGGTTAAAGGAAAGACAGCGGCAATTTCTAGCCAAATTGGCAAATACCGCTTCGGAAAATGAAGATACGGATCGGGTAAACAAGAGCCATCCCTTTCATGTTCGTAAAGAAGGCGCGCAAATATGGATGGAAACAATGATTGAGACGATTCAGGAAGTAGATTTTGCGGAAGATGCAAAACAATCATTAATAGAAAAAATCCGAGAGTTATTAAACAGCTTGTTAAACAGAAATGAAGATAGCCAAAACTAAGGAGTGCTCGAGCAAGCTGAACTTTTTATGAAAGTATCAGCATTTTTCAAGTTTCAAAGCCGTTTTAGCCTTTAGTTTTTAAGGCCATAAACGGCTTTTTATCCTTTTGTTCTTCTAAATCCAGCAAAATGTCTGAATCCTAATTTCTCATAAAATGAACGGGATATACGGGTTGCTAAAAGATCAATTCTTGCATTTGGATATAATTGCTGAACATAACAAAGCAATGTTTCCCCCAGTCCCTGTCCCCGAAATTTTTTATCTATTAACAATTCGCATATGTATATGCTTATTGCCGTATCTGTCAAACCGCGAATAAACCCAGCGATTTCGTCATTTTCTGTCTCGGCAACAATGG
Organism: Compostibacillus humi; assembly: GCF_014637175.1. GTDB lineage: Bacteria > Bacillota > Bacilli > Bacillales > Amphibacillaceae > Oceanobacillus > Oceanobacillus humi. Next base: position 1,453 of record NZ_BMEV01000029.1, on the reverse strand, counting down.
CAACATTCGAATGTTCCCAGGCAATCTTAGTACGTTCGCTATTTACCGCTAAATTTGTCCACCCTTCCCTCTTATTTAATGCTTGTATTAAATGAAAATCCCTATCTTCATATTCCCGAATGAAAACCTTTCTGTTATTTCTTAAACGCACTTCCATTCTGCAACACCCGCATTTTTAGTTGTTATCTAAATTTTCCGATAATATCTTAAAGAAATATATTTTTCTTCCTCGGTACTTCCTTCATCTATTTCCTCATATTGGAACTGAAATCCTTTCGCTTCATAAAACGGGATCCCCCTCTCGTTCCCCTTCGCAACGGATACCCACTGTTCGGCTGCGTGAAATTGTTCCTTTTGCTGGTTCGTTACCGCTTCAAATAGTTTCGTGCCAATTCCTTCATTTCTCCGGCTTGGATGGATATAGAGCACATAAATCTCTCCTGCTTTTTCGCTAATCATGCCGCCGCCGGCAGCTCCGAGAACCTCGTCATTCTCCACAGCAACAAAGTATCCGCCCCAGCTTCTGTCCTTAACAGTCACTTCTTTTAAAATTCTGTCCGGCTGATAAAACTCTTTAATTACTTTTTCAATATAACGGGTTGAATATATGTCTTTATACGTTGTCCAATTGGCAATCGTGCAAACATCGGAAATTCCTTGAACATGTTTTTCTGTTGCTTCTATAATCCGTATCATCTGCTGCATCCTTTCTATTACTCTAGAAAAATGACAAATTTAGTTGAATCATTACAATTCCCAAGCAAACCATCGGCCATGTCCGTCCGTTTCCCCAACAATTTTCTTTGTTTCCTGGCTATCGATATAATCATCAAGATGAAGTTCTAATCATAGGTTCTATGTCAATTGTTGGGGTTTAGGCTACCGCGCTTGCGCTTGGTGGCCTCTTCCTTTATTGGTGAAATAAATTTCACCAATAAAGGAAGAGGAGTAAAAGGAAACTGTCTTCCTAACCCACATGAACTCCAATTTCTTTATACTTGTGCGATAGTAATATTCGTGCACGGGAACGTCTAAAGTTTCTAAATCCAAACGCATTCCGTTTCATGACTTTCGTGTGATTATTAATCCCTTCTAAAAATCCATTTGAATATCCATATACAAAGCTGTTTAATATTTCTGTTTGCCAGTTCTTTAAGGTCTGAATATTTCTTTTAAATTCTGGTATTCCTGATTCTTCCACCAACTCATAAAAGCGATATAAACCTTTTTTTGTTTCTTGGATTTTCTCAAGACCATTCTGTTTTGCTTGTTGGAACCATTTACAGTACTTTTCTTTTAATTGATAGGCTGCTCTTAATTCTTCCGACATCTGACAATATCTGTTCAAGTACCATCGATCCTTATCAGATAATTTCCCACTGTCCTTGTAAAATACATAACGCATTTTTTTGCACTTTTTCCGATCGTAGTCATTCCAAGTACTTTGTACCCG
>NZ_BMEV01000028.1 GCF_014637175.1 Compostibacillus humi | reverse complement strand
TGACTATATTTTACCAAAAAGGGATGTTTTTTTGTTCATTTTTAGATATAATGTTGTGAATTCTTTCAGTCATATCAAGTGTTTACTAGTGTTTTTCGACTGCGAAAGTTGAGATTGTAAAAGAAAAAGACGGGGTGGTAGATAATGGATAAGATGCAGGGATTGGAAGAAATGTTCAGAGCGATCAATCAGCTGTCGGAAGGGGAAGCGAAAGCTATACTGAAACTACTTTATGGGAGTCTTAATACATATGCAGCGGGAAACGGAGAATATACGAGTGAACAGTTAATTCAGGATATAAAGAATGTATTTATAAAAATCCCGGATGCTGCGAATTAATATCTTCTATGGCAGGAAAACGAAAAGCTCCGCATGTCATTATGCATGCGGAGCGAATGATTACATCATTTGTTTCGTTTTTGTTTCTTCAATTTTTGCGTCTTTCACATAGGCTTCTTGCAGCTTTTCGGTTATTTCGCCCGGTTTTCCGTCAGCAATAACGATATCGTCCACTTGGATGACCGGGGTAATTTCTGAAGTGCTGCTCGATAAGAACATTTCATCAGCAGATGGAATATCATCCAATGTAAAGCTTTCTTCGATAAATGGAATGTTTAAGTCTTTTGCAAATTTTTCTACGGCCATCCGCACGCAGCCGTGTAAAATATTTTTTGTTGCAGGGTGGGTATAAATTTTTCCGTCTTTTACTAAGTAAATATTGGATGAGCTGCATTCGGTAACGACACCATCTTTATGCAAAACTGCTTCATAACAGCCTTGTTCACTGGCCTCTTGTTTCGCAAGCACGTTCGGCAGCAGATTTAAACTTTTAATATAACAGTTTTCCCAGCGGGAATCTCTTATACTAATTGTTTTGACTCCGTTTTCCAATGCTTCGAGATTACGAGGCAAATCTTCAATATAGGCATACAGATTTGCAGTAACTCCTTTAGGAAACACATGATCCCGAGGTGCTGACCCCCTCGTTACTTGCAAATACAATTTTCCGTCGCTCGTCATTTTGTTTCGTTTTATCAATTCTAGTAAAAGCCGGGAAAGTTCTTCTTTTTCAAATGGAATGTTCAGTTTGATCGCCTCTGCCGAGCGGTAAAGCCGGTCTACATGTTCCTGGAACAAATAGTAGTTTCCATGATAAATCCGAATCACTTCATAGATTCCATCGCCGAATTGTAATCCCCTTTCCTCAAAAGGGTATTTTAGGCTGTCTTTATGTTTAAATGTAGATTGGCTTAAAATAATTGGATATAAAGACATTTTTCTCCCTCCCTAAACACTTCCAGTGTACCATAACAGACTGAAACTCTCCATTGAAATTTATGAAACTGGCAAGTAATAACCACTTCATTAATATTATAATATAGGAAATTGAGGAATATTGTCCGATTCTGTCAAAAAAATGGTTGATTTGTAATCGGAACCTTGATATAATACTTTTTGTCCACAAAATATAACGCATGTGCGGGTGTAGTTTAGTGGTAAAACCACAGCCACGAGCAATGCTTCTGCCGAATAGGCTGCGAGTTGCCTCGAAGCGTAAGACCATCTACGATTAGGCTAAGTAGCTGCAGAGGCATGACACGGGCGTAAACAAATTCAAAATTAAATATTTTTATAATATGCGGGTGTAGTTTAGTGGTAAAACCACAGCCACGAGCAATGCTTCTGCCGAATAGGCTACGAGTTGCCTCGAAGCGTAAAACCGTCTCTGAGCAGGCTAAGTAGCTGCAGAGGCATGACACGGGCGTAAACAAATTCAAAATTAAATATTTTTATAACATGCGGGTGTAGTTTAGTGGTAAAACCACAGCCTTCCAAGCTGTTGTCGAGGGTTCGATTCCCTTCACCCGCTCCATACATAGTGTCCAACGCAGTGTTTCGTAGAAATGGCTACGAAGCGTTGCGTTTTTTATTTTTTATAGCACTGAAATATTTCTTCTTAACTTGAAATTCTGCTTTTCCCCATTGTAGACTGGGAGTATCAGAGAAAAGAAGAGGGATTAAGATGAAAAAGCTGGTCGAACAGTTAAAACTGCTGCATCAAAAAGGATATAAAGCTTATAAAAGCATCCAAGGCCGTTATGAAGGCGATAAATTTACTTTATATATTGATTATGTTCAAGGAGATCCCTTTGCAACTCCGTCGAAGATCCGCCTGGAAATACCAGTCCGTCTCCTTCCGATTCAAGCAGAGTGGTTAAAATTGCGGCATGAAAAAACAGCCGTTGAGGATTGCATTGCCCGTGCCGTTGGCAAAGCAGTATCAGAGCTGGACAATAGACCGCGAGGGAGCGGACATAGCGGAAAAATTTTCTTTGACAAACCAGGGCAGGAAATATTAGAGAGAACGGCAGTTATGATGAATGATCGAACGGTAACCGTTTGTATGTCCGTCGGATTGCCGGCAAACGGACGGAGAATCAATGCGAAGGAGGCAACACTACTATTTGCCAGCCGTATTCCTCACATCTTAAACCGTTCTGTCTTTCGAATTTCCTCAGAAACGATACAAAGTGCTGTTTGCCTTGCTGACCAGCAAGCCGCCATTCGTGAAGAACTGAAAAGAAACCAGTGGATTGCCTTTATTGCCAATGGTTCGATTTTGCCCCGGGAAAGCGGCATTAGCAATCTCCCTTTAAAAAACGCCCTTCCTTTTCAAAGTCCAAGAGAGCTGGAAGTGGAATTAACGGTGCCCCATCGGGAAAAGCCGATAAAAGGGATGGCTATCCCCCGCGGGATTACGCTAATTGTAGGTGGCGGATATCACGGAAAAAGTACTTTGTTAAAAGCAATCGAGCGAGGGGTATATTTTCATGCAGAAGGGGATGGAAGGGAATTTGTTATTACGGATCCGGACGCTGTAAAAATTCGTGCCGAAGACGGCAGGAGTATTCAAGGGGTAAACATTTCTCCTTTTATTAACCGTCTTCCCCGTCGAATCGATACGACATTTTTTTCTACCGAAAATGCCAGCGGCAGCACCTCCCAAGCAGCCAATGTGATTGAAGCAGTAGAGACTGGAGCAACGGTATTATTAATAGACGAGGATACGAGCGCAACGAATTTTATGATTCGGGATGTTCGGATGCGGGAATTGGTCAGCGAAGAAAAGGAGCCAATTACTCCATTTATTGACAAGATTGTCGCGCTGCGGGATAAATTTGATATTTCTGCTGTATTGGTCATGGGCGGTTCTGGAGATTATTTTTCCGTAGCCGATACGGTCATTATGATGGATGAATATAAGCCAAAAGTGGTTACCGAAAAGGTAAGGGAAATTAACCGCAAATATCCAGCACCAACAGAAACGTTTTCAAGAGATTTTGGCATCGTAACTCATCGTCAGTTCCATCCTTCCTCGCTGCAGACAAAAAAGGGAAAGCGTCATAAAACTCAGGGGAAGGAACTTTATACAATCATCATGGGAAAAACAGAAATTGTTTTCGATGCATTGGAACAGTTAGTCGACCTGTCCCAAACGAGAATGATTGCTGAAATTATCCAATATCTGGAACGGACGAACAGTTTAGAAGGCAAAACGTTGACGGAACTCCTTGCTGAAATTGAAAGGAAAATGGATAAAGACGGTCTAGGATTTGCAGTGTTGAACGGGGATAAACATCCCGGTGATCTTGCCCGGCCGCGTAAACATGAAATTGCCGGGGTATTGAACCGGATGCGGACGTTAAAAGTAATTAGACAAAATTAGAAAGGAGGGGTTCTTTTGCAAATCGATAAATTGAAGGATGAAATAAAGGAATATGCGAAGGAAATAGGCATTGATAAAATCGGTTTTGCATCGGCAGATGTATTTGGTGAATTAAGGGAGCGGCTGCGGCGTCAGCAGGAACTGAATTATCAATCCGGTTTTGAGAAGGGCTCCATTGAAGAACGGACTGAACCGCAACGGTTGCTGCCGGAAGCCCAATCGATTATTTCCATTGCACTCGCTTATCCGTCAAGAATGAAAAATGCGCCAAAAGGAACAAAGGCTGATCGGAGGGGGATATTTGCCCGCGCGTCTTGGGGAATGGATTACCACCTCGTGCTGCAAGACCGGTTGGAAAAATTGGACAGCTTTATTAAAAAAAGAGTTCCGGATGCTGTCACAAAGATTATGGTCGATACAGGGGAATTATCGGATCGGGCGGTAGCCGAACGGGCCGGTATTGGCTACAGCGGAAAAAACTGTGCCATCATTACAAAGGAATTCGGTTCTTTCGTATATTTAGGAGAAATGTTGACCAATATTCCTTTTATTCCCGATGAACCGGTGGAAGATAGCTGCGGAGATTGCCGTAAATGTATAGAAGCTTGTCCGACCGGAGCACTTATTGATCACGGCGGGCCTAAGGGAGGGCAGATTAATGCCCAGCGATGTATTTCTTTCCTAACGCAAACGAAGGATTTTATGCCTGAGGAGTTTCGCGGAAAAATTGGAAACAGACTGTATGGATGTGATACGTGTCAGCAAGTTTGTCCAAAAAATAAAGGAATCGATTTTCATATTCATAAAGAGTTTGAACCGGACCCGGAAGCGGCCAAGCCAAAATTAAAGCCGTTATTGCGTATTTCCAACCGGGAGTTTAAAGAGAAGTTTGGCTATATGGCCGGCTCCTGGCGAGGGAAGAAGCCCATTCAGCGGAATGCACTTATTGCCCTCGGTCATTTTAAAGACGAAACTGCCATTGAAGATTTAAAAGAACTTTTGCGAAAGGACCCTCGTCCGGTTATTCGCGGTACAGCTGCCTGGACATTAGGAAAAATAGGCACAGAAGAAGCGGTAAAAGCGATTAATGAAGCCATGGAAAAAGAAACCGACGAACAGGTTTTATATGAAATGGAGAAAGGATTAGATTTAGCAAAGATAAAATAATATTAAGAATCGGCGGAAACTGGAAAAGCAGTTGTACGTCTTATGGATAGATGGGTTATTATAATGACCGTTGAAACAGAAGCCTTCTAAAGACCACTTAAGACGGAAAATATTTTTAAAAGTGCTCATAGGAGCGCTCTAAAGACCGTTTGAAACAGAAATTGTCTTTAAAAGTGCTTATAGAAGTGTTCTAAAGCCCATTATAAACGGAAATTGCCTCTGAAAGTGCTTATAGAAGTGTTCTAAAGACCGTTTGAAACAGAAATTGTCTTTAAAAGTGCTTATAGAAGTGTTCTAAAGACCGTTTGAAACAGAAATTGTCTTTAAAAGTGCTTATAGAAGTGTTCTAAAGACCGTTTGAAACAGAAATTGTCTTTAAAAGTGCTTATAGAAGCATTCTAAAGACCGTTTGAAACAGAAATTGTCTTTAAAAGTGCTTATAGAAGTGTTCTAAAGACCGTTTGAAACAGAAATTGTCTTTAAAAGTGCTTATAGAAGTGTTCTAAAGACCGTTTGAAACAGAAATTGTCTTTAAAAGTGCTTATAGAAGCATTCTAAAGCCCATTATAAACAGAAATTTCTTTTAAAAGTGCCTATAGGAGTATTCTAAAGCCCATTAGAAACAGGAGTTGTCTTAAAAAGTGCTTATAGGATTGTTCTAAAGACCGTTAGAAATGAAAAATAGCTTCGTAAGTGCCCATAGAAATGCCCCGTTGACAGCGAAAATATTATCAGCTGCAAAACTAAACCAAAAGGATGAGGAGAATGGAAATTTATTATGATGAATGGGAATCTCCCATCGGACCACTGCTCGTTCTTGCATGCGAAGAGGGGATTATTCGCATTGATTATGGCAGGATGAAAGATTTAAAGGACGAGATATCAGCCTGGCTTTTAAAAAATGGAGTAAAACCAATTTTCATTAAAGATTCTAATCAGACTACTCAAGCTAAAAACGAATTGGAACAATATTTTAAGGGAGAGCTCCGGAAGTTTGCCATGCAGCTCCATCTATTCGGCACTCCGTTTCAAAAAAAGGTGTGGCAAGCATTGCTCGATGACATTCCCCATGGTCAAACAAAGTCGTATCAAGATATTGCCTATACTATTGGAAATCCGAAAGCTGTCCGTGCGGTTGGCGGAGCGGTGAATCGAAATCCAGTTGCGATTGTCGTTCCCTGTCACCGGGTTATCGGCAAAAACGGCAAATTAATAGGGTATAATGGCGGACTGGATAAAAAAGAGTTTTTGCTAAAACATGAAGGTTTTCTTAATTAATTGTGGAAGCATAGACTGTCTTTTCGGCAGGTTATGCTTCCTGTTTTTTATAAAAATAGTTCTGTAATAAATACTGCCATGCAAGCAAAAAGTGATACGGCAATCAAACTGTTTCCGCGATAGGCAAAGAGAATGGCAATGATAAAACCGGCGAGTGCTGACCAGGGAGATGCTGTGGCATCCAATATAGCAGGGAAAATCATCACTGCCAACGTGACATAAGGTACGTAATATAAAAAGGATTTCACGTAAGGATTTGTTATTTCCCGGCGGACAAGGGTGAGGGGCAGCACCCTGATTAAATAGGTGACGCCGGCCATAACTAGGATATACAGGTACACTTGGTTCACGCTTCATCCTCCTTCACAGGAAAAAAATAAGCGGCGATTCCGGCTATGATAATCGTTAGGAGAATAATTTTTACTCCGGAAGAGATTTCGTTAAGCACCGGGAGCTGGGAGAATAACAGACTGCTCGCCATTGAAATAACAATAAGCGAAGCGATAACTTTATTCCCCCGGGCAGGAGGGATAATGACAGCCAGGAGCATACCGTATAAAGCAATACTTAACGCACTCACCGCCCTTGGAGGCAAGAGGTCTCCAGCAATGACGCCGGTCAACGTGCCGAATATCCATCCAGGCAGGGCAATAGATGCCACCCCATATGTATAAAAAGGATGCAATCTTCCTTTTGCAGCTGCTGATACAGCAAATACTTCATCGGTAATTCCGAAAGCCATGATGAACCGGTGAATCATTGGCGTATTTGGAGCAATTTTTTGGGATAGAGCAAAGGACATTAGAAAATAACGTGAGTTAATAATCAGCTGGGTCAGTGCCATTTCAAGGAAAGTAGCACCGCCGATAATTAAGGTTACTCCGGCAAATTGGCCAGCAGACGTAAAATTAGTCCCCGACATCGCTACAGCCTCGTTGGGCGTTAAGCCTGCCTGTTTGGCAATAATCCCAAAGGTAAAGGACACAGCAAAATACCCGAGGGCGATGGGGATTCCGTTTTTTAACCCTGTCCGCCACATATTCATCTTCGATTCCATTAGAAATCCTCCTGTAATGTTGAACCCATTGTTAAAAGTTTTGAGAATAAATTTATCATAGGAGTTTCCATAAGTAAAATTAATTTATATAATTAAAATATAAGAATTTCTTATGCAAAGGGAGATTGTATGAATCGTTACGAAGTGTTTCTGAAGGTGCTGGAAAAGGGGAGTTTTACAAACGCCGCAGAAGAATTGGGTTATACCCAATCGGCTGTCAGTCAAATGATTCTCGCTTTGGAACAGGAATTGTCAACGACGCTGATCATCCGATCGCGGAAAGGAATATCGTTAACGGCAGATGGGGAAGAATTTTTGCCCTTTATTACAAAAGTAGCCAACTCTTACCGGGAGTTAATGGAGAAAAGTAAGGAGATGCAAGGGCTGGAAAGCGGCAATATTCGAATTGGCACCTTTTCCAGTGTATCTTGTCATTGGCTTCCGGGTTTAATTAAAGAATTTAAGCAAAGGTATCCGTCCGTACACTTCCATCTTGCCCAAGGGGAATATACGAGTATTGCACAGTTTATTAAAGAAGGAACTGTTGATTTCGGCTTTGTAAACCCGGATGCAGCAAAGGATTTACAGACGGTAACATTGAAAAAAGATCGGATGCTTGCTGTCCTTCCTGTAAATCACCCGCTTGCCAAAAAGGAAAGGATAACGGTGGAAGAATTAGCAAAGGAACCGTTTATTTTTTTGGAACAAGGAGAATTAAGTGAACCGTTAGAGATTTTTAAGGAGAAGGGGTTTTATCCGAATATTCAATACCGGGTTTTTGATGATTATACGATTATGTCGATGGTGGAAAATGAATTAGGAATTTCTATTTTGCCTGAATTAATTTTGCAGAAAGTAGATTACGAGATTGTAACGAAGGAAATCGACCCTCCAATTGTCCGCACCCTCGGTATCGCGTACAAGAACAAAAAAACATTGCCAATTGCCAGCAGGTATTTCATAGATTTTATCATTTCCCGGTTTCAAAGTTCCAAAGTAACAGAAAGCAGGTGATATGACTGATATCACCTGCTTCTTCATTAACGGCCGCGCCAAGTATGGATAAGACTTTGATCTTGGCCGCGGGCGAATACGTCCGTACGGTTTGGTCCCCAAGAAACAGCAGCTGGTGCGGATGTAAGGTTTCCGCCAATATTTTCCCAAGCTGACCAGCGGGTGCCATTCCACTCCCTGCGGAAAAGTCTATTTCCTGTGCCCCTGACAAATACTTCCAGGTGGTTTGGTCTTCTGGAAGATACGGCTGGAGCACTTGTCAAAGTTCCTCCTAAGTTTTCCCAATTGCTCCACGATACACCGTTGAACCAGCGATGGATTAACTGGTTATTTTGTCCCCGGGCAAAGACATCAATACGGTTTGGCCCCCAGGAAACGGCAGCCGGTTCGGAGGCAAGATTTCCTCCAAGGTCTTCCCATTCTTCCCAACGGCTTCCGTTCCACGTCCGTTTATACAGCCGGTTTCCGCTTCCGCGAACGAAAACGTCCAGTTGATTTGTTCTCCGGGAAGATGCTGCCGGCCCGCTCGTCAGAACGCCGCCAAGGCTTTCCCAGTCATTCCATCTGGAACCGTCCCACCATTTATGATACAGTGCATTATCTGTGCCTCGGGCGAAAACATCGATGCGGTTTGGTCCCCAGGAAACAGCGCCTGGAGCTGATGTCAGCACTCCGCCGAGATTCTCCCAGCTGCTCCAGCTTCTCCCATTCCACCAAATATGATATAGGGCGTTATCGGTACCTCGGGCAAAAACATCCAAGCGGTTTGGCTGCCAAGAAGACACAGCTGGGGCTGATGTTAATACTCCGCCAAGGTTTTCCCAAGGGGCCCATCCATCTGCAGGCTCCTCCGGCCGCAGTAATTGTAATGTAATTTCAATAACCCTGGTTAATATTCGGTTCATGACATTTCTCGGTACATTTAATTGGGTAAACAATAAAGTTAGCCATGGCACTTGCCGCTGAAACTGCTGGTAAATTTGTGCTGCAGACTGGTTCGTATTAGCCAGATTTAATGTGAAGTTAATAACAAAGAAAAACACATATTCCGCAATTTGCCGGTCCATTCCTGCCTGTTGCAGCTCATTAAACAGGCTGCTGTGCTCAGTACGTATATGCTGCAACACCTGCTGGGCATTGACTTGCTGGCGCATTTGATACATCGGTTCTAAACGATGAGTACTTGCTGGTACGGGTATATATACAGGTACCAAGAAATACGAGTGATTGTACATATCCATTCCTCCGCTTTTTCATTAGCATATGCGTTGAATGGAAAAGTGGGTATATAACAAATAAAAAATGATTTATTATGCTAAAATAACGGAATAGGTAAAGGAGACATTACATGAATAGACAGAATCGGATACGGGAAAAATGGATTGTTTTGGCAGTTAGTTTAGGAGTTATTTTAAATCCGTTAAATACAACGATGATCACCGTTGCGCTGCCATCGATTCAAACTGATTTTCAATTGGATGCAGCGGATATTTCCTGGCTTATTGCGTCTTATTTTATTATTAGTGCCGTTTTTACTCCGTTAATCGGAAAGCTGAGTGACGCTTACGGAAGGAAAAATATTTATCTCATCGGACTTGGGCTTGTTGTTGTTTCCTCTATTTTGGCACCCTTGTCTTCGTCCATGCTTGTTCTTTTATTTATGCGGGGAATTCAGGCAATTGGGACTTCCGCCCTTTATCCGGCGGGTATCGGAATTATACGCAATACAATTCACCATAATCAGAACCGGGTTATCGGAACGTTATCGGTATTTGCAACGACTTCCGCCGCATTCGGTCCGACGATTAGCGGCCTGCTTATTCAATTTGGCGGCTGGCCGATTATTTTCTACGTTAACTTGCCGGTACTAGCGATTGGTCTTATCTTAACTATTTTATATATCCCAAGGGACGAAAAGAGCAGCAAGAAAACATACAAATGGGATGGGATTGGAATTCTTCTTTTTAGTGGGTTTGTCACTTGCTGGATGGTTTTTCTATTGGCATTAGAAGAACAATTCCAGTGGGGAACGTTAATCATCGCGATTCTTTTGACATTTTTGTTCTGTTTATACGAAATGCGGATAGAGGAGCCGTTTATTAATGTCAACTTTTTCCGGAAGAACATGAACATTTCGCTCATCTATGTGCAATACATATTATCGACGGTGATTTTCTTTGCCATTTTGCTCAGCATTCCGACATTTCTGCAGAGTGTATTGCAAGCCAGTTCCCAGGCAGCCGGCATGACGATGCTGTCTTTGTCGGTTTTTGCGATGATTTTTACCCCGATAGCAACGAGATGGATGGAGCGGGCCGGTTTTCGTATGCCGTTGTTCATAAGTGCAATTATTGGCCTGGCCGGAAACTATTATTATTTACTATTGAGGAACATTCTTTGCTGCTTTGGGTCGGCATCGTGCTGGCAGTTACAGGAATTAACAATGGGATCCAAAATATCGGACTGCAAAATTTACTTTATTCTTTCATAAGCGTGTCAGAAAGCGGCATTAACTCCGGGCTGTTAATGACTTCCAGATTCATTGGAAATATATTGGCATCAAGCATTTATGGTGTCGTCTTTGCATCGGGGATGAACTCGGCCAATTTAGATAAAATGTCAGTCGTATTGCTGGCGGTTGCCATCGTACTTATCCCGGGAATGGTTTCAAAAGCGCAAAGAAGAAAAGTTCGGCAACTAGTGCGGAACTTTCGGCAATATAGGCAAGCCTTCCTTCCATATACATAAGATGGAGGGATTGCTTATGGAAATTTTAAAGCAGTATTGGCTCGATTTTTTTGGGGAAATGCGTGACGAGGAAAACTGGTGGAAAAGGAAACAAAAGCTATGGGAAAGCCGGGACGGGAAAATTGTTCAAATGAAGGGAAAAGGGAGGATTTACGAAAAATACGTTTTTCGCAATGAAGAAAAATATCAATACCACTTGCATTTACGCTTTCTTATTAAACAGAAAGACCGTTTTCATCTGGAAGAACAGATCATTCCGTATGAATTGCTTATCGTCAATGGAAAGGTAAAGGAACATAAGGAAGTCAAAAGAAGGAGTATGCCCGATGGGGGAAAACTATCCTTTGAAATAGAGGCTGGTACTGGTGAACGGTTTACGTATAACCGCTTGCAGGCGGTACAGTATGCGGAACGGTGGTGGAACAGTTACAACCCTGCTTACCGCAAGTTTGAGGTGGACTGTACAAACTTCGTATCCCAATGTTTGCGGGCGGGGGGAGCGCCGATGCGGGGAGCGCCGGTGCGAAGCCGCGGCTGGTGGTATAGCGGTGACAGCTGGAGCTACAGCTGGGCGGTGGCCCATTCTCTTCGCTGGTATTTAAGCGGTTCCACCGTCGGGCTTACAGGAACGGAAGTCGAACGGCCAGAGGAACTGGATCCGGGGGATGTCATATGCTATGACTTTTCCGGTGACGGCAGATGGGACCATAATACAATTGTCGTCAGCAAAGATTATTATGGAATGCCTCTCGTCAATGCCCATACTGATAATAGCAGGCACCGTTACTGGTCCTATGAAGATTCCACCGCATATACCCCCGATATTCAATATAAATTTTTCCGTATTGGCTAGCGAAAAATGTTATAATGAATGATGCTATCTATCATAGTAAGGAGAAATGAAAAGTGGGACTGCACGTAGTTTTATATCAGCCAGAAATACCTGCAAACACGGGGAATATCGGAAGGACATGTTTGGCTACCGATACGACGCTCCATTTAATTCACCCGCTGGGCTTTTCGACGGATGACCGGATGCTGCGCCGGGCCGGGCTGGATTATTGGAAAAATGTGGATGTACGGGAATATCAGTCAATCGAAGAATTATATGAAACTTATCCCGAAGGGGAATTTTACTATATCGAAAACTTTGGTACAAAGCACTATACAGATTTCGATTTCAGCAGTCGGGAAAAAGAATTGTTTTTTGTCTTTGGCCGGGAAACGAACGGTATACCAAAAGAATTGTTAGTCGGAAAAGAAGACCGCTGCCTCCGCATTCATATGAATGATAAAGTTCGTTCGCTAAATCTTTCCAACACAGCGGCGATTATCATTTATGAAGTGCTGCGCCAGCAAGGATTTCCGAATTTAACGTAAATAAAAAGCCGTCATGGTCTGTCCATGGCGGCTTTTATCATTATTGGTTATCTTTAGGGACTCCAGCCTTTGCTTCATAACCGGAAGTAAATATGGAAACGAGAAATGTAATAACAACCCCAATGATTAAAGCTAATTTCATTTTATAATCCTCCTCGATATGTAAAAAACTAGAAATGGGTTCATCTGTATTTATTATAGCGAAAATCGCTTACAAAAGAAACATGGAATACATATATTAAAATTTAGGAATTGTCTGCGATTTATCGATAAATGATAAAAGTTTGCGATAATTCTTTTTCTTATCTAAATATCTGAACTTATGTTGTTTCCAACAATAAAATAAGGTATATTAGTCTTTGAGGGCAAGAAATATAACCGTTTACAAACGGTCAAAGGTATATGGGGGTATATATCGTGGTAGAATACGAGGAATCTACACTAAGATTCTGGGATCAGTTTTTTGGTCCGAACAAGGGGTATGTTGAAGAACAGTATGAATTGTACAAACAAGATCCAGAATCCGTAGCGCCGTCCATTAGAGAGATATTTGATAAATATGGGGCACCTATTTGGCTGCATGAGGATTCAACTACTGTCTCCGTGTCTCAAGCGCCTTCAAACACAGATGTGAAAAAGTTATCCTCAGCATTCCGACTTGTTGAGGCTATTCGGCGTTATGGGCATTTAGAGGCAGATATTTATCCGGTCAGTAAACATAAAGACCCGCATACTGCGGAAATTGACCCAAAAACTTACGGGCTGACGGAAGAAGATTTGCGGAACATGCCAGCATCCTGGCTATGGGATAAGGCGCCAGCCGGTGTGGAGAATGGGCTGGACGTCGTCAAAACATTAAAGAAATATTATACTGGAACAATTACGTTTGAATATGATCACGTGAATAATGATGAAGAAAGAAAATGGCTATTTGATTTAATAGAATCTGGAAATGCTAGATTGGAATTATTAACAGAAGAACGGAAACAGTTATTGGAACGACTTGCCGAAGTGGAAGGATTTGAAAACTTCCTCCAAAAAACGTTCGTCGGCCAGAAACGATTTTCTATCCAAGGGCTGGAAGTAATGGTTCCGATGCTCGATGAAATTGTGGACCATGCCAAAGAAGATAAAGTGAACAATATTATGATGGGAATGGCCCATCGCGGCCGATTGGCAGTTTTAGCCCACGTATTAGGCAAACCGATTGACAAAATATTCTCGGAGTTTAATGCCGGGGCGGATAAAGAACTTATCCCATCGGAGCAGGATTCGAGAAATATTCACTACGGCTGGACTGGAGATGTGAAATATCACTTCGGTGCCGAGAAAGTGATTGAAAACGAAGGGAATCCTTTGAAATTAACGTTAGCCCATAATCCTTCCCATTTAGAATTTGTCAATCCGGTAGTAAATGGGTTTACAAGGGCTGCTCAAGATGACCGAAGTGAGAAAGGATATCCGAAGCGGGATATTAATAAAGCATTCAGTGTGTTAATCCATGGAGATGCAGCTTTCATTGGCGAGGGAGTTGTCGCCGAGACATTGAACTTAAGCGGACTACCTGGCTACAGTACAGGCGGAACGATTCATATAATCGCCAATAACTTATTAGGATATACAACGGACCGGGAAGACGGCCGTTCCACCAGATATGCCAGCGATTTGGCAAAAGGATTTGAAATCCCGATTATCCGAGTCAATGCGGATGATCCGATTTCCTGTATTTCAGCAGTGAAAATTGCCTACGAATATCGCAAGCGATTTAATAAAGACTTTTTAATTGACTTAGTCGGCTATCGCCGTTACGGCCATAACGAAATGGATGAGCCGAGAACGACTCAGCCGCTGCTTTATAAAGAAATTGACAATCACCCTTCCGTAGCAAACGTATTTGCTTCATCGCTAATCGAGAAAGGATATATCAAGGAAGAAGACTTCCAAAAGATTACTGAAAAAATAGAAAGTAACTTACGGGCAATTTATAACAGCTTGATTGAAAAAGAAGATGCTGATGTGGAAGTCCCTTATATGCCGGAAGTATTGAAAAATGGACTGGATCACTTTAATACGGCAGTGGACTTAAATGTCTTGAAAAAATTAAATAAGGACTTGCTCAAACGTCCAGAAGGATTTAACGGATTTAAGAAAACGGAAAGAATATTAAAACGCCGTGAAAATGCACTGGAAGAAGGAAACAAAGTCGATTGGGGAACAGGGGAAGCACTAGCCTATGCCTCAATTTTACGGGATGGCATTCCAATCCGAATTACCGGTCAGGATACGGAGCGGGGAACGTTCGCCCACCGTCACATGGTGCTGCACGATGTCAATACGGGAGAAAAATATTGCCCGTTACACGGATTAGAAGATGCCAATGCTTCCTTTGAAATTAGGAACAGTCCGTTATCCGAGGTAGCGGTACTAGGATTTGAGTATGGCTACTCAATTGAATCTCCGGAAACATTGGTTATATGGGAAGCACAATTCGGAGACTTTGCCAACGTTGCGCAAACGATGTTTGATCAATTTATTTCCTCTGCCCGGGCCAAATGGGGTGATAAGTCCAATTTAGTGATGCTTTTGCCGCATGGATACGAAGGCCAAGGACCGGAACATTCCAGTGCCCGTTTAGAGAGATTTTTGCAAATGGCAGCGGAAAACAACTGGATTATCGCCTATCCGTCATCGTCGGCCCAGTTTTTCCATCTGATGCGCAGACAGGCGATGTTAGGCGGACGGGATGAAGCAAGGCCGTTAATTGTCATGACGCCAAAGAGCAGCTTAATCCGGAATCCGCGTATGGCTTCAGAAGGAAAGGAATTTTCCGAAGGACGTTTCGAATTATTGCGAAATCAGCCGAATTTTGCGGTTAATAAAGACGCGAAACAGCTCCTAATCGGCACCGGGAAAATTATGATTGATATCGAAGAAGCAATGGAACAATCCGGCGGCAGCTATGATTGGATGCGCATTGTACGAGTAGAACAAATTTATCCTTTCCCTGAAAAAGAATTAAAGAGAGTAATAGATGAAATGCCTAATTTGGAAGAAATTGTTTGGGTACAAGAAGAGCCGCGCAATATGGGTGCTTGGGATTTTGTCGATGATTATTTGCGCGAATTGAAGAAGGAACACCAATCTCTTCGTTATATTGGTCGTCCTGACCGTTCATCACCAGCAGTAGGTTTGCCAAATGTTCATAAAGAAGAACAGCAACAAATCATACAACAAGTGATAAACCCTGAAGGAGGAAATTCCAGTGCAAGAAATTAAAATTCCAGAATTAGCAGAATCCATTACCGAAGGAACGATAGCAGAATGGTTAGTCAAAGTCGGAGATAAAGTCGAAAAGGGAGATCCGGTAGTAGAGCTGGAAACCGATAAAGTCAACGTGGAAGTAAACTCTGAGTTTTCTGGTGTCATTACGGAAATTGTGCAAGAAGAAGGCGCTGACGTATCTGTAGGGGACGTCATTGCGAAATTGGATGAAAGCGGAACTCCTGGGGCAGTACAGACGGAATCTGCACCAAAACAAGCGGAAGAAGCTCCAGAGAAAAAAGAAGAAGCGAAGCCGGCTGCACCGGCAGCACAAGAGCCTGCAGGAAATGCAGGTGTTATCGCAACACCAGCAGCAAGAAAACGGGCTCGGGAATTAAATATTGATCTCAGCTCTGTCCAGCCTGTTGATCCATTAGGCCGCATCCGTCCGGAAGACGTGGAAGCAGCTGCTCAAGCCAAGACGGCACCTAAACAAGAAAAAGCAAGCAAATCTGCGGCTAAACCAGCAGCACAAGAATTTACAAAACCGGTAGAAAGAATCAAAATGTCCCGCCGCCGGCAAACGATTGCGAAGAACTTAGTCAATGTCCAGCACGAAGCAGCGATGCTGACAACCTTTAACGAAGTAGACATGACCGCAATTATCGAACTCCGGAAGCAACGGAAAGACAAATTCCTTGAAAAACACGGTGTTAAACTCGGATTCATGTCTTTCTTCACAAAAGCTGTTGTCGGGGCATTGAAAGAGTTCCCGCTTTTAAATGCGGAAATTCAAGGAAATGAAATTGTCGTGAAGAAATTCTATGATATCGGTGTTGCCGTATCGACAGACGAAGGATTAGTTGTGCCAGTTGTTCGTGATGCGGATCGTTTAACATTTGCCGGAATCGAAAAAGCGATTGCTGACTTAAGCAAAAAGGCAAGGGAAGGCAAGCTCGAGCTTAGCGATCTGCAAGGCGGAACCTTCTCAATCACAAATGGCGGTATTTTTGGTTCGATGATGTCTACGCCAATCTTAAATGCGCCGCAAGTCGGTATTTTAGGAATGCACAACATCGTAAAACGTGCGGTTGTTATGCCGGATGATACGATTCAAGTTCGTCCGATGATGTACTTGGCACTTTCCTACGACCACCGCATTGTCGACGGAAAAGAAGCAGTAAGTTTCCTCGTACGAATCAAAGAAATGCTCGAAGACCCGGAAACTTTATTATTAGAAGGGTAATAGATGAACGAATAAACCCTGTATTTGACGTCGGTCAAGTACAGGGTTTTTTCTTTTTAATCGAATAGGGAAATCCTTTAATTTAATTGTTTTTTGCAGATTTAAGTTTAAGCTGTTTTTCGTTTCGTGCTGATTGCAAAAGATTAACGTACGTTCCTACTTTCATATAGTTGAGATGATTTAAAAGCGTATTGTTTCTGGATATAAAACTGCCGCCATAGGAGAGCAATGGCGCCGCATGTCAGGCCAATCGTAATTCCAATCCAATAGCCAAAAGCTTCCAGCGCAGTATAGTTTGCGAAAATCCATCCGATTGGCAGCCCGATAAGCCAATAAGAAACGATGGCAATGAAAAAAAGAATCCGTACGTCTTTATATCCCCGCAGCACCCCTTGGATTGGTGCGCCAAAGCTGTCCGCCAGCTGATAAAATATGGCAAGAATAAGAAACTTGCTCGTTAACTCGATTACTTCGGTATCGGTATGATATAAGGAAGCGACCGGTTCCTTGAAAACAAATAAAATAACACTATTAAAGACGGCCATTAATAAGGAGCAGCTTATGCCGATATTTGTATATGTCCGGGCGTCCTTCAGCCGGTTTGCTCCGACTTCATAACCGACGGCAATCGTTAATGCCATGCCAACGCTTAATGGAATCATATAAAGCAATGAAGAAAAGTTCATCGCCGCCTGATGCGCAGCAATCGTATTTGTTCCATATCCGCTCATTAAAATTGTTACAGCCGAAAAAATACTCGTTTCCAAAAACAGGGCAGATCCAATCGGCAGACCAACCGTCAGCTGTTCTTTCCATTGCTTAAAAATCGGCTTTTTCCAATTTTTAAAAATATGGTAGGAACGAAACGGAGTAAGAGCATACACACAAACGACAGCGATAATGCAATTGATCCAATACGTCATCGCCGTTGCCAGTCCGGCGCCGATTCCGCCCATTTTCGGCAAACCGAATTTCCCAAATATGAATATGTAATTCAATACAATATTGACTGGCAAAGTAAGAAGAATAATTGCCATGGACATTCTCGTTCTGCCTAAAGCATCCATAAAATTCCGCAGCGTATTAAAAATAAAATATGGAATAATGCCTAAACTTAGCGCGAACAAATAATATTTGGCAATTCTCTCCACATCCTGCTGCAAATTCATTACTTGCAATACCGGATCCAAAAGAAGAGCTCCCAAAATAATTACGAAAATCCCAAGAAATATTGCCACATAGATGGCTTGCTGCATGCTTTCTTTTATCTCTTTTTGTTTCTTTGCTCCTGTAAGCTGAGCTATAATGGGGGTGACTGCCAAAAGAATGCCATACATCCCGGTATAAATCGGCACCCATAGACTCGTTCCGATGGCAACCCCAGCCAGATCCTTTGCCCCGGCCTGGCCGGACATAATGGTGTTAAAAAAGTTCATCAGAAAGAGGCTAATTTGGGTAACAAAGATAGGAACGAAAATGATGACAAAAAGTTTTATTTTCTCGGTAATGGAAGATGTTTCATACATCGTAAAATCTTCCTCCTATGTATAATAAGCATAGAGACTTATACGGCATGAGGATAATTATAACCTTTATTTTCAAAAAGGCAAAGAAAGGAAGTACATAATGACTAGGAAACGGATATTATTTACCGGAGGCGGAACAGCAGGCCACGTCATGGTCAATTTGGCTTTAATTCCCGTATTTTTGGAGAAGGGCTGGGAAGTGGATTATATTGGCTCCCATCATGGAATTGAGCGGGACTTAATTGAAAAAATTCCTGAAGTAACATATTATCCAATATCGACTGGAAAGCTTCGCCGGTATCTATCTAAAGAAAACTTAAAGGATCCATTTAAAGTAATGAAAGGAACGCTGGAGGCGTACCGGATTATCGGAAAGAGAAAACCGAGCATCGTTTTTTCCAAAGGAGGGTTTGTCTCCGTACCAGTTGTTGTTGCAGCTAAATTAAGGGGGGTCCCGGCTGTTATTCACGAATCCGACTATACACCTGGACTGGCAAACAAATTGTCTGTTCCTTTTGCCAAAAAAGTGTTGACAACTTTTCCAGAAACGTTGAACTATCTGCCGGCAAAAAAATCGGAAAATGTCGGCGCGGTCATCCGGGACGAATTGTTTCAAGGCGAGAAGGAGAAAGGATATCAATTTACCGGTTTTTCTGGAAAAAAGCCTGTACTGCTTATTATGGGCGGCAGTGCCGGTTCGGAAAAAATTAATCAGGCGGTCCGGGACAATCTCCCCGTGTTACTGGACAATTTCCAAATTATCCATCTTTGCGGAAAAGGAAAGGTAGATACGGACATTCGCCGGGAAGGTTATTTACAATATGAATATCTTCATGAAGAACTGAAAGATATATTCGCTATTACGGATTATGTCGTATCCCGGGCGGGGGCAAATGCAATTTTCGAATTTTTAGCACTGCGAATTCCGATGCTTCTTATCCCGCTTTCCCGGGCAGCAAGCCGAGGAGATCAAATTGATAACGCCAAATCTTTTGCCAGTAAAAAATATGCCCGCATGCTGGAGGAAGAAGAACTGACAAATGACAGCTTTATACGTGAATTATTTCGCCTTAAGCAGGAAGCTCCGGTAATGATCGATAAAATGAGAGAATATGAAAGTACCAAAGCGAAAGAAAGGGTCATTGACATTATTATGGAAAATAAGAAGTAGAGGGTGTCCGAAAAGTAAAAATTTCCAAAGAGGCGATAAACAAGAATATTGATATATCAAGATTTTGAAACATGAAAAAAGAGCTTCCAGAAGTCGAAATACGACTTTCTGGACAGCCCCTTTTACATAATCGTTCCATGATTTACTATTTTTACTTTCACATTATATTTAACTGATATTTCCGGGAATTTTTCCCGCCATTCCTCATTCGTTAAATCTTTTTCCCGCAATGTTGCAGCATAATATTTACCATAGCCAATTACATCTGAATTTATTTCTTGCAGTTTGTTAAGCAATGTTTCATAGTCCTTTTTCAAACTTTTTTCGATTTCCTTTTCAAGAAGCTTAAAATTCTTTTCGTTTATTTTTATAGACCGGGAAATTTCGTTTAAATTCATTCTTAAGTTTATGTCAGTTTCGTATTGCAAGTTTTCCTTATCCGTCAGGGAAATTTTCGATTTGCCCTTCAAAATGGTTAACATTAGTGAAATTTCCTCGACATCAACCTTAGGGTCAAATTGGATATAGGGTGCAAAAGGTTTTGCAGGAAGGGTTATTTCAATCCGTGTATCCTTTAAAGTCTTTTTCATTAAGTTGACTAATAATGCATCTTTCATTGATATCCGGTCAACGTACTTATCTTCCTGAAATACGGCCAGTCCTGTCAATGTTGGTTTATTGTTGACTAAATCGATAATCGGCAAAACCGGGTCGATGCCAATTTCTGTGTGCATATGGTCAAAATGGGTAATGGAAGTTTCCGGCAGCCGTCCATCATTCATTTCTTTTTCAATCAGGTTTTGCAAATATTGCCCGATATTAATGGCCACATTCTCCTGTCCTGCCGTCAGCACCTCTTTTGCAGTACTGTCTGTAATGGCGAAATAGGCTGTTTCGTTATCCCTTGCATCCCTAACAAGGCCATTTAAATAGCTGGACAGTCCCCGTTCCGCCAGCTCCCTGCCAAACATTTCCACACTGATTTGGCCCGGCACGAGATTATAGCTCATATGATAGCCTGCCCTTTTTCTTGCTCCTTTAATCGTTTTTCCCCTTTCAATAATCGTATTCGTCATAGCGGAATGCTGAATGTCAAATTGAAAAACGATTAACGTCGTTTCCAGCAGTTCGTCACTACTTTCTTCGTATAAATCAACTCCGCGGGCATTAATAATTCCCAGTGTTTCCAGTTCCTGTGTCTGAACGCATGCAGCGAGGAACGTAAACAGGGCAAGGAGCGGGAATATTTTAAGCTTTTGCATGTTTTTCATTTCCTTTCCTTTTTCGGCTTCGATTTTTTATCCATACCCAAGGCAAAAGGAGAAAAGGATAGACATAGACAATCCATAAGCCAATAGCAGAAGATAAATCGATGATTTTATGAATGAAAAAATGGTCACTGATGAGAATGATGCAAATAAATAAAATAATGGCGACGATATATAGAGTAGTTTTTTGCGAAATTTGAAAAAGACGTTTTGCGCCATACGTAATTACCCACATAAATATTACAATATTCGGAATCACAACCATCATCCACTCGGCAACAACGACATAGTCAAAGCGCTCAACAAAAGAAAAGGTTTGCAGCTTATATAAATCTAATACGGGCCATTCCCTTCTCGTTAATTGACTGGCATTAAAATAGCCAATGGCAACCACTGTTAAAACCAGGGTTTTAGCTGCCGAAAATCCAATAGCTGTTTGAGTCGCCTTATTCGTCTTTTGCTTATTTTGAATAAAAGGATAAATAAAAAACAAAAGCTCAAAGCCCATCATTGTATAGGAAGTCGATTTTGCTCCGCTGACAATTTCATTGAAAGAGGCTTTAAGAACCGGCTGGAAATGAAGAATGTCAAAGTTTAATATCGGCTGAATCAGCAGGAGATGCACCCATTGGGTCAGGAAGAAAAAGATAAAACAGACACCGACAACTATGCGAATTCCGCCAAGTACAGTATAAATTGCAAGAATGAGCAGCAATCCGCCTAAAATGTAATTATCCATATCCGGAAAAATATAGACTTTTACTACTTCAATATAAGTGATGAGGATGGATAATAAACCAATGGTAAAATAGATCAGATAAATCGTTCCGAGTATTTTGCCGATCCATTTTCCGAATAAATCTACTTGAATTCCGAGAATATCTGCATTTTTATATTGCCTTAAAATATAGATCATGGTCCATACAACAAGAACGATATAAAAATAGGAGAGCAGGATGGAAATCCATCCATCGTGCTCTGCTTCGAGATAAACAATTCTAGGCACGCCTAAGATTCCTACTCCAATCTGTATGGAGGCAATGAGAAAAAATACGTAAAAAGCTTGAAACTCCAAATCTGGTTTCTTTTTCACGTTAATCTCCATACATTCACCTACTCATCAATATCTCTTTTTTTCCGCGCATCCTTTTTGCTGTACCGAATCGCTTTTTTGGGACGATAGGATATAAACCGTTTATTTTGAAAATCATTCGGCAGCCGGAATATTACTTTATTCAAATCTTCCCAGCGGAAAGGGTAGATTGGCGCTAAATACGGCCGGCCAAGGGAAGTCAGCTTTAACAGATGGACAACAAGAAAACTCATCCCGTATACGATGCCGACGATTCCAAGGGTGCCAGCAAGAAAAATCATCGGAAAGCGAATTAGCCGAGCCGTCGTACCCATTAAGTAGTTTGGGGCGGTAAAAGAAGCAAGGGCGCTCAAGGCAACGACAATCAGGAGAACATTGCTCGTTATCCCGGCTTCCACTGCTGCTGTCCCGATGACAACACCACCAACGATACCAATGGTCT
Source organism: Compostibacillus humi (assembly GCF_014637175.1). GTDB lineage: Bacteria > Bacillota > Bacilli > Bacillales > Amphibacillaceae > Oceanobacillus > Oceanobacillus humi. The sequence goes on along the minus strand of NZ_BMEV01000028.1, from coordinate 18,447 downwards.
GGCCGACTTTTGTCGGCAGTCTTGCCCCGGACTCCCGCAATAATTCAATGAGCAATTCCAGGATTAATACTTCCAAAATCGGGGGAAAGGGCACTGCTGCCCTTGATTGGCCAAGATTTACTAATAAAGATGTCGGAATGATTTCATAGTGAAAGGTAACGACGGACACATAAATTGGCGTCAGCAAAGTAGAGAGAAGAAAGGACAAATATCTGAGAATGCGCAAAAATGAGCCGACATTCCAGCGCATATATAAATCTTCGGTTGATTCAAAAAAACTAAAAAATGTGGAAGGAGCAATGATAGAGGTCGGACTATTTTCCACTAATACCCCGATTCTCCCCCGGGAAATGCTGTAGCAGAACCGGTCAGGCAATTCGGTTGACAGAAACTGGGGAAAGATTGACCGGGATGAATCCTCTAAATATTGCATTAATACCGAACTGTCATCCACGTTGTCAATGTCCAGTTCTGTCAATCTTTGACGCATCGTGTTAATATCCGAAGTGTTTGCAACGGATTTTATATAAACGAGCCGCACTTCCCTTGGTTCTTGTTTTCCGACTGTATACTTTTCCATCACGAGGTTTTCTGAACGAATATTCCAGCGGATCATATTCAAGTTTGTAATAAGGGATTCGGTAAAACCGACTTTTGGGCCTAAAACGAGCGATTCCGTTTCTGCCTGCACTAGGGACCGTTTTTCTTTTTTCAGCAGCAAATAGGAAAGGGCTGCATCTTCCCCTTCAATGTAGACAAATACTTTGCCGATTAAAAGTCCGTCCAGTAATTCTTGCAGTTTCTTCTTCTTTTCCGCTTCAGCAAGGGGAATATTGTTGAGTATCGCTTTGTTTGTCCATGGTTCGTTTCCTTCTAGTAATGTCTTTACTAGCGATTCATGGACCCATTGGGTTTCCACAATATAGCTGATAAAAAATACAGCAATTTTTTTATTTTCGTGGTCGTAAACGGTAAAACTTAAATCCGGATTATTTTCAAACCGATTCTTCAAAAGTTTTTCCAGTTCCTCTATTTTCATAGGGAAAATATTTTTATCATTGCTGCCGCTCCCTCGCATCTCGAAATCCTCCAGAAAGTAATTCTACCGTTTAGTGTGTGGAGGAGCAGAGGATTTTATGAATGAAAAACCAATTATTTTTTATTTCTCATTAATCCCCCCTCGTTACAACGTCCACTTTCCCCGTTTCCGGATCGATGACGAGCCCATGAACTTTGATTCCTTCCGGCAGCAGCGGATGTTCCCTTACAATTTGAACGCTTTTCAAGACGGATTCCTCCACCGTGTTAAAACCATGGAACTCTTCGTCCAAGTGAATTCCACAATGTTCAAGTATATCTAGAGTTGATTCCGGAATTCCCCTGTTTACCATTTCTTTTTTTAGTGCTTCAATGTCAACATTGGACATGCCGCAGTCATGATGGCCGATAATGACTACTTCTTCGGCTTTTAATTTATAAATGGCAACTAAAATGCTTTTCATGACCGTATCAAAGGGTTTCCGGATTATTGCTCCGGCATTTTTAATTATTTTTACGTCACCATTTTGAATATTTAGCGCCCGGTGGAGAAGTTCGACGAGCCGGGACTCCATGCACGTAAAAATGACCATCCGTTTATTCGGATACGTATCCGTTTTATACAATTCGTATTCTTTGTTTTCCACAAATCGTTTATTAAATGCCAGCATCTCATCTAAATACATTGTTTCACCTGCTCCTTTAGAGAAAAATTTAAAAAAGGGAGGGGTATAACCCTCCGTTAGAAGTTTACCATATATGTAGTTTAAATGTCTCCTAATTTTTTTATTCCTTCGATTCCGCTTGCCAGCTGGCTGTCGACCACTTTGGCATCATTAATATGTTCCAGGAGCGCTTCTTTTATGGACTGGAAGTAGCTGTCCGAATGATCGATATGTTTTACCATATCTTGGGCAAGCTGATTTTGTGTATGGATATGATCAAGGACATCCTGGGAATTAGTTCTCACTGTTTCCAAAATCTTTTTCATTTCATCAAGCATTTTAACGGTTGTATTATTGAAGGCAGACGATTGTTTTACCTTTTCCTGACTGTCATACGCGCCCTGCTCCGCTTCGAAAATTTTTTCCTGGATCATGGTTGTTACTTCGTCGATATGCTGCGTGCTCTCCCGAGTATTTTCAGCCAGCTTGCGAATTTCCGAGGCAACAACGGCAAAGCCCCTGCCGTGTTCTCCTGCTCTTGCGGCCTCAATGGAAGCATTCAGCGCCAGCAGATTCGTCTGATTGGCAATTTCGCTGATAACTTGCACGATTTCCTTAATCGTATTGGAATGTTCCCCCAGTTCCTGCATGCTATTCGCTGTTTTTGTCATCTGGTCCGTTAAGTTATCCATAAATTCTTTATTTTGATGAACCGTTTCCTGATAATAATTTGTATACCCATTTAATTTATCGTAGGATTCCATTAATTCGTTTCCTTTTTTCACTAACGTATCCGATTGCTCAATTGACTCATGTCCAAGGGAATGAATGTGAAGCAGCCCTTCTTTTATTTGCATGACCAAATGTTCCAAATCCTGATGCTGATTGTTTACGATTTCGTGCTGCTCAATAGTACGGATAAGGTTTTGCTGGAATTCTTCTAAAATTTGTGCCTGTTTTTCGATGATTTCTTTCTTTTCTGCCTCTAATTGGGATATTTTTTCTCTGGCTTGAATAAGCTGTTCCTGGAGCAGTTTAATTTGCTTTGATTTTGTTACCATCACTTTACCCCCGAAAAATAATAATAAATAAAAGCGAATAGTTCATTTAACCTATATATTTATTTTCGGTAATGTGGTATAAAATGTAAAGGGTTGCAAGGAAAAGTTAACTAAACTTTCTTTTTTCCAAAGAATATTAACTTGATTAGAAAGGCGGAGGTCGCGATGATGAAAAATATGCTAATCATCCCAAATCAGCTTGTTATATGGATATCCGTGGCTTTCCGCTGGGAAATGTAGGAGACCGGCCTGTCTGTGCCCTCTTATCTCATATTGACTTTCGGAAGCATACGTCACGGACGTATGCTTTTTTCTGTTTCAGTTGCAGAAGGATATACTTTTTGCTAAAATTTTTAAATATTTTCTCAATAGTTTCGGACAAAAGAAGGTGATCCATATGTTTTCTGTATTAAAAAAATTAGGATGGTTTTTTAAGCATTACTGGAAGCGGTATATATTTGCGATTATTGCTTTGAATATGGCGAGTGCCCTCGGTCTTATTCCGCCGAAATTGGCTGGATTCGTCATTGATCATATTCAATTTGATACATTAACATCTCAAATTCTGTTTACCGTAATCATCGGCTATTTGGGATTGATCGTTACCCATTATACGATCTCGTTTTTGTGGGATTATATTCTCTTTGGCGGGGCGGCTATTCTGGAAAAATGGATGCGCAGCCGTTTGATGGATCATTATTTAAAAATGACTCCGTCTTTTTTTGCCAAATATCGCACCGGAGATTTAATGGCAAGGTCCACGAATGATTTGAAAGCAATTAGCCAGACGGCAGGTTTTGGGATTCTGACGCTTGTTGATTCTACCATTTTTATGTTTATGATTATCGCAATGATGGGGTTTACAATCAGCTGGAAACTGACTTTTGCCGCGCTGATTCCTTTGCCGATTATGGCAGTCATTATGAATAAATATGGTGCGGCAATCCATAAGCGCTTTACCGTTGCCCAGCAAGCTTTTGGAAATATGAACAACGAGGTGCTGGAATCGATCCGCGGTGTACGGGTCATTCGGGCATATGTACAGGAAGAGCAAGACGTCAAACGGTTTGAAAAGATGACGGAAGATGTTTACGGAAAAAATATGGAAGTTGCCAAAATCGATGCCTTGTTTGAGCCGACGATGAAAATTCTTGTCGGACTCTCCTATACAATCGGAATCGGCTACGGCGCCTTTTTAGTATTTGACAATGTCATCACTTTAGGGGATTTAGTCTCTTTTAACGTCTATTTGGGAATGTTAATTTGGCCGATGTTTGCCGTTGGAGAACTCATTAATGTTTTGCAGCGGGGAAATGCATCTCTCGACCGGGTAAATGAAACGCTAAGCTATGAACCTGATGTAAAAGATAAAGAGAACCCGGTACACGTCCCTTCGGTGGAATCGATTATTTTTGACGACGTATCTTTTTCTTATCCGGGAACGAAAGCAAAACAGCTGCAGCATATTAACTTGGAAATAAAAAGGGGACAAACGATCGGAATCGTTGGGAAAACCGGAAGCGGAAAGACATCATTGTTCAAAATTCTGCTCAGGCAATATCCCGGTTTTACCGGCCGTATTACCATTTCTGGCGTAAATCTGGAAGATATTAGCATAAAACAGATTCGGAACTGGATCGGCTATGTCCCTCAAGATCAGATGATGTTTTCCAAAACGATTCGGGAAAATATACAATTCGGAAAAAATGATGCAACCGATGAAGAAATATTGCGGGTTTTGGAATTGGCTCATTTTCTGGATGATATTCAGCAATTGCCGGAAGGGCTCGATACGAAAGTTGGAGAAAGCGGAGTAACGTTATCCGGGGGGCAAAAACAGCGGGTCGCTTTAGCAAGAGCATTTATTAAAGATCCGGAAGTTTTAGTTTTGGATGATTCTTTGTCGGCTGTAGACGGGAAAACGGAGGCAAAAATCATTGCCCATTTGCGAAAGAAGCGAAAAAACAGAACGACAATTATTTCCGCCCACCGCCTCTCAGCCGTAACCCATGCCGATCATATTATCGTTTTGGAAAACGGAAAAATCGCTGAAGAAGGCACGCACGAACAATTAATGGAGCGAGGCGGCTGGTATAAAGAACAATATGTGAAGCAACAGCTGGAAGAACAGGAGGTGGCACCGTAATGAAACCTTCTACGGAAAAACGTTTAATCCAATATGCCCTCAAATTTAAAAAGGAAATTCTCATTGGATTTTTTTGTCTGATGATTGCCGTTACCCTCGAACTGGCAGGCCCGCTCATTGCGAAAAAAGTAATTGACGACCATATTTTAGGTGTTGAAGGCTATTGGGTGGAAGTAAAGGATAGGGATAATCAAACCGTACCGTTTCAGGATAGTTACTATAAAAGAGCGGATCGGCTGACGGAGGAAGAAGATATAATCGGTGATCCGGTTACGATTTTGCATGTTGGCACCAATTATGTATACATTCCGGATGAAGCGCCGCTGCAAGGGAAAAGAGAGATACGGGATGGAGAAGTGGAAATAACGGCCGGGGAAGAAGTGTCCACCTTCCCGATGGAAAAACTTTCTTTGTCCGAGATTTATCCGTTTTTCAAACCGGAACAAAAACCGATTTTATTATTGCTCCTGCTCTACATGGTACTTATTATATTTTCCGGTCTGTTTAAGTTTTTTGAGACCTTTTATTTGCAAAAAGCAGCCAATCAGATTGTAAAGAAAATGCGCAACGACATATTTCGGCATATCCAGCGAATTCCGGTCAGCTACTTTGTCAATCATCCGGCAGGTTCAATTGTCGCCAGGATTACAAATGACACGGAGGCAATCCGGGATTTATATGAACGGGTACTGTCCATTGTCATTACAAGTTTTATTTACATGGCAGGAATTTATACTGCCTTATTTATTCTTGATCCGAAAATGGCAGCAATCTGTTTATTTATCGTTCCGTTATTATACATTTGGATGAAAGTATATAAATATTTCGGAACAAAATATAACAAAGTTGTCCGTGAAACAAACAGCGAAATAAATGGAAATATTAACGAAGCAATTCAAGGAATGACGGTTATTCAGGCATTTAATCAAGAAAAGAAAATGAAAGAGGATTTTGAAAAGCTAAATGAAAGACATTTTATCTATCAGCGAAAGCTTGTCAAATTAAGTGCATTGACTTCCTATAATCTCGTGACCGTTTGCCGCAACTTAACCTTCGTCCTTTTTCTCTGGTATTTTGGGTCGGCTTCGTTAAATATCGAAAATGTCATCTCCATTGGGATGCTTTACGCATTTATCGATTATATTACCCGTCTGTATGAACCAGTAACAGATATCGTAAATCAATTGCCATTGCTGGAACAAGCGCGGGTAGCAGGAAGCAGGGTATTTGCACTGATGGACGTTGAAGGGGAGGACGTTTTAATTAAAGAAACTGAAAAAATAAAGGGCAAAATCACGTTTGACGGTGTTACCTTTTCTTACAATGGAAAGGATGAGGTGATAAAGAATATTTCCTTTGAAATCAAGCCGGGCGAGACGGCTGCTTTTGTCGGCCATACCGGGTCTGGAAAGAGTTCCATCATGAATTTATTGTTCCGTTTTTACGACCCGCAAAAAGGAACGATTGCCATTGATGGTTATAACACAAACAACTGGTCGAGACAGCAAGTGCGCAGCCATATGGGTATCGTCCTGCAAGATCCGTTTTTGTTCAGCGGAACGATTCTTTCCAACGTTACGATGAACGATCCGAACATTCCAAAAGAAAAGGCCATCGCCGCCTTAAAAGCAGTAGGAGCGGATGATTTTATCGAAAAGTTGCCGAAAGGTTATGAAGAAGAGGTGACGGAAGGCGGCAAAACGTTCTCCCTCGGTCAGCGGCAGTTAATCTCCTTTGCCCGGGCGCTTGCTTTCGACCCGGCAATTCTCATCCTGGATGAGGCAACAGCAAATATCGATACGGAAACGGAAGAGACGATACAGCAAGCCTTGGAAGTACTGAAAAAAGGACGGACGACCTTGGTTATTGCCCACCGGTTATCCACCATCCAGCAGGCGGACATTATTTTTGTATTAAATCATGGTACAATAGTGGAAAAGGGAAATCATGAATCATTGATTGCCGAGAAAGGGCTATATTACCAAATGTATGAAATGCAGCAAGGGAAAACGAATGTGGTAGTATAAGCATTTCGGATGATGGAGTGAACGATGGATAAAAAAGAACAGTTGCAAGATATTATTGATGAGGATTTGTACGAAGAAATTGATGATGAGGAAATGTATGAATTAGTACAAAAAGAAAGGGAAAAGGCGCTGGCACGGCTGAAGGAAGAGAAAGAAAAACCGAAACAGCCTTTTCCAAGATGGGCTTTTTGGCTTATTGCCTTCTTTTTAGTATTTAATGTGTTCGCCCTTATCCCGGAAACCTTTTCCATTCCTGCAATTAAGTTTTTAAAAGCATCGGCTTCGTTGTCACTAAATCCGGATATCAAACAATATAAGGATGCGGTAGTCGTCATTGAAACGGAAAACAGCAAAGGAACCGGGTTCGCCATTTCACCAGACGGCATAGTAATTACAAATTACCACGTTATTGAGGATAAAAATACGTTAACTGTTGCTTTTCCGGAAGACGGGCTTTATTATGCAGAGGTGACAGAAATATACCCTTCGATCGATCTTGCGGTGCTTCAAGTAGAGGGGGAACAGCTGCCCCATTTAACCTTGGCAGAACATGCAGCCTATGAAGATAAGGAAAGGATTCGTTTTATCGGAAACCCTCTTCGGTTCAATGGCATTGCGAATGAAGGGGAAATTGTCGGTTCCACCCAGCTATCCAGCTGGAAAGAAGAAGTAATGATGATTAAAGCCCCAGTATACCGGGGAAATAGCGGAAGCCCGGTCATAAACGGAGAAGGAAAGGTGATTGGTGTCATTTTTGCTACCATGCAGCATGAGGTACACGGAAAAGTTGGCCTGTTTGTGCCGATTGATTTGTTCCATCAATATCGCTCAGAATAAACTTAATCCCCCAAAAGTTTAAGAAGCTTTTGGGGGTTGTCTTTATATTTCCATCGTTAACGTCGGGGTTTGTTTCATGGCGTGGTCAATATAATAAAGAAGGTTATCATGGGTACGGATTATTTTCTGTTCATCAAAAGAGTAATGGAAGGCATGCAAAAATTGCTGTATCCGCTTCGATAATATATCGTCTTCAGTTCTTACCATCAGCACGAGCAAATCATCCCATTGGCCCCAAAGGGTATAATACAGTGCTTTGTCGTAATCTAACACAAAATTCCCCTCCTTCGTTTCCAGGGCTATTCATATTTTACCCGTTTATCTTATTAAATGTTGCTTAAACCAATGGTGTGAGAACCATTTAAAGGCAAAGGTTTTCAGGTATAGACGGTTTAAGAATAAACATACTAAAGCTAGGTTCACCAAAAAGGAGGTTACTTCATTTGAAAAAAGTACTAATTTCTGGTGGATTAGCTGTATTTATAGCCCTGGCCGGCTGTCAGGCAACGAATGAAGAAGGGGCAAGGCATCCCGACAATAACATCGACCGCTATCAAAATACTACTACAGAGCGGTGGGCAAACGATCGAAACTATACAATGGAGCGGGATGCGGACCGTTACCAAAACCGGGATTTTCGCAATGTAAACAACCGGTTTGGCGACCGTACTGATAATGTTCAGCGAGTGCGGAACAACAATAACGAAAACCGCTACGAAATCGCAGAAGAGGCAGCAGAGAAAATTACGGAACAAGTGGCAGAAATTGAAAGCGCATATGTATTGACGACAGACAACAATGCTTACGTTGCAGCCGAATTGGATACAAGCCATCGGAATAAAAACACGAATAACCGTAACCGTTTTGATGATGAAGTTTCGGACGAAGTAAAAGAAAAAATTGCCGATATTGTCCGTTCTGTCGACCGGGACATTGAAAATGTGTACGTATCAACGAACCCTGATTTCTTTGACTTGACGAACGGATATATTGATGATGTAAACCGTGGTGAACCAGTAGAAGGATTTTTTGATCAATTCAGCAATATGATTGAACGGTTATTTCCGCAAAACCGGTAAATTTGCAAAAGGGGAGAGCTATTGATTGAGCTGTCCCTTTTTTTATGCGCATATTCTATTTTTTTCCTATCAGCTGTGCTACAATATGTTAAAAAATGGAATGGGAGGAAACTAGATGAGTCATAACGTTTTGACCTATTTACAAGAAAATCGGGAACAGCTGCTTGAAAAATTAAAAGAATTTTTAGCGATACCTAGTGTAAGTACAGACAGCTCCCATCGAAATGATATTCAGCAGGCAGCAGACTATCTCGTTACATATTTACAGGAAATCGGTTTCAAAGCGGAAAAAATGCCGACAGGCGGGCATCCGCTCGTTTACGGGGAATACCTCGCCAGAGAAGATGCACCAACCGTACTTTTGTATGGTCATTATGATGTACAGCCGGCAGACCCCCTGGAAGAATGGGAAAGCGAGCCGTTTCAGCCGGTAATCCGGAACGGGCGGATTTATGCCCGCGGAGCTAGCGATGATAAAGGACAAGTTTTCATGCATTTAGCTGTGTTTGAAGCATATATGAAGACAGAAGGGAAGCTCCCTGTCAATGTTAAGGTTTGTCTCGAAGGGGAAGAGGAAATTGGCAGCAAAAATTTATATGCATTTCTGGAGAAGAATAAGGAGTTATTTTCTGCCGATTTTGCCGTAATTTCCGATTCTGGGATGATTGCCAAAAATCAGCCGACGATTGTATACGGTCTAAAAGGTTTGGCAGCCATTGAAATTACAGTAACCGGACCGGATCACGACCTTCATTCCGGAGCATATGGAGGTGCAGTCCGGAATCCGATTATGGCCTTAAGCCATATTTTGGCATCGATGAAAAATAAAGATGAAGTCGTCACTGTTGAAGGATTTTATGATGGGGTAGAGCCTCTTAGTGAAGATGAACGAAAGAAAATCGCTCAAATTCCAGGTGAAGACTTTGCAGAGGCAACCGGCGCACCGGAAACCGTATCGGAAAAAGGCTATACACCGGAGGAACATACGATGGCAAGGCCGACATTGGAAATTAACGGGATTTATGGAGGTTATCAGGGAGAGGGTACAAAGACGATTATCCCGTCCAAAGCTACAGCGAAAATCACCTGCCGCTTAGTACCAGGCCAAGATCCGAAACGAATTCAAAAACTTCTGGAAGAACATGTGCAAAAAACGGCACCTAAAGGGGTTACGGTCGAGGTGAAAAAGGAATCCGGTTCGGCAAAAGCGTATAAAGTGGAGCCGAATCACCCATTAATTCAAAAGGCGGCCGAAAGTTATACGAAAAGCCTTGGCAAGGAGACGGTGTACGTACGCATGGGCGGTTCCATTCCTGTTGTGGAATGGATTGACGATATATATGACATGCCGATTGTTCTCCTCGGATTCGGTACACCAGAGGACCGGCTTCATTCTCCGAATGAAAGCTTTCCATTGGACAGTTTCGATAAAGGGATGGAAACATTAGTCTACTATTGGGAAAAAGTTGCGTCTAAATAACGGTTGAAAGGGGAGGAACCGGTTGGGTAAATTTGCAGTAGTTACGGGCGATTCAAGAGGATTGGGGAAGGCGGTCAGTTCGCTCTTTTTAGAATCCGGCATCGGAGTCATCGGCCTATCCCGAAACCGAAACTTGGAGCTGGAAGAAATAGCTGAAGAAAACCATTGTTTCTACAAGCATTTGCCGATTGACCTAGCCAATATACAATCCATTGAAGAAAATTTCCCTGCGATAGCTGACACCCTCCTGGAGCAGGAAGCAACAACGGTTTATTTGATTAATAATGCAGCATCGGTAGAGCCGATTGAACGGGCAGAAAATGTAAAGCAGACAGATTTATTGCGGCATTTTCAGCTCAATGCGGTTGCCCCGATGACATTAACTAATTTATTGTTAAAATTTGCCTCCGAAAAAGGAATGCTGCTTCGGATTACGATGATTACGTCCGGAGCGGCTGTCCGGCCGACATCTGGATGGAGCGCCTATTGTTCTTCAAAGGCAAGCATTAACATGTATACGCAAACGGTGGCCCTGGAGCAGGATGAAACGAATACCGGCCATAAAATTATTGCATTTAGCCCAGGTATAATGGATACGGAAATGCAAGCGGTTATCCGTTCCAGTTCCGCATCCGCCTTTTCTGGCGTGAAGACTTTCCAGCAGTATAAAGAAAATAATGCATTGCGGAACCCGGCGCTCATTGCCAGCGTACTAATCGACATCTTATTTGATGAAGGAATGGTTAACGGGAAAATATATGATGTCAAAAATTATGTTTAAGGTTTCAGCAGGAAAGGGGACGCATGTCCCTTTTGCTGCTTTTCTTTATTTCTCTCCTGCAGAAGTAATCACTTTATGGTACACTCAATAATAGCATTTTTTAATTCATGCTTCAGAGAGGAAGATGTAAGTTGATTACCCGTAAAAGCAAACGAGAAATTGAAAAGATGAAAAAAGCCGGAGAACTGCTCGTTCAATGTCATAAAGAAATTGCCAAGATGATCAAACCTGGAATAACGACAATGGAGATCGATACTTTTGTAGAGGAATTTTTGCGCAAGAACGGGGCAACACCAGAACAAAAAGGGTATAACGGATATCCTTATGCCATTTGTGCCTCCATCAATGATGAAATCTGCCACGGATTTCCCCGCCATGAGAAACTTAAAAACGGGGACATTGTGACAATAGACATGGTTGTTAATTTAGATGGAGGGCTTGCCGATTCGGCGTGGACATATGCTGTCGGGGAAGTAGATGAAAAAGGGAAACGATTAATGGAAGTGACAAAAACTGCGTTATACAAAGGTATTGAACAAGCGCAAGCCGGCAATCGGATTGGCGATATTGGCCACGCCATTCAGACATATGCTGAAGGGGAAGGCTTTTCCGTCGTGAGGGATTTTACCGGCCATGGCATCGGACCGACTATTCACGAAGATCCCCACATTCCGCATTTTGGCCTTCCGAATAAGGGGTTAAGGTTAAAGGAAGGAATGGTTATTACGATTGAGCCGATGATCAATGAAGGCGTTTGGCAAAGCAAAATGGATGCTAATGGATGGACAGCCAGAACAGCCGATGGCAGCCGTTCTGCCCAATACGAGCATACGTTAGTTATTACAAAAGACGGTCCGCTTATTTTAACAGAACAAGATAATTGATTCGGGAGGGCTTGGAATTATCCAAGTCCCTTTTTTTTTAATTTAAGCAAATAGTCAAAACTCTTTCTCTTATTAACAAAATTCGTTATAATAATTTTAATTTTATCAAAATAATGGGGGGATGACCGATGGGGACAAAAGTGAATTCAAATGTTTCGCAAAAGGCGGCAAAATCACCTAGCTTAAATATGATTCAGCAAGGGCTAATCACCGGTTTTCCGATCATGCTCGGATATTTGCCCATCGCGATTACCTTTGGCGTTTTGGCAAAGCAAGCAGGAATGACTCTTTGGGAACTGACCTTAATGAGTATGCTCGTATTTGCCGGTGCATCCCAGTTTATGGGAGCAAATATGATTGCTGTCGGAGCAGGTGCAATTGAAATCGTCATAGCTACATTCGTGCTTAATTTCCGGCATTTCGTCATGAACTTATCATTTATGAATCAGCTGCGTCCTATTGCGCTAAGATGGAAAATTCCACTGTCTTTAGGATTAACCGATGAATCATTTGCGGTATCCTCCATGCATCCGGATAAAGCAAAGGAGGAAAAAGGCGGATATTTTTACGCATCTCTTTTTCTCGTTGCTTATCTTTCATGGGTGTTAGGTTCGCTATTGGGCGGTATTTTAGGGGATATTATCCCGGAAATATTAAGCCAAAGTATGGGGATTGCCCTCTATGCGATGTTTATCGGATTGCTAGTTCCGTCCGTGAAAAAGGAGAAAAAAGTCGGGCTCATTGCTATTCTGGCGATGCTGATAAATGCTCTGTGCGTACAACTCGGCATGAGTGCCGGATGGGGTATTGTTACGGCAACAGTTATTGGCGGATTTAGCGGCATCTTCTTGCTAAAGGAGGAGAAAGAATGACAATTATAATGATTATACTTGGTATGTCTTTTGTTACGATGCTGCCGAGGGTTATTCCGGCTTTTGTAGTAGAAAAGCTGCAATTCCGTCCCTGGATTAATCAATGGCTTAGCGCCATCCCCTATGCAGCCTTAGGAGCGTTGATATTTCCCGGGATTCTTTCCGTCGTTCCGGATCAGCCGTTTATCGGTATTATTGGCGGTATCATTGCAATTATATTAGCTCTTTTTGGGTTAAATGTCGTTCTCGTCGTTATCGGTGCGATTTTAACTGTATTCCTATTGACACTTTAGCCGCCGCATCCTTATAAGAAATATATCCGCGACATTTGGCAGCAATTGTTTGCTTCGGAAAGAAGGACATTTTAGCTGTATACATAATGCTTCCAATAATTAAAAGTCCTGCATATACGGTCAAATATTTGCAGGACTTGTCGAGTTTTAATCATTTTCCTGTTTCTTATGCTGATTTTCCTTCGGGAAATACGGTTCGATATGGATGTGGGCATGGCTTATGCGAAAATTCCCTTCCAGCTGTTTCTCTACTTTATCTGCAATTTGGTGGCCTTCATCTACTGTTAACGACGGGTCTACTAATATCGTTGCTTCAATTAACAGTCCATTTCCGTGGATTCGGCCTTTTACATCTAAAACGTGCAGCACATCATCTACTTCTCGAATACTTTCTTTAATTTGAATCAGCTGATCTTCATCAAACCCATCGGTTAATGTATGAGTTGCATCTTTAAAAATCTCCCATGCAGTTTTGCAAATAATAATTCCTACGATAAAACCTGCCAACGGATCTAACCAAAGGAGACCGAGTTGGGCTCCGCCAATTCCGACGAATGCTCCTAGACTGACTAAAGCATCGGAGCGGTTATCCTGGCTTGCGGCGTATAAGGACGCGCTTTCAATCCGTTTGGACAGCTTTAAATTGTACCGGTAGACAAAAAACATGACAAGGGCAGAACCGAGGGCGGTCCAGGCGGTAATCATGTCGGGCTGGGGTACCGTGCCGGAAAAAATAGTTTGGAGCGTGTCAATAATTACCTCAATTCCGACAACTGCCATAATAAAAGCGGCGAATAGCGATGCGACGGATTCAGCCCGGTAATGGCCGTAATGGTGATCTTCGTCCGGCGGTTTCCGGGAGATTTTCAGGCCAATCAAGACAGCGACCGATGCGACAACATCGGTCGAATTATTTAATCCGTCCGCTCTGAGTGCATCGGAATCGCCAATATAGGCAACGACGATTTTGACAGCAGATAAAATAATGTATGTAATGATGCTAAGCCAAGCACCTTTTTCCCCTTTTTTTAAGTTGTCTGAATAATTCATCTTTTCCTCCACTGCTTGTTTAAGCTTATTTCAGTCTATCAAATGAAGTTGGGTGGGTCTAGAGCAACAAAGAAGAGCATGGTAATATGTATTGGCTAAAGGAAACTTTCCGTATATGTTGAAATTTTCTGAATTTTCCACGATAATATAGAGAATAGGAATTTAGTTTGAATACCAATGATAGAGGTGGCTTATGGGTAGAAATAGGAAAGTAATTCGTCGGCAAAACCGGATTTTAATTAACATTCTTATCTTTTCTTTTGTGCTCGGAGCAGGTGCAGAGCTTATTTTAGGTGCTCCAACAGCCAATATTTTATCCATTAGTATTGGTGGAATCTTTGGCATTTCCCTTGCTCTGTTTTTCCACATAAAAGAAATATATATGAAAGCTGTACCTTATATTGCAATCTTTGTGATATCCGGTATTACCTTGTTAATTATGGCCAGTTCCAGCTATGTGACAAATATATTATTTATCTTTTATTTGCTGGCAGTAGCAGCTGTGTCGCTGTCTTTGACGGTTTTACATATTGGCGGGGCACTCGGATTATTGCTGCTTGCCTATTATGTCGGAATCAAAGGGGGGATTGTCGGCTTAGATTTACGGGCAACCGCCATTACGATCGTCTTTTATATTCTTATTTTTACTGTGCTTGTGATGCAAGTGAAAATTGCCCGGTCCCTTATTTCCGATGCGGAAAATGCATTACAGCAAAATCACCAATATTTACGAAAACAAGAGAAATTTGTTGAAATCGTTCAAGATGGGGCAAAAGACGTACGAAAACAGATGGATATCATTGAACAGGACAGCCGAATGAATTCAGCCTCTTTCCAGGAAATGCTGCAAGCCTTCCGCGAAATCAATGAAGCAGGCAAAGCTCAGGCCGAATCGGCAACTAGAATTACCGTAACGACCGAAACGGCGGAAAAATTAGTGGAAGAGATGATCGATTCCTTTATGGAGAACAGCAAAAACGGCAAAAAACTGACGGATTTATCCAAAAAGGGAAGGCAGTCAATGGAAGCACTAATGAATCTGCTCTATGGATATCAACAATCCTTTAATCAGCTGATTACCAATACGGAAGCTTTAATCGCAAAGCTGAAGGAAAATCACCAGTTCACCTATAAAATTCAGGATATTGCCGCTCAAACCAATTTATTGGCCCTAAATGCCAGCATCGAAGCGGCAAGGGCAGGAGAATCAGGTAAAGGTTTTTCTGTCGTTGCTAATGAAGTCCGCAAGTTAGCCGAGCAAACCCATAATTTTGCAGTCCAAATGAGCGAAAATTTAAGGGCTGTCGAAACGAACGTCATGGAAACGGAGCAGGAAGTCCAGAGAAATAAAAAGCAATTGGAAGAAAGCTCAGCGACGGTTGCCATTGCTAACGAGCATTTTGAAGAGATTTCGGAGCAATTATTCCGTTTTGTGCATGAAATTGACTCACTTCATAATAAAGCAGAGAAAATCAAATACTCGGCAAAGACAATTGATCAGTCTGTTGACCAGCTTGCCTCCCTCATGGAAGAAACATCGGCAACCATCGAACAGCTGGAAGGGGTTATTAACGGACAGGCCGATCGATTGAAACATTTAGTAGAAGCGATCGAACGATCTAACGAAGCAGCGGCTACATTGGAAAATTTAAGGTAATCTTAAAACTTCATTTTTCCCAGGAATGGTATGATGAATGAAGATTATGCGCAACAATAAATTGTTTAATAAGGCAAATTTAAGAGGGAGGGAAAGAGTTGGATAAGAAAAAAATTCAGCGCAGCTGGATGCTGTATGATTTTGGAAATTCGGCTTTTGCGACGACGATTATGGCTGCAGTTCTTCCTGTATATTATTCTACCGTCGCTGCCAGCGGGATTGACAGCCATTTGGCGACAAGTTACTGGGGGTATTCCCAGTCGATTTCCGTACTTATCGTAGCGATATTAGCTCCGATTTTAGGTGCGATTAGTGACTTCTCCTATGCTAAAAAGAAATTTCTGCAATTTTTCGCGTTTATGGGTATTGTTGCCAGTATTTTATTGGCCTTTGTCGGAGAAGGGGATTATATTTTAGCTTCTGTATTATTTATCGTAGGATCAATCGGTTTTTCCGGTGCCAACGTCTTTTACGATGCACTGCTGCCTCAAGTCGCAGACAAAGAAGAAATCGACCGGGTTTCTTCCGGAGGCTTTGCCTACGGCTATATTGGCGGGGGAGTCCTTTTGGCAGTCAATATTTTGATGATTTTAAAACCTGGATTATTCGGCCTGCCAAACTCGATTGTCGCCACACAACTTTCTTTTGTGACGGTCGGGATATGGTGGCTCGTTTTTTCCATTCCGTTAATCAAGAATATAAAGGAAGAAAAGAAGCAGACGGTAAAAAGGAACCGTTCCTACGTTGCCATTGGCTTTTCCCGGCTTGGGGATACCTTTCGGGAAATTAAACGATATAAACAGCTTTTATTATTCCTTTTTGCCTTCTGGCTATATAATGATGGAATTTCTACCATTATTAGGATGGCAACCATCTATGGCAGTGAAATAGGAATTGACAGCAATGCGCTTATTGTCGCTCTGTTGATTACCCAATTCGTTGGAATTCCTTTTACTTTCTTTTTTGGCTGGCTGGCAGGAAAAATAACCGCGAAAAAGGCGCTCTATATTACGTTATATTCCTATTTAATCATTGTTATTATCGGCTATTTCATGTCCAGCGCCTTGCATTTTTACTTATTGGCCATCTGTGTCGGAATGGTGCAAGGAGGTGCCCAAGCCTTAAGCAGATCCATTTACGGCAGCATGATACCAGAGAATAAACACGCAGAATTTTTTGGGTTTTATGGGATTTCCTCAAAATTTGCCGCGGTGGCTGGTCCGTTTGTCTTTGCTTTTATTGGGCAAATTACCGGAAATAGCAGATTTGGAATCATATCCTTAATCATTTTCTTTATTGCCGGCATCATCTTATTAAAGTTTGTCGATGTAGAGAAAGGAATAGAAGAAGCAAAAGCGGGATAATAGAAAGGAAAAGAGGCGGAATTGTTCCGCCTCTTTTAAATAATTGCATCGTAATATTTATTTTCTAACCCGAGTTCGACTGGTTTGCCAGTATCATAAGATATATCCCCAATAAGGGTCCTAAGCTTATGAATGGATGAATGCTCCTCTTTCCAATAGCGGATGATTTCCGTTATTACTTCGACCGCTTCCATTTTGCTCTCTTCAAAAAGCTCCAAAAAACTTTTGTTGCTCGGCTCATTCGTTGCAGAGTGATACCAGGTAGAATGGTTTAAATTCAAGTAATCCCGATCGTCTTCCACCGGCTGATGGGAATAGGAAGAAATCAGTGACGGAATTAGAGCATTTTTCCAGCCGTACGGATCATATAAAATTTTTAGTGCCAAGAGCATATCCCGGTACGCTTTTTGGATATAGGCAGGAGAGTCCTGATGATGTTCCGGATAATGTTTTCGAATCGTATCATGCAGTATGTGGACAATGTTCCGGTCTAAATGCCTGCCGACATCAATTTCTTTATATACTTTCGTTTTCCATGTTTTCAGATTGTATTTTTTTTCGGCCAGCAACGTATCGATAATAATTTCTAACTTTTGATGGTTGCTGCCTTGGTATCCTGCCCGATAATGAATATATGGATGGGTATTCCGGTCGAGTATATGATGGGTAACGAAACCGATAATAAAGGCTTGTGCCTGCTGGCTCGCATGTTTCCCGGAAATAATCAAATCCATGAGGAAATCCCCACATTTTTTCGTGTGGATTGCCATACCGATTTCACGTACAGGTTCGTCTTTCACCCACGGCCAAAACCGATAGTAAAACAATGGATCTGGTCCTTGTGCCCCGAGTTTAATGAACGATTCATTCGGAGAAGAGATTGGTTTCGTTATCGCATCGACTACTTCTTCACTAAAAAGAATATGGGTCCATACATTCGGCATAGCACTTTCCTCCTTTCTTTGGAAACAAACTTCCCTTTACTTTTATTATAAAGAAGAATAGCACGGTGCGGATAAGTTTAGTATTACAAATTTGTGGCGTTTCCCTTGTTGTATAACAATTTTAGCAAATTTGAGCACAGAGAGGAAATAGTTTTATTTAAGTTTACCCAAAAATAAAGCTTGACTTTGAAACAAAAACAGGCATCCGAAAATTTGGTGCAAAAGAGCACTTTTGGATGCCTGTTTTTCTCTCTATGGATCCAAAATGG
>NZ_BMEV01000027.1 GCF_014637175.1 Compostibacillus humi | reverse complement strand
AATGTGTTTAGGCGATTACATTTTACCAGAGTTTTGTCACTGTCTCATTTTTTTGTTCAAAAAAATTGGTGCTGGTTTTTACTCACCAACACCAAATATTATAGAGCCAAAATTTCTTTTAAATGCATAGTAAATAAATGGGATTATAGGGATTAAATTTTTGAAACATACCACTCTACATTCAAATAATCGTTAATTACTTCAGAAATATTTGCTGTTTTATAGTTTCCAGTATTAACACTTTATTGTTAACTCAAGATATTCCAAGATAAACGTGTTAGGCTGAAGTACAGAAAAAACTACTTACTAGAGATTTAGTAAGTAGATGCATCGAAAATATTTTTGCTATTGTTCTGCTTCAAGATAATACTAATCGGAATTATTCTCACTTCTTATATGCCTTTTTACTAAAGTTACTTTCATAATCCCTAGTATCAAAATCACGGATAAATTGGGAAACTCGTTGATATTTTTCTGCTACAAAATAAATATTTAATTCAAACCTTGCCCGTGTCACGGCAACATAAAGTAATTTTTTCTCATCATTAAAAATTTCATCATAGTCTTTTTCATAGTTTAAATCTCCAAATTTCTCTCCACCATACTTTTCATTTAACTCTTTAATGCGTATTTGTGATGGATAGTGAAAACGATCAAAATGAATAAGGAAGACATAGTCAAATTCCAATCCTTTTATCTCAAATGGATCGGTAAAGAAGATTGGTTTTTTCACTTTATTATAATCAAATTTGGATCCATATTTTTCAATACCGATAATATTAAACTCATAAGAAAGGATGTCTTTTAAATTCCCATACTGATTTAATTCTGTTTTATCATACCGGTGAACGACGGCAATCGTCATTTTTGGATTTTCCTGATGGATTTCTTTAATTCTTCTAATGATTTCCTTTGCCATTTTTCTGTTCGTTGTAAAATGTTTTATCACCGGCTTTTTGCCTTCTCTAAAAAAGTGCTGATCATCTTCCCGGACGTTTTCCACATCGATAAATTGAATGGAACTTGCCAAATTCATGATTTGTTTTGTTGAGCGAAAGTTCTTCGTTAGCTTTTGGTTCGTACGTGCATTTACCCTTAAATTTAAATCTTTATAGGATACCGGAGTCCGTTTATAAATCCGCTGTTTATCATCCCCGACTAACGTAATAGAATCCTTCGTCAGTTCTACCAGACTTTTAATTTGCATCGGCTGTAAGTCCTGGAATTCGTCCACCAGCACATGGTCAAATTTAAAATCCGCCCTAGGACTCATTTTTAACTCATTGAGCAGATGAAGGGCATAATCTTCCATATCCAGCTGCGGAACTTTAAAATTGGTTTTCATAAATTCATTGTATTTTTCAAACAGATGAAAAATCGTATACTTCTGTTTCCTCGTCACACTGGGACTATGGCCTCTTCCAGTTCTTTCCTTTTCAACGTACTTCTCTTTCGTAATCAGTCCATTTGCTTTCATCCAGAAAAATTCTTCTCTTAAAAACTTCGCTGTATGAGTTTTATATAACCGTTCAAATTTTTTATCCTCTCCGGATTCATAAAATCTCGTCAAAACAACTTTTACTCTTGCGTCAATCAACGATTCATGTTCCTTAATAGATTGCTGATTCATCCACAGTCGATTGATTTCTTGGTATCCACATTCTTTCATTAAAATTTTCCGGACCAAATCATGATAGGTACTAATCGTTACATCATGCTGCTTCACTAACTGATTATATTTTTCCGATTGCCTTAACCGCTTTACCGTATCTTGTATTAAGGTCTGATTAAAGGTGACATAAAGAATTCGCTGGGGAATCTCCGCCTGCTCCATAATTTTTATTAACCGGTAGGCAAGCATCAGGCTTTTCCCGCTGCCCGCAGAACCGCGAATAATTAACTGCTTTTCACTCGATTGAACAACCTGTTTCTGTTCTGCCGTAGGTGTAATTCCAGGTAGTAATCCTTCGAGGGAAAAATAGTTTTTCCACTTTTTGGCCAATCTTTCGCTATATGCTTTTAATTCTTCCGCCCGGTTACTGACTGATGTGATCAATGGCATACATCCCTTCCGTACAACTGCTTAAAAATGGACACATTTTGCAATGGTTGCCCGGTTCTGCTTTTACACTAAATGTGCCAACATTGTTTTGAAATTGCTTTAATATTTCTTTCTCCTGAAAGGGAGAATCTTTCCGATATTGATTTCTAGCTTTTGTTCGCCGATTTTCCCGATACACACTTCGTAAAATCTGTAAACCTTTCATTTCCCTCGGATAAGAAATATTCTCGTAAGTCTTATATCTGGTGAATTGCAGTTTAAATTCGGTATCAATTAAATTATCCTTTTTTGTATCCGTCCAATGCGGAAATAGGGGATAAATATACTTCCGAAAATTTTCCCGTTCCATCTTAGAGTATGAGAATAGCTTTCCTATTTTTGCAAATACAATCTCCTGATGGAAATTCTCCTCGTAAATGGGCTGACGCTGAATAATTGCTGTAAGAAAGAATTTTTTTGAACAAAAGTCATGATCGAGCCAAAATAAGTCAGGTATTTTCCCTTGGATATTTTTCACGTCAATTGTATGTGTTTTAGGCTCAACTTGCTGTTCTGCGTCTAAAGGATGATGTTCCGCTAATAATCGAATGGATTTTATCTCACCATCTGCATACAAGTCAGCGATAATATCCAAAAAAACGTTACGAATAGCGTCGTCATGTAGATTCTTGATCCAGCTGAATATAATCGGGCCCGTATAGTTTTCCAATATATTATATATTTGATAGATACCTAACTTTTCGAAGGAATCAGCAACGGTAAAATCTACCAATAATGCATGAAGCAATGAATTTTTCCTAGAAACTTGCTGAATACACCGCTTCACATCCGTATAGGTGAAAATATTTGAGAGCACCGATTTATGTTTCTCAGGAAAATTCATCTGCGTTAAATTGGTTAGATGCAAAGTGCTTTCTTTCCGTTCTATCATTTCCTCCTGAATAAGGGGAAGAGAGCGGATGACTTTTTTTACTTCTGTTACACGGGAGATATTCAAATACAGAAGCTGCAGTAATTCACGGATGGAAAATTCCCAATGCTGAGGATATTTCTCATGAAAAACCTTATTTAATAGCTCCTTTTGTTCCGTATCTTTTATTCTTTGATTTAACACCGTTTTCCATCTAGTAAAATATTCATTGACATTACATGTGTCGTTTTCCTCGAGAAGTAAGTTTTTACAAAGCTTTTCCGTGAAGGCGACTAATTCAATTAACTGATGGATCGTTACTTGATATCTGTCCGCATTTAAATAAGGAAAAGTTCGAAACGGATTTAGCATATAACGCTTCATCCTATTTCTTCCTGATTCTTCGGAATTTACCCGGTCAAAGGATTTGTTCACCATATCCAGTTCTGCTAACCGTTTCAATCTTTCATTTATGTCATCAATGGACTCCGTACCACTCATATATTCTTGTAAATCGATAAGAAGAGATAACGCATCAATTCCGCTGGCATTTTTCGTATAAACCCAGCTAGTTGTTATCAGTTCAATAAGGGTTTCAAAGGATAAAAATAATTGGCCGTGTTCTATTTTACAAAACTGAATATAGTAGATAAACTTGCCGACACTATTTTCATAAATTGGCATGTATGTATCTTGAATAATTGGCTGGATATCCTCGGAATCTACTGCGTAATAGCTGTCATGACTTTTCTTAACATATTGAGAGAAGTCTTGCATCGTTTCAAATTCAATTATCTTCACATCATTCCGGTCTGCGGATGGAACAGTTTTGTTTTCGTAAAAACAGGCAAAACGGTTTGGACTATCTTTCTCCCTCCATCGAGCGAAGTCCGTTCTAGATGAAGGAGATTGGTTTGTAATGACTTTGTAGACGTTTTCCCAAAATTGATGAACATTGGGATATAAGGGATGGAAGGGTATGCGAAATTCAATGTGAAATCCCTTTGCTCTAAGCCAATGAATAAAATTCATTCTCCCAAAATTCATATATTCAATTTCATAGAAAAATATATTATTCAATGATGGATGCCCGCAAAGCAAGCTGGAGATTTCCTTTTTCGTCAATGTATTTTTCATCCGGTAATATTCAATGGTAAGAGGATCTGCCAGCAAACCGTTAATAATAGCAGCAATCTGATTTTTTACATTATCTTGAAAATGAACTTCAATTCTTTCTAATCCAATATCGACAAAATTATAATAATTATCTACAATTTGGTCCAACCGGTTTAATAAGAACTTTTTATTTGTATCATTCCTTTCAAGGATTATCTTCCTTGCAAGCGCTTGAAGATAAATGGCTGTCTGTGCCGTTCGAAAGGAACGAAAAATCTTCTGTTCCATTTCACTGATATTCGTGGAATGGATGGAATAGTGTCTCTTGACTTCTTTAGACAAACTGCCAGTACCAAATACATGTAATTCCTGATGGTGATTTTTGACACCTTGTAAATAATCACGTAAAGATGTATACGTTTTAAACGGAAAGTATGTCGAAGTTGTACTACTTTTGTTCGGATATACCCTTTGCAATGAGATCCCCCCAATTTCTTACTCGATGATTATTTGTCTGCTTTGGTGCATCGACAATCACTTTCTTTTTGGCTCGAGTTAGAGCGACATACAGTAATCTCGTTTCTTCACCGATATTTTCCATCTGCTCCTTCTTGCGTAATTTTTTATAAACATCATTTTCATAAAACCTGTCTTTTTTTAAATTAATCTTGTAACCAATTGCATTTCCTTGAATGATGACATCGGTTTTCATTGAATTGTTAAATAATATCTTCGTGTTAGGAAGAAATACATAGTCAAATTCCAGCCCCTTTGCTTTATGGACGGTCATGATCGTTAACCTTTTTACTTCCGAATCGTTATGATAAAGTGTAGACATTGTTTTATCCGTCTGCATTTGAATCCGCAGGAACCTTTCGATTTTTGCAATCGTAGGGATGGTATGACTTAATTCCTTTTTTAAAAGGTATAATAACCTCTCCAGATTCATCTCATATTCTTGTCGTAAAATTTCTGCTTGCTTTATCTTCGTAGCATCGTCCTGATTTTTCTTTCCTTGTAAATAACGCTGTGCATAAACGGTTGCCGGATCCACTGCTGAAATGATGTCTTGAAGAGTCTCAATGGGAGAATGATGTTTCAGCCGGTCTTCGTAGGTCGTTAAATGGCGGTCTACTTCCTCCAATAAAATTGCCGATGATCGATCTGGTGAAAAATGATTCAATATTTCTTCGGTTTTTAAGGTTCGATCTCCATAGGAAGAAATATGGACCGCATACCGATTCGCCCAATGATTTGGATTTGTAAATCTTCGTACCAATTGATAAAATTCCCTCACTGCAACCGAACGATAAAAGTCTCCATCCTGCTCCGAAGTAAAGAAGATATTATTTTCTTCACAAAGTCTTGACATTTCATTTACTTCTTCGTTTGTCCGCAATAACATCGCAGTGTCCGTATTTTCGATTTCACGGAGATAGCTAACAAAGCCTGCTTTTGTATCAAATTTTTTGTGGATAAACGAAGGTTCTAGAGTCGATTCTTTTTCTATACCACTCTTTAAATAATCTTCTTTGTTGAACGGAAATGCTGGCACATAATTTGGCCATACTGCAAATATTCGGTTCAGCCTATTTAATAGATCCGAGTTGGAACGGTAGTTGTGCTGCAAATAATATTTTTTGTCCATTCTTGTTTGTTCTTCAAGCTGCTTAAAAGCAGTGTAATCCGCTCCTCTAAAACGGTAAATGCTCTGTTTTACATCACCGACTACGAATAGATGGACAGAATACTGATTCGCCAAATAGGCAAAAAATTTCGTCTGTACCCGGTCTGTATCCTGGAATTCATCAATAAAGACATATTTGTAGGGGATCGTATATTTTTCCTGTTGTTCTGTTATTTGGTTCATGGCAATGATTAAATCATTTACATCCATCGAATTTGTGAGCTTCTTATAATCCCTTAATGCCTTGCATGTTTCTTTAACGACATAGCCATAAATAATACTAGAGTCATCTGCCGATTCCCCAAAATCCATGTTGAGCAGTTGATCCATGGAAATAGAATAGTTCATCACTTGATCAATGATCGTCTCTACAGCCTGAATAATCCGATACTGTTCAATATATTTAAATTTGCTAAAAATATCAGGATGGTTTTTATTGAATTGATCTAATACTTCTTCGATGATTTTTTTCCGCTTATATTTAAACGTTTGTATATGCATGATTTGCGATTCAAACATTTTTTCCTTATTTAGACTTAGTATATTTTGCGCAAAGGAATGAATGGTACCAATGGAAATATTTTTTAGTTCCATTAACCATTGGAGGTATTTCATATCCTTTGTCATTTCAAAATAAAGCTTTACCTTTTGATAAAGCTTTTCCCGAATATGATTAGCTGCCTTCTTCGTAAAAGTAACAAGTCCAATTTCCGAAAAGCGTAAATTTGGATATTTATATTTTAAGAAAAGTATCCTACTTATCATAACCGTTGTTTTTCCCGTCCCGGCACCTGCAGAAACCATAATATTGCCGTTAATAGGCGCATGTTCTATGGCGTATTGTTCTCTATTAAAATCTGGTGTATATTTGCTTAGTAATCGTAAAGTTTCAGGAGGGACGTCGCCATCGTAAAAATAAAAATCTTCCTGGAACACATCATTATATTTCATTTCGTATAAAAAAAGTATTTGTTCTTTCATTGCCTTTCGCAAAAATTCATTGCCTATTAGCATATCTATTGGGTCATAAGTAAAGAAGTATACTTTTGTCCCCTGTTTAATATATTTTTCTAATTGCATTTCGGTATGATAGTATATTTCATTTTGGAAAATTAATATAGAATATGTTTTCATTTATATACCTTCTTCCTATACAAAACTTCATTATCTACTATTATATAGGTTTATAAGTCGAATGACCTATATAATTCATATTTTCATTGCAAGAAGGTCCTGTTTGCACTTCAGCTTATGTTAATGTCATCATATGATATTAACATGCAATTACCTAAACAATTTTTGATGAGGTTTTTTTTCAAATAACATGAAAAAAAATAACATGCCAGCTTGCCTGTCAACCATAATAATCTCCTTACATTTTCCATCCTCTTAAAAAACACCTTCACAGCCTTATAATCAAAGTGTGAAGGTATCTTATTTCTATCGCTTTTTTAAGTAAAAATAATGTTATACTATACATTGCTATATATACAATAATTCGTAAAGGAAAGGAGAGGTGTTATGAATAAAAGGCTATCCTTCTTTGCCATTGCAGCATTTCTTATTTTTTGTTTGTTTATGCTTACTTATGATACACAATTTATAGCTGTTGTTGATCAAGCTGCATTTGATTTGCTATACGGCAACGAGACTATCGCAATTTTCCAATCACTAGGGGCAACGAAGGTAATTATCGCCGTTACATTCGTATTAGCCATATTTGCCTGGTTTCGTTTCCGTAAAATTCAGCTTGTCCTTTTTATACTTGTAACAGTAGGATTAGGCTATTATCTCAATCAAATTGTGAAGCAGATCATTGAACGGCCCCGTCCTGAATTTCTAAATCAATTTACTTCTTTTAGTTTTCCCTCGGGACACGCGATGGTTGGCCTCTTATATTTATTTACGATCGCATACGTACTTGGAAAAACAGTCTCTTCTATAAAAGTTCGGAGCATTCTATGGATTATTGCAGCTATATTAATTTTGTTCATCGGACTGTCTCGTATCGCTGAAGGGCATCATTATGCATCCGATATATTCGCCGGCTGGATGCTCGGCTGCAGCTGGTTCACTCTTTGCGTTAAGTTGTACGAAATCAGTTTCAAACGCAATACATAATTAGGGTCATGACTTTATCAGGGTGCATGGTGAAACATCTTGATTTTATTGAATTCGCATAGAGCATAAGAAAAGTGTGTTCTCACGGCAGATTTTTTTCATCCTTCCCAAAAACCGACCGTGAAAGGCGTTCTCTCGGTCGATTCTTCCTGCTTTTCCCTCGAAATCGGCCGTGAAAGGCATTCTCTCGGTCGATCCTTCCTGCTTTTCCCTCGAAATCGGCCGTGAAAGGCATTCTCTCGGTCGATCCTTCCTGCTTTTCCCTCGAAATCAGCCGTGAAAGACGTTCTCTCGGTCGATTCTTCCTGCTTTTCCTTCGAAATCAGCCGTGACAAGCGTTCTCTCGGTCGATTCCCCCTGTTTTTCTCTCGAAATCGGCCGTGAAAGGCATTCTCTCGGTCGATCCTTCCTGCTTTTCTCTCGAAATCAGCCGTGAAAGACATTCTCTCGGATGATTTTCCTTATTTTTGTTCCGTAATCCGCCTTGAGATATCCAATAATTTACCAATTACACCAGTGCCTGGCACCTGTGGCACCAACGTCACCTTATGCCTTTTTAAATAATACTTCCGGTATCATTTCGAAGCCTTCGATGACGGTGTTTTCCTCCAGCTCAATCATTAAGCAAATTTTTCCGTCCAGTTCTACTTGACGAACATATCGTAAATCTTCCGGGCTGACGGAAATATTGGCTACTTTTGTTTTAATCTTAATCGATTTCGAATTATACTTCGGCAATATATTGCTTGCCTTCAGTTCATATTTTTCATCGTCTATCACCTTCTTAAAGGCGGCTTCTACCTTTTCTGTGCTCACATCTTCCACACCGCTATTTTTCAATACTTTTTCCACATCTTTATAATCCAGCTTCGGCGTATCTTCTTCCTCATTTTCCTCGATGGTGCGATGGATTTCATCATACACATTTGCCAAGGTAGACGTATTGATGCGCTCTCCCGCTATATCTTTGACAATTTCCTCAAATACAATCTTATCTTCTTCTTTCGTCATAAATTCCTCGGCATTTAAAACTTCCTCAATAAAATGGTAATCCAGCTCCTTTGATTTTCCGGTGGAGTATAAAATATGGTTCACATCTTGCGCATTGTCGGTAAAACACGGGAATAAAAAGCCGCCAATCGGAGCTTTTAGATTAATAATCGGATCGACGACGACATTGTATTTAAATTCTTTCTCCACGTAATCAAAGAGCAATTCCTTCCTCGGATCCTGGGTTTTATTAATGCTGCAAAGAATAAAGGAATGGGAATACACTTTGTCCCGGTCGCTCTCTTCCGATTCTTCACCGGCGGGTTTCATCGGCTTCAAATATTCCCCACGTAAAAATGTAATGACGATGTCCATGTCATATTCTCTATCTTTCAGCATTTTTTCCACAATCCGCAGCATTTGTGCTGTCCAGTCTTCCGTACTTTCGCTTAGAAGTCCCTGATGCAAAATAAGCTGGGTATTATCTTCCACATCCCGCTGAAACTTAAGCTCAAATAACTTTTCATCCAATTGTCCCGTAAGCACCTTTTTAAAACCGTCGATAAATAATTCCTGCTGTTCCTGTTCCAGCATTCCAAAAGGGGTACTTTCCCAATGGTAAATGTCACTCGATTCTTTCATCACATATACATGAAAAATATCTTTCATCGTTAATAAATCGTTATTTAGCTTTAATTGTCTGCGAAAATTTGCGATGTCTTTTTTATTCAATTCCGTTTCCACTCCTGTGCTGTCACGTATTTCTATAAACAAAAAAGAAGAGGGAGCAAACGATGTACTCCCCGTGTCCTTGTCCATTTTAACATACCTTTCACTTAAACTTATTATCTTAAATTCTTCCAAATTTTCTCCACAACGTTGGAAATGATAGTTAAGCCAAATTCTAGTATAATAAGCATTACAGCAAGAGATAACAAATTGGAGGTATACATTTTGAAAAAACTTTTGACAGCATTGATGACGATTAGCCTAATTTTTGCACCAATCGGTGATTCTATTCTTTGGGACCATTCTTCTACAGTAGAGGCAAAATCCTACCGCTCAGGAAAGAAAAACTTCAACTACAATAATAACCAATTCAATTCAAACAAGCCTTCCCTTTTCCAAAATAAAAAACAGGATTCGGTAACGAATAATAAATCCCAGGCTAAGACCCAAGCTGGAAAAAACGGCACCTTTATGTCCAGTCCGCTCATGAAAGGCCTGATGCTAGGAGGACTTGCTGGATTGTTATTCGGCGGATTGCTCGGCAACTTAGGGGTTTTAGGTTCCTTGTTAGGACTTGCCATTAATTTATTTGCTATTCTTGCACTTCTGATGATTGCAGGAAAAATTTATTCGTTTTTCAAAGATAAAAAGAAAAAGAAGGAAACAAATCCATGGTCCCGATAATCATTTCGGAACAGGATATTGTTAATGCTGTCTGCATTTATACTGCCAGAAAAAAGGACTTGAAACCGGAAGACGTGACAGTAGAATTAATCTATGATGACGATACCGGATTTTCGGCAGAAGTATACTGGCACGAACGAAAGCAAGTGCTCGTCACTGCAAAACTTATTGAAGCAATACGGCTATGGCTGAAGGAATATATGCAAAGAAACCCTTTTACCGGCATTAAGCTGGAGCTTGATGATGAAGAAGGAATTATTGCCTTCGTTCAAGAGTAATTATAATAGGCTGCTCCCGTTTGGGAGACAGCCTATATTTTATAAAAATCCTTTGAAAGCAAAACTCCACTGCAGGACATGAAAATGGAGAGGAAAGATCCTCTCCGATTTAATGCGGAACACGAGCTGTTTTCTCCAGCATTTGTAAAATTTCCGGAGCGACTTTATGGAGCCGGGCTGGCTTAAAGTCTTGATTCACCCACATATGTTTCGTTGTACCTTTGGCCAAGAGATCGCCAAAAGGCTCCTTTATCCCCTCTCCTTTTTTATGAAACTCTTCTTCGGTAATTTTCCTTGCTTCATAGTAAAATTCTAATCTTACAGGAGAAAAACTTGCCACCTTTGTAAAAAGCGCAACACAGTCATCAAACTTAGCTGATTTGATATAGCTGACATTAACATCTAACACAGGCAACAGAAGCCCCAGCTCTTCCATATGCCGATAATTCATTCCGGAATTCCGCATCCATTCTATCCGTGCAACTTCAAACCAAGTAATATAGTTACCATGATGCACAACTCCCATTTGATCCGTATCTTTATACTGAACGCGCAAATTGTGCTGGTGCCAATAATCCGACATTGTTACCCCTCTTTTCTCGTTTTGGAAAGTTTCTCTTCTGCCATATCTTTTAAGCGGAATTTCTGGACTTTTCCTGTACTCGTCATCGGCCATTCGTCCGCTTCAATAAACCAAACATGACGAGGAATTTTAAAACGGGCGAGCCGCGGTGTACACCAGTCAATCATTTCTTTTCTTGTTGCCGTTTGTCCTTCTTTCAATTCAATAAAGGCGGCCCCTATTTCCGTCGTCATCGCATCGGGAACACCAATGACTTGTACCTGATTGACCGCCGGATGCTGGGAGATGACAATTTCCACTTCCCGAGGTGAAACGAGTTCCCCGGACACTTTGTACATTTCTTTGCTTCTTCCCAGCATTTGAATATAGCCGTTTTCATCAATTCTTCCAACGTCACCAGTGCGCAGCCATCCGTCTTTATCAATCACTTTTGCTGTCTCTTTCGGCTTTTTATAGTAACCATGGGTGACGGTAACGCCTCGAACGGCCAGTTCGCCAACTTCCCCTGTAGGCAAATCTTCTCCGGTATCCCGATCAATCGTTTTATACTGTACAACACTATTATCAAACTCTTTTAAGCCTGTAACCCCGCCGAGTTTTGGCCTGCCAACTCTTGTGGAAATTCGCTCTAAAGAATCGCCTATTTCCGTTGTAACTCCAGAGGAAGCGACCTCTGTCTGACCGTATCCGGTAATAATTTCCGTCAAGCCTAACACTTTTACGGCTTTCTCCCATACCGGAATCGGAGCAGGAGCAGCACCGCACCACATGGCGAAAAGATTCGATAAATCAAATTCAGCCACCCGCGGATGATTGAGCAGCGGGACTAAAGTGGACGGCACACAGAGATAGTCATTTGCCTTATATTTCTCCATTAACTGCAACGATGTTAAAGGGGAAGCACCTAACGCAGAAATAACGGATCCCCCGACGAATGACATGGCAAGAATCGCTTCAATAATAGCAAAACAGTGATAAAACGGCAGCGGGGCAAAGGTAACCCGACCGTCCTCAATGGCTCTGCTTAAACAAGTGCTGTAGGCAGAGCGCAGCAGCATATCATCCGTCAGCATGACCCCTTTCGGACTCCCCGTTGAACCGGATGTATACATAATAATCGCCACTTCATCCGGATATTTGGATTCTTTCCATCTCTCCTCCAGCTGTTCATCGGAAACTTCATTTGCCAAGGCTAGGAATTCATCCCACAAAATAAAGCGTTCATCTACAGCAGCATTTTCTTCTGTCGGTACGCAAATCACTTTTTTCAATTTGCTATTGCTCATAAAGTCCTCATCGTCAAGGAGTTCGGAAACAGCCTGGGCATGATTTTTATCTTTTACCGATTGATGCAAAATTAAAAATTGGCTATCGGACTGAGAAACAATATATTTGACTTCATTTTTCGTCAGCATCGCATTAATCGGGATGACAACTGCTCCGACGATGGAAGAGGCAACCATTAGAGATGGAAACGTATAATGGTTGTTCATTAAAATCGCTACATGATCCCGCCTCTTCACTCCAAGCTTTAACAATGCTTTCGCATACTGAACCCCTTGATTCCATATTTGTTCAAAGGTAAATTCTTCTCCGTCTATGTATAGGTATGGCCGATTGCGATACTCTTGGCAAGCTTTCGCAAAATGCCGGGAAATCGTATCCCTTGGCCATTCAGGAAAACGGTTTTCTAATGCTTGTCTTCTTTCAGATACACTTAGCTTCATGTCAAACACCTCATTGACTAAATTTTTTAAAGGCAACTACTGCATTATGGCCGCCGAAGCCAAACCCGTTGGACAGGGCAATATGTATGTCCCCTTCGACCGCCTCATTTGGTACGTAGTCTAAATCACAATCTTTATCAGGATTTTCCAAATTGATAGTCGGCGGAAATACGTTTTCTGCCATACTTTTTAGGGTAATAATGGCTTCCACGGCACCGGCTGCGCCAAACATATGACCAGTCATCGATTTCGTTGAACTTACCTTTAACCGGTAAGCATGGTCCCCAAACACTTGTTTAATTGCCTTTGTTTCGGATACATCGCCGGTCGGGGTACTTGTACCATGAGCATTAATATAATCAACCTCACTTGGGCTGATTCCTGCCCTTTCCATCGCAAGTTCCATTGCTTTTGCAGCACCTTGATAATCAGGCGCTGTAATGTGATACGCATCGGTTGTGCTTCCATAGCCAATGATTTCTCCCAAAATACGAGCACCGCGTTTTTTCGCATGCTCATATTCTTCCAGAAATAATACCCCCGCCCCTTCCGACATGACAAAACCGTCCCGAGCTGCGTCAAATGGCCGGGAAGCTTTTTCCGGAGCATCGTTTCTTGTGGACATAGCCCGCATTTTCGAAAAACCGGCAAAATAAAGGGGGTGAATCGTTGATTCCGCCCCGCCGGCTATAATCGCATCTGCATAGCCGTGGGCTATTTGCAAGTAAGCCTCGCCAATCGCGTGATTGCTCGTTGCACAGGCAGACACCGGAGCAAAACTTGGTCCGCGGAACTGATATTTTATAGCGATTAAACCGGAAATCATATTGTGGATGGACATCGGAATCAAAAACGGAGATACCCTTTTCGGCCCTTTGTCGAAAAGTATTTGGTAATTTTCGAATAATGTCTGCAGCCCGCCCGCACCCGAACCAATATAGACACCAATCCGATCTCTATCTACCTTTTCAAGGTCTATATTTGACTGCTCGACTGCCTGGATTGCTGCAGCATACCCGTATTGGATAAACGGGTCAGACCGTTTTATTTCTTTCATATCGAGATATTCATTAGGAAAGTCTTCAATAATCCCTGCAATTTTCGTATTAATATCTTTATACTCATCAGCATTCAGGCATTTTATCCCCGATTGCCCTTTTTTAATGTTATCCCAAAAGGATTCCACATCATGACCTAATGGAGAAACAACTCCGGCACCGGTAATGACAACTCTTCGTTTCAAAGTGATTACTCTCCTTTTCACCTCTGTATTGCCTGTTCATACGTTTCATTTTAACATATTCACGGTTTTCACGTTCCCAATAAACATTCTTCTGCAACTTCTCCAATAATAAACAATCCCCCCTAGCCGAGGATGGCTATGGGGGGATGAACTTAACGGTACACCGTTTCTTTAATTTGTTTGACGTAGAACAATTTTGCTATGAAAAAGTAAACGATTTGGATCACCGCAAACCCGCCAAGTACAAAGAGTGCTTCCTCTGTAATATTGTAGTCAAAGAAACGGGACAAGGCTGTTAAGGCGACAGCACCATGGATTAACGCAACGATGATGGGCGCGAAAAAGAGAATTGCCGTCTGGCGATTTACGACCTTTTTCAATTCACCAACCGTAAGCCCTATCTTCGTAATGGACTGAAACTTATACTTGTCGTCATCCAAGTCGGAGTATAGGCGGAAATAAAGGAAGCTTCCTGCGGATACGAAAAATACGATACCGATGAATAGCCCGATAAATAATACTGGTCCGTAGGCCTTATCAATTTCATAAACCATGTAATCGATGGCTTGAGCCCGGTATTCCGTTTGTTCCATCATTTTCCGGCCTGCGTCCATAACGGATTCCTTTTCCCCTTCCACGACTTTGAAGGCGAAAAAGCTTGAGCTGTTTAGCGGATCTCCCAATTCTGCAAATGCATCATCATGAACAATATAGTATCCTTTAATTTCAGGCAATAACTCGGATTCTATCGTTTCTGACGGCTTGATTTCTACACCATTTTGCAAAAGTATAGGCTGATCAATCAAACTGCTGTTTCCGCTGCTGCTTCCCATCATTCTCGCACTCACATTAACTACGACGGCTTCATTTTTATCCGGCGATACTTCCTTTTCATCATTTAATCGGGCAAACCGGTTGTAATCCGACGCCTTCACGATAAGAACCGGGGTATCTGAAGCTTCCATATGATAATAAGTCATTTCGATTCTTTCCATATCAGCTTTAATATTTTCTTCCTGCAAAATTGCATTTATCCGTTGAACGTCCTTTTCAATCCGTTCGTCCGAATCATCGATAAACGAAAAATAAGTGTAGCTGAATGGATTCAAATCCTTTATTCCTCGTGTCAAATAGGAATGAAAGCCGTATAACGTTCCGATGGCACTAAAGGCAACCGTTGAAATGATCGTCACTAGGAAAAAGGTACGGGCATTGTCTTTCATCCGGAACGCCAGATCGGAAAACAGCAGCATATTTGTTTTTCTGAAAAAGAGGTGCCGGTTTCCTTTCAGACGGCGGATGACGTACACACTAAGCTGAGTGAACAATAAATAGGTTCCTATGACAACAACGATAATAACCGGAACCATCGCAAAAAGTACTTCCATCCCTTTTACATACAACGCAACTCCATATCCTGCCAATAGCAACAGGGCGGCAATGATTCCCAATGCAAAGGATGCCTTTGGTTCGCCTTTCCACTTTTTGTTTCCTTTAATTAAGTCCGTTAATTTTTTCG
Organism: Compostibacillus humi; assembly: GCF_014637175.1. GTDB lineage: Bacteria > Bacillota > Bacilli > Bacillales > Amphibacillaceae > Oceanobacillus > Oceanobacillus humi. The sequence continues at coordinate 25,365 of NZ_BMEV01000027.1, read as the reverse complement.
TCCGCAGTACAACGGAAACGAAAAAGGAAATGCAAAGGAATAAAACGATAAAACTGACAAAGGTAATAATAATAGCCAAAACGGGAACGTAAAAATAAAGGGTTTCACTGATAATCAATACGTTCTCCGCAATCAGGAGAATGAGTTTGGCAAATATTAACCCAAGCAAAATTCCTCCAACGGTGGCAAAAAAACCGATAATCATATTTTCCAAAAATACCATACGGCGAATTTGCCTGCTCGATGCTCCCAAGGTCATTAAAAGGCCAAATTCCCTTTTTCTCGATTGCAAAAAGGAACTCATCGAATATAAAACAAAGAAGAAGGAAAAGACATAAATAATTCCCCCGGCAACCGACATCCCGTATAACGCGCTGAAATGAATGTCCGCACCAGATAATGCCGGGTGAAAGGCAAACATGGCAAAGGTAAAAAATACCATGACCGTAAATAAGCTGCTGAGAAAATAGGCAACATACAGCCGCTTGTTCCGCAAGACGTTGTTAAACACGAATTGACGAAAGGTCATTGCCGTCCCCTCCCATCAAGGAGAGCATATCGATAATCTTTTGGAAAAATGTTTGTCTGCTCTCACCGCGGTATATTTCCGAATGCAGCTTCCCATCGCGAATGAATACAACCCGATCTGCATAACTGGCAGCTTGAGGGTCATGGGTTACCATCAACAGGCTCGTTTTCTCTCTTTCATTGATTGCAGCGAGCATATTCATCACATCTTTGGATGCTTTCGAATCCAGATTTCCTGTCGGTTCGTCTGCAAGCAAAAGCTTCGGGTCATGAATCATCGCCCTTGCAATCGCCGTCCGCTGGGCTTGTCCGCCGGAAATCTCATAGGTCCGCTTGTTTAAAATAGCGGAAATTCCTAATTTTTCAGCGATTTGCTTCACTTTCCTCTCCATTTCTTTTACCTTTTCGCCGTCCAGTGTAAGCGGAAGAACGATATTCTCTTCCACAGTCAGCGTATGAAGCAGGTTAAAATCTTGAAAAACAAAACCGAGTTCCTGACGGCGAAACTTTGCCAGCTTATTCTTCGATAAAGTATGGGGGTTTTTTCCATCAATGTACACCTCACCTGTCGTCGGCTCATCGATGGTGGAAATAATGTTCAAAAGTGTTGTTTTTCCGCTTCCGGACGGACCCATAATGGCAACAAATTCACCAGTTTCAATTTCCAAGTTAATATCCGTTAACGCCCGATAGGCAACTTTTCCTTCATAAATCTTGCTTACATTTTTTAATTGAAGCATAATCGTACTCCTTTCATCCATTTCTGTTTTAAGTATATCCACACTGCGAGAATGTCACTATCGATTATGCTTTCATCAATCTTACACTGTTGTAAGGTTTTGTGATGAAGAAAAAATAATCCGGACTGTCGTTCCCTCTTCGACAGCGGATTCCATTTCCAGTTCATGGTCCAATTTCTCCAGCACTTCTTTTACCAAATACAGTCCCATTCCCGTTGATTCCCGGAATTTGCGGCCATTTTCGCCGGTATAAAATTTATTAAAAATCCGTTTTTGGTCTTCTTTCGGAATCCCGATACCAAAATCTTTCACTTCCAATACCGCCTTCCCTTTCCGTTCATAAAGGGAAATAATCATTTGCTTGCTTTTTCCTGCCGAATATTTCACCGCATTATGCATTAATTGGGATAAAATGAAAAACAGCCATTTTTCGTCGGTTTCCACCGTTATTCCTTTCCTTGCCTCTATTAGGCGGGGATAGACTTCATTGCGGATGTAGAACCGTTTATTTTCTTTATTCACCTCATGGACGAGCTTGGACAAAATTACCGGTTTAATTTGAAAATCCTGTTCAATCGTTCGCAGCCGGGCCATATATAACACCGTATTCAGTCCATTCCGCATCCGATCCGTTTCTTCCCGGATGCTGGAAGATTCCGGCTCTTCAAGAGTCTGTGCCGTTAATTCAATGACGGAAAGGGGGGTTTTCATCTGATGAACCCACCGGTCCATAAACATTAAATGTTCCTCTTTTTGGTCTTCCGCTTTCTGGATTTCCTTTTTGTAAACCCGATATTGGGAATAAAGCAGCTGATCCAGCGCCTTTGCAATCGGAGTCCGATTCGTCCGTTCCAGCGACTCGTCCAGTTCAATCATTTGGGATGATAATCTTTTGTAAAACTCCCTATTCAGCAAATAGCGGATAACAAGATAAACGGTCAGAAAGAAGAGAGCCAGAAATATTCCATAGGCTATTAATTGGACGTTTCGATACCCGTCCAGCCAAATAATAACCGGAAATATGAAACATTGAATAATTTGTATGGAAACGAGCAGGAAATGATCCCTTATGAATAATTTCATGCTTTCCCTTCTTTCCATGTCACTTTCAGCCGGTACCCCGACCCCCTTACGGTTTCCACTGCATCGGCAATACCAATTTCCTGCAGTTTTTTGCGGACCCGGGCAATATTTACATTAAGTGTATTTTCATCGACATAAGCCTGGTCATCCCATAATTTGACGAGCAAATCCTCTCTTCCGGCAATCCGCGGATACCGTTCCATTAAACTTTCTAAAATATCCGTTTCCTTCTTCGTCAACGTCGTCACTCGATCTTGAAAACGCAGTTCTTGCCGCTCGACGAATAGCTGCAGTCCGTCCTGAACGCACACCCTTTCTTCCCGTTTTATTGCATATTCCCCATAGGCTCGGCGCAATTGGCTGCGTATTTTTGCCATGACAATGTCCGGATGAAATGGTTTCGTAATGAAATCATCCCCGCCATTCTCCAGAGCCATGACTTGATCCATTTCTCCTGTCCGGGCAGAAATGAAAATAACGGGACAGATGGATTCTTTCCGAATTTGCCGGCACCAATAATAACCGTCATACCTCGGCAAATTAATATCAAGCAAAACGAGGTCCGGCAAAGATTTGCGGAAAGCATCCATCACGTTATCGAAATCATTAATAACCTCTACTTTATATCCGTACTTCGTGATATACTGGCACAAATAATCGGCAATTTTCCGGTCATCTTCAACAATCATTATTTTTTCCATTTCCCTTTCTCCTCATTACGATATCCATCTTTTTCCATATTATTTCATAGGTTGTCAGCTGGAACAAGGCAAAACCGCGTGCAGTTGGACATACTGTTCACTGCCGTTCCAGGCGGCATTTCCGCATTGTATATGATTTTTCCTAAGACAGAAAATAGAACTACTACGACAGATTTTAAGGAGATTCAAATGAAGATTCGTTTCGGCTATGTTGCAAACGCCCTTGGGCTATGGGACGCCAGCCCGTCAAAAACATTAACGTTTAAACGTTACGCTGCCCTTCCCAAAGAGGAACGTCTGGAAAAGCTGCATACAGTCACTTACCAAAATTTATATCATACGAAACGGATTTTGCATTATAATATTGCCCACGAAATTCCGCTATATCGGTTTTCCAGCATGCTCGTGCCATTGGCTACCCATCCGGAAGTTTTGTGGGATTTCATCACCCCGTTCCAATCCGAATGGCAGGAAATTGGCGAAATGGTAAGGAAACATCAAATAAGGGCAAGCTTTCACCCTGGGCAGTTCACCCTTTTTACCAGTCCGCGGGAAGAGGTGACGATCAATGCGGTAAAGGATATGGAATATCATTACCGGATGCTGGAAGCGATGGGAATTACAGATTCTGCTATTTTAAATATTCATATCGGCGGCGCTTATGGCGAGAAAAAAGAATCTATCGTACGATTTCACAAAAATTTACAAAAACTGCCGGAAAAAATAAAAAAAGTGATGACATTGGAAAATGACGACAAAACGTATAACGTAAAAGAAACGCTCATTGTTTGTGAACAGGAAGGCATTCCGATGATTCTTGATTACCATCATTACATGGCGAATAAAGGGGAAGCAGAACTTGCCGATTATTTGGAACGGATCTTTCAGACGTGGAAAGTGCGCCAATTAGTCCCAAAAGTCCATATTTCCTCTCCTAAATCGGAAAAAGCGTACCGTTCCCATGCGGATTATGTCTCCCTGGATTTTATCCTCCCTTTTTTAAAGCTTGCCAAATCCCTTGACCAGGATTTTGACATGATGATAGAAGCGAAGCAGAAAAATCTTGCCATGCATCAGTTAGTAGAAGATATTGGCAAAATTCGCGGTGTCAAGCGAATATCAGGAGCATCAGTTGTATGGTGAAGCTATCGATTGCCAGTAGTTTGAACATTTCATCCATGATAGAATGGCTGATAAAGGAGGGGTTCGATGATAATAAGGGAAGTGACCGACCACTTAGACCGAAATCTTCAATATACGTATCCGCCGAAACGGATTATTTCTATCGTACCTGCCATTACCGATACACTGTATGCTTTAAACCTGCATGACAACATTGTTGGCAGAACCCGCTACTGCATTTTTCCGAAAGAACAAGTTCAAAAGGCAGAAATTGTCGGGGGAACGAAGCGCGTATTAAAAGAAAAAATCGAAAGTTTGAAGCCGGACATTATTTTTGCGGAGAAGGAAGAAAATACAAAGGAAATAGTGGAACAGCTGGAGACGGATTTCCCTGTTTATGTGGGAGAAGTTCAGTCCGTTCAGGATGTCTATAAATTAATTGGCGATTTGGGCGACATAACAGGCAAACAAGAAAAAGCAAAGGATTTGATTGAGACGATTCAGCAGCGGTTTAATGCTCTGCCAACGGCTGAGGGAAAACGGGTTGCCTACGTTATTTGGAAAAATCCATATATGGTTGTCGGCCAAAATACTTATATCAATTCCCTTTTAGAAAGATTAGGCTTTGTCAATGGATTTGCTAAATACGAAGGAAGATACCCGGTTGTTGCCGAGGAAGACTTGAAAGAAGCCAAGCTTGATTATCTCTTTTTGGCAACGGAGCCTTTTCCGTTTCAGGAGGAACATATACCAGCATTTACATCCTTTCTTCCAAATACAGAAGTGAGAATCATCGACGGGGAAATGTTTTGGTATGGTCCGCGGATGATTGAAGCAGCCGATTATTTTCAGAAATTCTTACTCCAGCTGGTAAAATAGGTTAGCGTTTCGTTCACTTGCCATTTATTTTTTGCACTAAAAATATAAACCCGGGACAAAAGTTTGTCCCGGGTTCCATTTAGGTGGCTAAACTTACTTCTTCCCTTTGGTTTATTTCCATCAATTGATATTGGCTTTCGTCTGCAATTTCTTCCATAATCTCTGTTAAGCGGGCATGGTGGGTAAAGAATATAACTTGAGTTTGATCCGCCAGCTCTAGCAGCACTTTTAACGTTTCCCTCGAACGGGCGTCATCAAAATGGACGAGAATATCATCAACGATAAACGGCAGCGGCTCGCTTTCGGAAATGTATTTCTCAATGCTGGCAATACGCAAAGCTAAATAGAGCTGATCTGTCGTCCCGTCACTCATCCCTTCAACTGTCACTTGTTCTCCGTTTTCCCTTACACCGATTAGTACCGGCTCGTCTTTTTCATTATAATCGACCGTTAAATCAGTGAAAGACTGTAAAGTTAGCCGGGAAAACAGTTCCCCAGCCCGCTGAATGATTGGATTTTGGTTGCGGCTGCGATATTCCTCTATCCCCTTCCGCAAAAGAACGGACGCAAGTTTAAGCTGGACATATTTCTCCGTAAGCCCGGCAATCTCGGAGAATAGACTGTTTCGCTTCTGTTCCAGTTCGACCGCCTTTGTATTATTTCCTTGAATTTTCTCTTCCCGTTCCTTTTTCATGGCCCCATAGAACTGCTCTTTTTCGGAGCGCTCCAAGTCCAGCTGCTCCAGTTTATGCATGATTTCTTGTAATTCTCCGTCAATACGGTCTACATGATATGCTTTCGATTCTTCGACTAGTTGTTCCAAGGACTCGCCGCTTCCTAGCGAGAGGATATCTTCCTCCACTTTCTTCAATTCCTGTTCCGCGTTCTTTTTCTGCAGGAATTTTTCTTCCACTTCGATGAGTTCCTCCAGCGTCCGGCACGATGCCAGCTGCAGCAATTGTTCTAATTGAGCATTCGCTTCTTCTAGTCGGAATTTAACTTTATTACGCTTTTTCACTTGCTTTTCAAGTTGTTCCTTTCGTTCGTTGTAGGCAACTTGATCATTTTTCGCCTTCTGGCACGTTTCGTACAAATGATGAACGAATAAATCGTAGGCCTCGCCCGAATTTGTTTCTCCGATGGCAGCCATTAGTTGTTCCGCATTTGATTCAAATTGGGAAATCTGTTCTTTTATGTCCTGCTGTCTTCTTACCTGCTTTTCATATTCCAAAAAGGAGCGTATACAATCGTCATATTTTTCAAGGATTTGTTGCGCAACTTTAGTGGAAGTATTGGCGGTAATGGACGTTCCTTCGATTGCCTCATTCCAGCGTTTCTTCCATTGCTCCATCTTGTTTAGCAATTTCTCTTTTTCATTTTCATTTTCTTGGATTTCCTCTTCGATTTCACGGATTCTTAGTTGCAGGTTTTTCCTATTCGTCATCGTATCGCGAATGTTTTCCAATATTTGATCTGCCGTGTTTAATAATTTTTGCAATGAATTTTCATTTGTTTCATGACCATATTTCCTTAATGCGAAATGCAGCTCCTCTATTAATTCCGTTCTCTTTGCCTTTAAATCTTTCCATTCCCGAACTTGTTTCTCGTATTGGTTCACTTTTTCCTTAATCGTTTCGTATTTAGTTAGCCATTCTTTCATTTCTGCCGGGCTTAAGGGAATAATTCCAGCCGGTTCCCAAAGCTTGTTCCAATTCTCTTCCCAAGCTTGGAATTGCCGCTCCAGCTCTTTTTGTTCCTTTTCAAATTCGGCAATCTTTTTCTTGCCTTCAGCAATATCGCTGAGCAGTTTATTTTTTTCACCGACTTTTTCCGCCAGCGCCCGCATCGTATCTGCAATCTTGTCTGCTTCGCCGACCTTATCTTCATAAATTTTTTCGATCGCCATTCCCTTTGTATACTCGGCCAGGTCTTCCGGCCACGTTTCATACTGCAGTTTATGGCGAATGATTTTCCATCCTTTATCCCGCATCTTCCGTGCATCCGCCAGTTTCTCCTCGGACGGGATTTCCGCATTAGATTCCAGCTCGCGAATGCTTTCCTCCGCAGCTTGTATCATTTTTTCTTGCTGACGAATCTGTAAACGTAATTCCTCCATTTGCTGAAGAAGACGATTTCGCTCGTTATCAAAGGCATGGATTGTTTCTTTTAAAACGGGAATAGATAATGCGACTAATTCCTGATAAGTTCCGTCCCACAGCGGAAGCTGTTTCACGAGGTCTTTAACGGAATGTTCCGCATCCTTGCACGCATTTTCCAGTTTGTTTATATTTTCTTCGATATTTCCTTCCCGTTTTGCTTTATCGATCGTTTCTGCCAATTCATGGATGGAAAGTTGCTCAGGAAAATTATTTAATTCCTCTGCTTTCTCGTTTCGTTCCTTTTCCTGTTTTTTAATTTGATTTTCTAATTGTTTCAGTTGTTGATCGAGGGCCGGCTTCTCCTGAATTAGCTCTTGCAGCGTCAACTTTTTCTCTGCCGGAATCCGGAAATGATTTATCTTTTCCAATGCTGCTTCGGACGGATTAATTTCCTCCATCATCGACAAAATTTCTTTTTTCCGATATTCAATTTCACTTGTAAGAAGCGGCAAATTCTTTTTATTTTGCACATAGGCATTGACTTCCCGGTTCAACCGTTCAATTAGGGAAGCTTGTTCTAAAATTTCTGCTGGTATCTTTATTTCTTTCAGCTGCTGTTCTAAGTTCGCAATCTCCTGCTCCAGCCCCTTTAATTCGTTGGCAGCAGCGGCACGTTCGCTTTGTGCGGAATTGCGAATTTCAGCAATATTATGCGGCAGGTTAGGGATGTCTTTCAGTTCTTGTAATTTTTGCAGCAATTCTTTGCGACGGGAAACCTTTGGCAAAATTTGTTTCATCCGTTCTAATTTCGATTGCAATTGGCGCAGTTGTTTTATCTTTTCGTTCAGTTCTTCGATTTCTTCCTTGCTCTGACGGTAGTTTTCTTCCAGGTCTTTCCACGTATTCGCATGCAGCAAAATTTCTTGCAACTGTTTTTTCAGATCTTTCTCTTCTTTTAGCCGCTGATTCAGTTCTGGGTTGGACCCTTTTTTCAAGTATAATTCTCTAATTTCCTTGTCCAGCCTATCGATAATTTTCCTTACAACATTTATCCCGGATGCGGCAGAAAAAACACTTTCTCCGACATTCCCTCCGCTTTGCAATAGTCCAAGTCCGCCCTCCCGAAGACGTTCATGGTTTAGGGCAAACATGTTTAAAAACTGGGACTCAGGTACGTTGTGCAAAAATTGATCCACCATTCTTTCATCCATCGGCCGGCCGTCCATGTTTAATACCGTGTCTTTATTTCCCTTCCGGCGGGCAAACGTTAACTTCTCTCCCTTATTATTCCGCAAACTTCCTTCCACCCGCAGTTTGCTGTTTTTATGGAGGAAAGCATCATTGGTCCTGCTTGGGAAACCGTACAATAAATAATAAATGGATCGCAACGTGGTGCTCTTGCCTGCTTCATTGGATCCGTACAAAAGGTGAAAGTTCTTCGATGGATCAAAGACCAGCTTTTTATTTGTAAAATGACCGACAGCTTTTAAATGCAACTCGTCAAATCTCATTTTCCTTCCACCCCAGTAACTGATAAGTAATATAAAATCAAATCTTCCGCCTCTTTTATCCGTTTCTTTAGCGCACCCGCGTTTGTGAAATCAAAAGCTTCTTCCCCTTGCTTCAGCTCCGGAGGGAGCGCTTTTTGAATGTCGGAAAACTCCTCGAGCAGCTCTTCTAGAATGCTGGAATCCCGGCTCGCCTCGTCAATAAAGTCTAAAATGGCAGCAACCGGTGTATTTTGTGTTTTCATTTCCTCCATTTGCAGCTTGCCGGTTGTTCGGATTTTGACCTTTTCGATCCAAATATCACCAAAGCCGATTTCCAATGCAAGGGAACGCAAATTATTTATAATTTCGTCTCTTTCTGCCAGTAACTGCTGATGAAGTTCGGTCGCACCGGACAGTATAATTCTTACTGCCAGCGGGCGTCCTTCCGCTTCATCATACAATTCGGTCAGTTGTTCTCGTGCCACATCCAACAGGTCATCTAACTGATTAACATTTTGGGCATCAATTTCACAAATTTCCCATCGCAAAACATCGAGGGGGATATGTTCCAATGAATCAATTGTTCCGTCCTTTACTTCGACATAAGTACAGCCTTTATTCCCTGTCTCTCTAATATGTCTTCCCTGAATATTCCCGGGGAACAGAATGACCGGATTTCTTTCGTGAAGCAATTCCCTTTTATGGATATGCCCTAACGCCCAATAGTCGTATCCCTTTTCCTTCATATCCTCGACGGAACAAGGGGCGTAGTTTTCATGGCCTTCCCTTCCCGTCGCGCTCGTATGGAGAATCCCAATATTAAAATAGTTTTCTTTGCAGGGCGGATAATTTTTTACGAGGTTCTCAGTCACCGATCTTTTTGCAAATCCTTGGCCGTGAATGGCCACACCAAAGTCCGAAAGCACAACAGTTTCCGCATTTCTTGTTGAAAATTCATAAACATTATCGGGCAATTTCAATTCTCTCGTAATCATGCTTTTGGCATCGTGGTTTCCCCGAATAAGATATACCGGTATATTCGCCTTCTGCAGCCGAACCATTTGGCTGACAAAAAAGAGTCCGGTATTAAAATCTTTCCAGTCCCCGTCATAGAGGTCCCCGGCAATGATGACAAAATCCGTTTTCCGTTCGATGGCAGTATCTACTAAATTTTTGAAAGCTTCCCTTGTGGCATTGCGAATTTTTTCAACTGGAGCACCTTCGTATTGTTCCAGGCCGGAAAGAGGACTGTCTAAATGAATGTCAGCTGCATGAATAAAAGAAAATGACGTCAATATCCATCCCTCCCATTTCTATAGTTCTTGTATCCTATTATACAATTACGAATCCTTGCCTATAAAGGGAAACTTATTGGAGAGGTTTTCCATCGAAGTGTATCAAGATGATAGAAAGGGCATATCTCGCTGTATCATGGGCAAGGGTGCAATCTGGCACATTCTAGCTTGCCTTTATTATAGAACATACGTTCTTATAATTCAATAGAAATTACAATGAAATCCATACTGCAAATTTGCTCTTTTCTATTTATGCATAAAAAAATCTGCTTAAATTTTAAGCAGACTCAATTTCTATTATTTTTTTCTTCATTGCGGTGCCTGATTTCCCATGGAAATCGATAATCGGTTCCACATATTAATCTGATTGATAATCATAATCAAATCAACATATTCCTTTTCGCTGTAATGCTCCCTTACCCGGTCATACAATTCATCACTGACTCCATTTTCCGCAATAAGCGTCACGTTCTCCGCCAATTCCAATGCGGCTTTTTCTTTTGGACTGTAAAGGTCGGATTCCTTCCACGCGGCTAACTGATTAATTTCTTCATCGGTCGCTTTAAGTTTTTTCGCCGCCTTTGTATGCATATTTAAACAGTAAGAACAGCCGTTGATTTGCGATACACGGATTTTAATAAGCTCTCTTAACTTCTTATCAATCGGCGTTTTCCTTGTATACTTTTCCATTTCCATTATATTTTCCAGCGCCTTTGGAGCTGCTTTAAAGTAATTGATTCGGTTTTTCAAATCCATGAACCTTGCGCCTTTCACCAAACCTTTGCTAAGCAGACTGCCCATCTCCGTCCCTCCTTATGGATTGTGCTCACAAAACTATGTTATGCACGATTCATTTTCCTATGCTCTTCTTACTTATCCAAGTATTCATAACATCCAGGCAAATTCCCCCAAGGATCAGCAAATGTTCCCCATTTTACCCGAACTCCCGGTCTCCTATGAATCTCGAACGGTTCAATTTTGAGTTCTGCGGTAAGCCTTTTTCTCTCCGCTTCTATGTTTTCGACTTCTAAGGGGATTGGCCCATTTCCTTTCGCCGGTTCTCCCTCTTCAAGCTGCAGCCAGCATTCGCGAACGATTTCCCATTCCGCAAATCCATCATGGGGAATAATATCAGGCTCCCGTTTTAGCAATGTTCATTAAAATTGGAGACCCAAACTTGAATTGTCAATTTGAAATCATCATCATCCTCCCGAAATATATTTCCGATTATAATATATCAAATTTTTCGAATGTTTTGATTGGGTATTTACGATTAATTTCATTCCAAGGCTTAGGTCTCCGTAACTTAAATTTATTCACTATTTCTTTCCAACATACCAGTCGTAAAGTTCCTTCGATTCAATAGATAAGTATGGACCTAGTACTTTCGCAAGCCTTATGACTCCTGCTTTCGACACATCCACCGCATCTGGGCGGACTCTCCACATTTGTGTTTCGCTGGCGTAATACTCCTTCTCTGTATATACACGAAACCACCCGTCTTCTTCAACAATCCGGAAGTCGCCCACCTTATTTTCAAAGGCATTTGGATCATCAGCCTCTCCGTCTCCCATCGATACTTCAATTACCTTCTCCCCATCATCATTAAGGTAAAAATCTATTTCCTTATTGCTAGTTTTGTATGTTCTTCCGTTTGGCGTCACTTTAAATTCAATCGCTCCCGTATAATACGGAGGTCCTGCCGGCTCTTCCCCGTCCGTCTGTTTCGCGATGACTTGTAAATGGATTTTCCCTGTTAAACCTTGGAAGTCGATATCGTTATCACTATGCGGCCAATCTGCCAAAATGCGAAATTGCTCTACATCGCTGTTCGGGACAAATTTCAATTCAGGCTCTGCCTCCACCCATTTCCCCTCTACATTTCTTTCAATGGTTATAACAACAGGCGAACCCTCTTTAAATAACTCCCCTTCCTTCTTCAAATTAACTTCATATTCCAGCGGCAATTCGGTATTGTTCCTTTGGATATCAAACTGGTATACTTCCTTTGTTTCCATGCCCGGATACAAATCTTCATCTAAATCAAAATCTGCATCCGCAATCGTTTCCCCATCTTTGTTTACAACATCTACATCAAAAACAGCCGCTTTCGCTATGTTGTCTTCCGATTTAAACGTCTTGGAAAAATATGCCCACGTTCCAAATATCGTTGCTGTCAACAATATCGACAGAAGCAATAAACCTGCCGTCGCTTTTCTTTTCATTTCATTTTCCTCCTTATCTTTTTATTGAATTTCGAGGGTCTGTTGAACAATATTCCTCCTTTCCTTGAAGGTTTAAATTTGCTAAATACTAGGAATCAGGCGAGTCTCTTAAATTATTTCGATACAATTTCACGAATGCTCTGACGGTGAAAATCAGACCGGCAAAAGAAGCTGCAGCAATCCACCATAAAGGATGGGAGAAAAATTGAAAAACGACCATCCCGCCCGGAATTTTCCATTGATAGACTCCTTCGACTTGTTCAACAGCAACAGTATACTGATCCTGAATATTATTGGCGTCTCCCTTCGTTTTATAAAAGGGTTGTCCATTCTCAAAAAATACTTCTTCTACTCGATGGGTGACAAAACTATCATCAATCCGATACGTAATAATATCTCCCTCTTGAATATCCTTCTCTTCTTTTACTATTATGAAGTCTCCCGTTTCAAACACCGGATACATACTGCCTGACAAAACCGAAAGCAGTTTATATCCGATTACAGATGGAATCTGATTTGGATTCGTTATCGTTTGTATTTTTACATAGCCGAGCAAAATGCATAGAAGAACCAATAATATGACTGCTAGATTTCCTATCACGCTGATTGCCTTTTTCAATCGTTCCACCCTCCTATCATTTGTATCATTCTATGTTTCGGATGAATATGTATGTTGGCAAAAATTAAAATGATAGTTTAGGCGTAATAGAGAAAACCTATACCTATTGATGCACAGAAAAAAAGAGATAGAATCCCCCTATCCTAGTTTTGGGGTCTCTATCTCTTTTCCTATTTAATCTATTCTCTTTTAAACCCAAGCATTCATGCCGCCTTTTACGTTATAAACTTTTTGAAATCCTTGTTTCTTCAGTATTTTTGCTGCTCGCATGCTTCTCATTCCGCTTTGGCAAATAACAACCACTTCTTTTTCCTTATCCAGCTCGCCTGCCTTCTCCGGAAGGGCAGCAAGAGGAATATTTATAAAAGGCTTGCGGTGATATGCTTTATATTCGCCAGGAGTTCGGACATCAATAAACTGGACATTCGAATCCTTGAATTTCTCTTTCGCTTCCTGGACACTTATTTGGACTACTCCCTTTACAGGCAAAAACCGATAAAGGAAAAAGACAGCAATAATCACGATAAATCCCCACTGTAAAATATCCATTCCAAACCCTCCTGTCCGTTTAAAGGAAGGGAGAATTTACTCTGTTTCCCCTTCCCATTCCAGCATGCCGCCTGCCACGTTTGTTACGTCATATCCCTCATGATGGAGGAAACGGCAGGCGTTCCCGCTGCGGCCGCCGGAGCGGCAAACGATATAGTATTGCTTATTTCTGTCCAATTCCTTCATCCGTTCAGGAATTTGGCCTAAAGGAATATGTTTTGCTCCCGGAATTTTCCCCATTGCTACTTCTTCATCTTCCCGGACATCGATAATATTCAGTTTCTCTCCAGCTGCATATTTTTGCTTTAGTTCTTTTGCTGTAATTTCCTTCATTGAAGCTACCTCCTATTATCTGCTTTTCACAAGCAAATCTACTGCTTCTTTGACGATTTGTTCCGTGCTTTCCCCTTTTTCAATGTTTTCCCGGACGCACTGTTCCAAGTTCAGGCTTACGATTAAACCGATGGTCCGGTCAATGGCACTTCTTGATGCGGAAAGCTGAGTTACGACCGCTTTACAGTCCTCATTATTTTCTATCATTCTTAATACACCTTTAATTTGGCCTTCAATCCGTTTCAGACGGTGGATGACTGACTTATCATATTCCACTAGCTTCACTCCTTTCCTGTACATGGACAGCTGCTTATTTCAAAACTTTCAATTTCAAACCCTTTGCTTTTCAAGTATCGCAATCCTAGATTCAGTTCCAGGCGATCATTCGCGACTACGTGCAATTTTTTCTTTGGAATTTCTCGAATATACCGTTTTAAATAAGCATAAGGGATGCGAAGGTCGCTATCTTCCGTTTGAGCCGTATTGTAATCTCTAATATCCAGGACGAGGGAACTTGAATTATTACCTTCAGTCTTTTTGCAAGGAATACCTAGTACAGGAAAATACCTTCTATATAGTGTGACAACTATTGCAATTGCTGCAACGATAAAAAGATAGATCGACATGTTCACCACCAGTTATCGTTTAATTAAAATTATATTCGGTCACTATTTTCTCTCTATCGCCAGCCAAGTCATTGAAGTATTCATAAAGGCAAATGCCCAAATAAGAACCGGAAATATTATACACATTCGTATAACCTAAATGCTGCAGCGCCATCACCATATTATAACTCCGCTGACCGGAACGGCAATGAATATATACTGGCCTGTCTTTCGGAATTTCATCGAGACGGTTCCTAAATTCACTTAAAGGAATATTGACCGCATTCTTTAAATGGCCTGCTTCATATTCCCTCCTCTCCCGGGCATCGATAATATAGGCATTTTTTTCAACCAGTTCGCGAACTTGGGAAACTTTCACTTCCCGGTAAACGCCGTTCAATTGATTTAGAGCCACTAATGCGGCATGATGGACGACATCCCTTGCCGTGCCTAACATCGGCGAGTAAGTTAACTCCAAATCTCTCAGGTCTTCTAACGTACCGTTCATCGTAATCATTGCAGCAATAACGTCAATCCGTTTATCCACGTTTCCTTTGCCGATTGCCTGGGCACCTAAAATCCTTCCTGTCGGCTTTTCATATACTAATTTAAAATGCATCACATTGCTGTCCGGCATTAAACCTACTTTATCAGACGGCATAACATAAACAGAGTCAAAATGGAATCCTGAAGCTTCAGCCGTCCTCGCATTAATCCCGGTAGAAGCGGCATTCAAATTAAACAGATGAATCGAAGATGAACCGATTACTCCTAAATTGCGGTTCGGTATGCCGTAAATATGATTCGCGGCGGCCCGTGCCTGCTTTTGCGCCGGTCCTGCCAACGCCAGACGGGTCGGCTTATGAAGAATTCGATGATATACTTCCACCGCATCTCCAACCGCATAAATATCCGGATCACTCGTTACATAATTGCTGTCGACTTTGATGGCACCAGTTTCCCCTATTTCTAATCCGGCCTCTTCAGCAAGACTTGTTTCCGGTCTGACGCCGATTGCTAAAACAACGGCTTGTGCAGCAAATTTTTTTCCGGAATGGGTTTCCACAAAATCTTCCCCGATTTTCGCCAATCCGTCATTTACAATCAGATGCACCCCGTTGTCTGCCATTTCCTTATGGAGTATTTGCGCCATATCATAATCAAAAGGCGTCATAATCTGATTGGCAAATTCTATGAGAGTTACGTTATAATTTGCCAGGCGCAGATTTTCTGCCACTTCCACGCCGATAAATCCGCCCCCGATCACCGCAATATCTTTCACTTGTTTCTGCTTTATATAATTGTTCAGATGCTCGATATCCAACACATTCCGGACCGTAAATACATGAGGCTTTTCAATACCTTGGATAGCTTTAGGCCGGATTGGGGTTGCTCCCGGCGAAAGGATCAATTTGTCGTAAGGTTCTTCATACGTTTTATCCGAAAGGAGGTCCTTTACGGTAATTGTTTTTCTTTCTCGATTAATTTGTATCACTTCACTATGAACCCTCGCTTCAATCTTGTACCGCTGCTTGAATGTTTCCGGATTCATGAGCACTAAGGAGTCACTGTCTTCCACAATGCCGCTTAAATGATAGGGCAGGGAACAATTGGAAAATGAAACATGGGGACCCTTCTCAAACATAATAATTTCTGCTTTTTCATCCAATCTTCTTATCCTTGCGGCTGCCGAGGCCCCGCCTGCAACTCCTCCGACAATTAAAATACGCTTATTCAATGCTTTCCACTCTCCTTTACATTACCCCATGGGGTATATTTTGAAGAAAATAAAATAGCCGCATATCACGACATGGATTTAATTCTACCGCCATTATATACCCCCGTAGGTATGTTGTCAATGAAAGAACAATAAAATTTTCTTAAATAGGATGCAATAAAAATCCCCCCTTTTACAGGGGGAAACATCTCGTCATTTTGGCTGTTATCGATTCCCTCCGCGGGTATCCGACGAACCTTTTGCCCTTCTTTGTTCATTCGGCAGTTTCGCTTTGTTCGATTTTTTCTTTGGGGCATGTGAATCTTTTACCATCTGAATTCCTCCATTTTTGATAGTATTTACTTTCCATCCAAATTTATCATTCCCAGTAACAATGAATTCATACTCAGAGAAATAA
Source organism: Compostibacillus humi (assembly GCF_014637175.1). Lineage (GTDB taxonomy): Bacteria > Bacillota > Bacilli > Bacillales > Amphibacillaceae > Oceanobacillus > Oceanobacillus humi. The sequence continues at coordinate 8,962 of NZ_BMEV01000027.1, read as the reverse complement.
CCCAATTTTAAAACAACGAGAATTCGTGTTTTTATAAAATATTTGCAATCTAAAAAAATTCTACTTAATATTATTTGTATAATATTAAATTTTCTAATAAATGGGGTGAATTTATGGAAAAGAATGTATCCAAACGAGTTTTGGTAGCAAGTCTAGTCGGGAGTTCCATTGAATGGTTTGACTATTTTCTATATGGAACAGTAGCCGGATTAGTTTTTAATAAAATCTTTTTTCCGGCAGAAGACCCGACCGTCGGATTGCTGCTATCCTATGCTTCCTTTGCGTTAGCATTCTTTATTCGTCCCCTTGGCGGCATCATTTTCAGTCATATCGGCGACAAAATTGGAAGAAAGAGGACCCTTGTACTGACTTTAAGTCTGATGGGCGGCGCTACTGCAGCAATGGGGCTGCTGCCAACCTATGAAACAATTGGAATTATGGCGCCAATCCTGTTAATTGCCTTAAGGCTAATCCAAGGTATCGGGCTAGGCGGGGAATGGGGCGGAGCCCTGCTATTGGCCTATGAATATGCGCCGGAAAATAAAAAAGGCTTGTTTGGGAGTATTCCGCAAATGGGAGTTACCATCGGCCTGCTTCTCGGCACCTTAGTCATGTCGCTCATGACGTTAATGCCCGATGATGCATTCATGGTATGGGGCTGGAGAATCCCATTCATATTAAGCGCCATATTAGTTATTTTCGGACTGTGGATTCGGAAAGGAATTGACGAAACACCTGAGTTCAAAAAAGTACAGGAAAAAGGCGAAGTGGCGAAAGTGCCATTGTTTGAAACGATGCGAACCCATTGGCGGGAAGTTCTCATTGCCATCGGCGGAAAAGTAGTGGAAACGGCCCCTTTCTATATATTCGGAACGTTCATTGTCAGTTATGCAACGAATAACCTTGGTTTTGACAGCACAAGTCCACTGAATGCAGTTACAATTGCAACAATCATTACTACCCTGCTAATTCCGATTATGGGCCGGCTTTCTGACAATGTGGGCCGGCGACCGCTTTATATTTGGGGAACTTTGCTGATGATTGCTTTTGCTTTCCCTTATTTCTGGATTCTCAACTTGAAAACGAACGCAAGTTTAATCATTGCAACCGTTATTGGACTAGGAATTATTTGGGCCCCGATTACAGCCGTGCTGGGGACAATGTTCTCAGAAATTTTCAAATCAAATGTCCGCTATACCGGGGTATCCCTCGGTTACCAAATTGGTGCGGCTGCAGCAGGAGGAACTGCACCGCTAATAGCTACCGCATTGCTTGGCGCCTTTAATAATTCCTATGTCCCAGTAGCAATCTATATAATCTTTACATCTCTTATTTCCTTAATCAGTGTCATGTTCGTTCGGGAAAAAAAGGAAATTAAATCGGAAAAAGAGGATGCCGTACATGTATCGTTCTAAATTTTTTATAGACGGGAAGGGAAACCTATGCGGGTATTGTCAGAAAAAGAAATACAATCTGTTTACAGCATGAAAGATGCAATTTTTGATTTAAAACAAGCATTAACCGACCATTACTACGGAAAAGTAAAAAATCCCAGCCGCACTGTCATAAATTTCGCCGGGGGACGGGATTCCGTCCTCTATATGCCCAGTGCTTTAAAGTCGGCAAACATTGCCGCCATAAAAGTAGTTTCCATCTTTCCAAATAACCCAAAACTGGGAAAGAAAACGACCCAAGGTGTCATTTTAATTACGGATACGGAAACGGGAGAGCACCTCGCCTGTATGAATGCTTCCTATTTGACGAGGCTGCGTACCGGAGCTGTAAGCGCCATTGCAACGGACCATTTGGCAAAAGAATCAGCAAATACCGCGGCAGTTATCGGCTGCGGTGCGATGGCAGAGGAACAGGTAAAAGGAATACTGGCAGTCCGAAACATCAGGCATGTCATCCTTTACAACCGTACAAAATCGAAAGCAGAAAAGTTTGCGGAAAAGATAAAAGAGCAGAACCCGGAATTTACCGGGAATATCGATTTGGCTGAAACCGCTGATAAAGCGGTCGAACAGGCAGATATAATCATCTGTTCAACGAGATCTGAAACCCCGGTTTTTTCAGGAGATCGGTTAAATCCCGGCACCCATATTAATGGGATTGGCTCTTATCTCCCTCACATGCAGGAAGTTGATGAAACAACGATTCTCCATTCTTCGAAAATTGTCGCAGATACAATAGAGGGGGTGAAAGAGGAAGCGGGAGACTTTATTATTCCTGTAAAGAAAGGAATATGGAGCTTTGAAAGACTCCACGGACAGCTTGATGAATTGGCTGCCGGAGCAATTCCAGGAAGGGAAAATGACACGGAAATTACTTTTTTCAAATCCGTAGGGACCGCATATTTTGACCTTGCGGTTGCTGCATCTGTATACGAAAAAGCCGTCCAATCAGGATTGGGGACAGAAGTTAAACTTTCTTAAGTTTTTCTATTGCAAATGATTGCGTCGAATTTTAAATATGGCAATTAAAAACTGGTGTTTGCTTTCAAAACACCAGTTTTTATTTACCCTACGCTATTAAGGAGAAAATGCAGGGCACAGTTTCTTCTCAAGCAATGACAGATTCTATTCGTACAATTCTTTCCAAATTTTTGCAGCTATCGTGTGGCACTCTTCATAATCATATTCCCTGTCGAATGCACGCCGAAACGTGTCTTGTATTGCTTCTGCCACTTCGATTTCGTCTTTGCTTTCCAAAACAGCTTTAACAATTTGCTTTATTTCATATTCGTATTCATCATCCGGTGCACCCAGTTCCAAAAGATACTCCGGATCCCACTGATTTATATGCTTCGTAACAATAGGTAAAGCCAATCTTTTCAACCTATCTCCCCCGCATTTAGATTACAGTGAAGTTTGCCTATTATTATACCGTAACAAAGGTTAAATGAAAATATTCTAACACTAGTATGTTGGCCTGTGAATATTTGGCAATTATGAACAATTGAATCGAAAATACAGTTATGGATTGGTTGGCAGAAAAACCTGTGCAGTCAATCCGATGTTAAAACTTTGAATCATGCTTATATTTTCACGAAGCCCTTCGGTGACGAAAACTTGATACATATACGTTCCAGCAGGGCCGGGCACATCAACAACGGTAAAATTCGGGTGCTCGGTATACGTTCTGGCAGTAACTATATTTGGCCGGTTGTAGCATCCTCTAACCACAGTCTCAGAAATGAATACGTTTGGAATAAGAACTAACGAAAATGCCAGTGAATAAGCAAACTCTGTTGCATCTTCTTCAACTTCAATATTAGTATTTATCGTGGCATCCAGCTTTATCCGCTGGTTATTTTCCGTTGTTGTCACTTCTACTCCGATAATAGGAAAATTACTTGCATTCGGCGGAATGGTAACCAAACCTTGCTGTGTAAAAAAAAGTGCTGATCCAGGTCCAGGAGGTCCCGGAGGTCCTTGGGAACCCATTTGGATAGATGTGGATTTTGCGATATCATATTTAAGCAAATCGGTTAGCTTGCGACAATTCCCAGAATTGCAATGACATAAATCGCTGCGAAAACCACAACTCGTACAAAATTTAACCATCATATACACCTACTATTCTTGTTAGGTCTATGTCATTCTATTCATCTTAACCGTTCTTTGAATACGCATTTGCTGCAGTATATTAGTGGATTTTTTATAATTCTACCTGTCAAGGTCCTATTATCTTTTCATGTTAACACTTTATTGTTCTATAAATCTATGTTATTATCATAAACAAAGTATAAATATTAAATTGCTTTATGGAGGAGTCTGTCACCAAAGGGATGAGTATGCCCTTTGGTGATGGACTCCTTTTTTGTTTGCAAAAAATCAGACAATTTAAAAAGGAGTGTTCATATGTTTATACTTTCTTTAGCTATCATTATCATAGCGGCCAAATTGGCTGGGAGCTTAAGTGTTCGGTTTGGCCAGCCCTCAGTATTAGGAGAAATAATCGTAGGGATATTATTAGGGCCATCTGTATTTGGCCTGGTACATGCCAGTGATACTCTTGCCACCTTTAGCACCATCGGTGTTATATTGCTCATGTTTATTGCCGGACTAGAGACGGATCTCGATGAATTCAAACGTTCAGCGAAATCTTCGACCTTCGTTGGGCTTGGGGGAATAATATTTCCGTTGTTCCTCGGATACTTTGCCGGACAACTGATGGAATTGTCCGACTTGCAATCCTGGTTTTTAGGTGTCATGCTTTCGGCTACCAGTGTCAGCATTTCAGTCCAAGCTCTGAAAGAAATGAATAAGCTCAAATCGAGAGAAGGTACAACTATTTTAGGTGCGGCGGTTATTGATGATGTCGTTGTGATGATTATATTGGCGTTTTTAATGAGCTTCGCCGGAGATGCAAACGTATCTTTAACGACGCTCGTAATTAAGAAATTTTTATTCTTCTTAGTGGCGATTTTCGTTGCCTGGAAAATCGTTCCTTGGCTTTTACAAAAATTTACAAAGTTGCCGATTAGTGAACCAGTTATATCCGGCGCTTTAATCATTTGCTTTGTATATGCATTTGCAGCAGAGTACACTGGTGTAGCTGATATTATCGGTGCATATATTGCTGGAATTGCTATCGGGGCAACAAATTTCAAAGGGCTTATTATGGAAAAAGTGGAAACCATCAGTTATTCCATCTTTGTCCCGATATTCTTTGCCTACATCGGAATTTCCGCTGAATTTTCCGGGGTAATAGATAATCTTGGTCTTATTATTTCCCTTAGCATTCTGGCAGTATTAACTAAATTTGTCGGCGCCGGCCTTGGTGCGAAGCTATCCGGTTTCGGCTGGAACAGCTCAATGGGAATCGGGTCGGCAATGGTGTCCCGGGGCGAGGTTGCCTTAATCGTCGCATCCATGGGATTAGCATCCAATTTAATCGCTGACGATATATATGCTTCTGCGATTGTAGTAATTGTCATAACTACAGTTGTTACCCCGCCGATGATGAAAATATTTTTTCAAAAAAATAATGCTAAATAAAACTAAATAGCCAGCAGTTTTTTTGCAGTTGCTGGCTTTTTCTTTATTGATCTCCATCTAAACCCCATTTTTTAACCAATTATGACCAAAAACATATAATATTACATAATTTTGGTCAGACGGCGAAATGGGTGACAATGATCAATGGAATTACTTTCGGTCTACATTCGTGCTGAAGCGTTTATTTTAATTCCAGCACTGTATTTTATCTGCATCATTCTGGAACAGACGCCAATGCTCCCAAAGTGGACACATGCATGGATCAAGCTTGCTTTTTCGATTGTTTCATGTCTATTATATTTTGGAATTGACATAACATCAGTTGTTCAAGGAATATTAGTAACCGGAGCAGAAATGGTGTCCCGAGATATTATTCAAAACATTTTATCCCGCAATGGAAATAAAAATGATAGAAAAAAAGACATAGAGGAACAAAAGGAATAAAATTTAATTATTTCCAGCACAAACCTCATAGAAAAAATCCATAAAAATACCCATAAAGTTGAAATCCACTAAAAGCATCCCCCTCACCGATGGCTTTTGCCGTCGATGAAGGGGATAAATTATTTATTTCACCGGATATACAGCTTTTCCAAAAAATTATTCTCCGATTTTCTCCACTTTATATCGTAACACCGTCTTCAATTTGGCCGGTTCCACTTTTCTTACATCGGAAAGATAAATTTCCCTATGGGTCAGATCTGTCCTTCTTAAATGATTCTCTTCTGCAAAATCATCCATAATTTGGAAAGTTTTTGGTTCTTCATCATAGGGTCCGACATGGAGCATTTGTAACGACAAACCGTCTTCCATGGACCGGAAAGCAACCTCCTCAAGATAAGGATGAGGGTTCTTTTTCCGTACCCGTTCCATCGCCAATTCCACAATTTCATCGGACACAAATTCCGGCTGCCGAATCATAATCGTATATACGAATTCATCTTTATTTAATGTAGATTCCTTCCTTCCCTTTTCCGTTAAGTCCCAAATCCCTTCCAGCGGATACACCGTATATTCAAAATATCCTTCTGGAGCAGTTCCCCACTTCGGCATCATTCGGATCGCATATGCTACAGAATAAAGAACGCCAACCCTTTCGGCGAACTCTGCTTTATTCGGATCTCCTTTTCCTTCCAGCATGGGAAATTGCTGCTTTGGCACCGTCAGCAATTGCGGTTTTTCTTTCGGCAAATATAAATCTTTTTCTTTTTTACGCCATTCATGTTTCATTTAGTCCACCTCTTAGTTGGATTCATTTTCCAGATAGTTCTTTAATGCATCTAAATCTTTCGCACATGCTTTTTCAAAAGTGCCGCCCAGCATTTTGCCAAAGAATTTAGCCAATCCAGTCAGTCCTCTAATTTTCCCATGCAAAGTAACTTCCGTTTCATTGCCAGCGGATTGGACGGTATAAGTATATATGTATTCTCCTTTTCCAGTTGTCCCCTTCGTTCCGTTGCTTCTTTCCCGAACATTTTTCTCGTTTCCTTCCACTCGCTGCCTTCTTTTATCGGTCCTTCATCCAATCTTTCGATGCCTACAAAACCTTGCATCCAATTTTTTGCAGCATCAAGATCGAGCAGAGCATCATATGTCCTTTCCTTTGATACGTTAAATGTTCTTGTTACCTCAAAATGTATACTCATATGTTTACCTCCTTCAATTTTTTTGTAACATTATGCCTTATCTTACCCGTTAGATAATAATTATTTTCCCATCTTCCACCTGTAAAGTCTATTAGTGAATTGAAATCGATTAAAGAAATAAAAATAGGATGCTAACAAACTAGCATCCTATCTCGTAAAAAGATTATTTTTTTGGTACAAAAAAGCACCACCAGCAACTAAAAATACGTGCCATCATGCTTCACGCCCCCCTTTCATGTCCATACCTTTGGAATATTGTTTGGATATTTCAATCCAAGTAGGATATACACGCATAAATAACTCTACCAATTGGGGATCAAACTGAGTTCCTTTTCCCTCTACAATGCGTTTATACGCTTCTTCATAAGGAAGCGCCGGCCGATATGATCTGGAGGAAGTCATCGCATCGAAGGCATCTGCAATTGCCGTAATTCGGGCAAGATACGGGATATTTTCCCCTGCAAGTCCATCCGGATAACCTTTTCCGTCCCATCTTTCATGGTGATGGTAGATGACATCAATATTATCGATGATTCCTTCCACATCCTGTATTGCTTTCGCTCCAACGACCGGGTGCGTTTTAATAATCTCGTATTCATTATCCGATAATTTGCCGGATTTTGTCAATATAGAATCAGGTATGCTGACTTTTCCGATGTCATGTAAGAGGCAAGCATAATAAAAATCATATAATTCCTCTTTATTAAACTTTTCGGTTGCCTCCGCCATGCTCCTGGCATAGGCGGCCACCCGCTCGCTATGCCCTCTCGTATACGGGTCTTTTAATTCTATCGTGGCAATGATTCCCTTTACCATTCCTTCCAGTCGTTCATTATAGGAAGTTTTCAGAGCACGAATATAATTTAAAAAGCGGTGCAGCAGAAGAAACGCGATAACAGACAATAGAATATTAATAATAATCGGGAACAGCACGACCGGATCTTGAATGAAGAACCCGACAAGAGCATATTTAAGAATTAGGCCGCCTGTCACATAATAAGTGAATCGCTTATTAACAAATATAGGAGAAAATAATATTATTACGAGTTCCACGATGCTTCCGCTGCTATAGGATAGAGGACTGTCTTTATAATAGATGATATCCCCTATCGTATTCACACTCAGATAGCCAAGCAGCAAAATATACTTTACATATTCCGTTTTATCCTTTTGGATTAAATAGACAAATAGTGGAATCAATGCAATGATCACGAAATATTTTATATATAAAGAATCATGCCATAACGTATTCTCAGAATCGGGCAGCCATGGGAAATCGGGGAAAATGTCATAATAAAAGATATCATATATAAAAAATACGCTGTAAAACAGCCATAAAAACAACTTCGTCGAACGTTTTTCCTCTTGTAATAGTTTATTAGTCTTCATAAAATTACCTCACATTTCATACTTGGCCTTATCTTTGGGCATTTAGTTTGCATTGTCTTTTGCCTGATACATTCTTTTATCAGCAATTGAAATTAATTCTGAGATTTTTGTCGCATCTTTTGGATAACAGGAAAAACCTATCGATAGGGATGGAAAAATTTTATTTTTCTCTTCACACTCACTGCGTGCAATGACAATATCATCATTCATTTGATGGATAAACTTCCTTATATCTCCATCGTCCCTATTTGTCAGCAGCACGAGAAACTCATCGCCTCCCCAGCGAATGAGAATATCCTTTTTGTCCATGCTGTTTTGAATTATACGGCACGTTTCCTTTAAAATAAAATCACCATCATCATGCCCGTAAGTATCATTAATAACCTTAAAATTATTTACGTCAATTAGCAATATGCCAAGCCTCTCGTTGCGATTCCTCGCCTGGTGCAGCTTTTTTTCAAAGATAAAATGGGCATATCTGCGGTTATAAACCCCTGTCAGCGGGTCGTGATAGGACAGAAATCTATATTTATCGTACCACCCGCCAAAAACCCATGAAACGGCAGCATGCAATAGTGAAAAAACAAGAGAAAGAAGGCTTAGCTCATTTCCTAATACGTAATAAAAGAATGATGTCAATAAAGATAGAAATAATAGTGCAATCCGTCCGCGATATGTCACAATCATCCTCCTTCCGGTGCAGGAACATGAAATAAATGGTTTTATTATGAATTGTGCTGTTTAACGATAGCGAAAGAAGGCATAGGATTTTCCCGACAAGAAATTCTACTATTATATTTAAAAGATAATTACTCAACTTTCGCAGTCGAAAAACACTAGTAAACACTTGATATGACTGAAAGAATTCACAACATTATATCTAAAAATGAACAAAAAAACATCCCTTTTTGGTAAAATATAGTC
>NZ_BMEV01000026.1 GCF_014637175.1 Compostibacillus humi | reverse complement strand
TCCGCTAGATATGAAATTTTGCGTCATACATAATCTGGAACCGCCGTATACGGAACCGTACGTACGGTGGTGTGAGAGGGACGGAGGTTAGTCACCTCCCCCTATCTCAATTACAATCAGCGGATGTCCTAGGAAATCTGAAAAGCAATTTTTATGAACCCCGCCATTTATCCATTACGAATGATTTAGCAAGTACATAAAATAAATGCAGATAAGAGCACGAAAACAATACTTTAGAACCTTTGCAGCGTCAATTGTTGAGGATTTACGGAAAGGAGGGATCGTGCGTGTTTCCCCATCGGCCACATCCGCTTTTTCCCTCACGGTCTCCACGCAGAACACATCCGGCAGAAACATTTTTTACACCGTTTCAAAATGCGAACGGAGAATGGGATATGGGAAAAATATTAAAAACGATTGATCAAGTTAATGGAATCGTAAAACAGATTCGACCTATATTATCCGAATGGAAGAAATAAAAATTTGCATTTCTGCTGGCATCTTTTGCCGGCTTTTTTCTTTTTTCGGCAAAATCGAACAAAAAAGTGTCCGAGACATGTAAACAATAGAAACCTATGTATAATGGAAAGAGAAGATATTTTGTATAGATGAACGGAAAAATAGGAGGATAAATATGAAGGCAGAAATCAATGGGAATACGCTTGAGTTGAAGGTTGGCGATATTACGAAAGAGACAACGGAAGCGATTGTAAATGCCGCCAATGGGACGTTAATGGGCGGTGGCGGGGTCGATGGAGCGATTCATCGGGCAGCCGGTGAGGAACTTTTGGAAGAATGTAAGATGATTCGGAAAGAAAAACTTCATGGAGATTATTTGCCTACTGGGGAGGCCGTCATCACGAAAGGTTATAACTTGCCGGCAAAATATGTCATCCACACAGTCGGACCGATTTGGACGGGAAAGTCTGAAACGGAGGAAATGAAACTGCGAAATTGTTATGACAATGCGTTACAGCTGGCGAAGGAACGAGGAATTACGAGCATTTCTTTTCCGTCCATTTCTACCGGCGTATATCGTTACCCGGTCAAGCTGGCCTCCGTCGTTGCGCTAACAACAATCATCGAATTTTTAAAGCGTGAATCTTTCGGAAAAGTTGTCATGACCTTATTTTCTGAAGGGGATTATGACGTTTATAAAGCAGCGCTGGAGCGATTGCTTCAGGAAGAGAAAATGAATAAGTAAAAGGGGTTTTAACTAGAATGGCAAAAATAGACGGAAAAACTTATCCTTTCATCGAAGAAAATATTAAGCAACTGAAAAAGCTTTTTCCTGAAGCGGTAACAGAAAACAAAATAGATTTTGCGAAACTGCGTCTGCTTTTAGGGGATGAGGTAGAAACAGAAGAGGAACGGTATGAGTTTACATGGAAGGGGAAAACAGAAGCAATCCGGTTGGCACAAAAGCAAACAACCGGTACCCTCAGACCGAAAAAAGGTGACAGCGTTGATTGGGATCGGACGGAAAATTTATACATAGAAGGCGATAATTTAGAAGTGCTCCGGGTGCTGCAAACGTCATACCGAAACAAAATTAAAATGATCTACATTGACCCGCCCTATAACACAGGGAACGACTTTATTTACCGGGACGATTTCCGCGATAACATTTCCAACTATAAAGAAAAAATGCAAGAAAGCTATAAATCAAATGCGGAAACGAGCGGCCGTTTCCACACCGACTGGCTGAACATGATGTATCCGAGAATTAAATTGGCAAAAAATTTGCTGACGGAAGACGGAGTCATGTTTATTAGCATCGACGACAATGAACAGCCAAATTTACGAAAAATTTGTGATGAAATATTTGGCGAAGAATGTTTCGTCACAACCTTACACGTGGAAATGTCTGCAACCCAGGGGATGAAAGTGAAAGCAGCGCAAAAGGGCAATATCGTCAAAAATACCGAGTATATTCTCGTCTATTCAAAAAACGGTAGGAAGGATATAGCTGAAACGATCCTTTACGATTACCGGGAAAAATACGATACCCACTACTCCAAAATATTAACGGAAGACGGAGAAATCGAAAACCTTGTGCCGTACATGTTCAAAAAAGAACCGGCGATTGAGAAAGAAATTGAAGCTTTAAGCAAGCAGTTAAACAAACGGTTGAATCTGCAAGATATGTATGACTACTCCATCCTTTTCCGAAAGTTTATAGATGATTATAAGGGGCGGATTTTCCGTTTTGATAAAGTAACAGGGTTTACGTCAGAAGATGTGCCGGAAGGAGAAATCCGGGAAGTGACCCGGGACGGAAAAACGTATCTTCTTTGCAATAAACAAGGTCGAATTGAACAGTTGCTGCTGCTGAAAGATTCCTTCGGTTATTGTGATGACTTCAATCAGAGCTATGGGTTAAGAAAGATTCGCGGGGATTGGTGGAAAGAATTTTATAAAGATATGGGGAACGTCTCCAAAGAAGGAGATATGAAGTTCGAGAACGGGAAAAAGCCTGTGCGCCTCATTAAACAGCTAATTAAAATGACGACGAAACCAAACGATTATGTTCTTGACTTCTTCTCCGGATCGGCAACAACGGCCCATGCCGTAATGGAATTAAATATGGAGGAAGAAACGAAACGGAAATTTATCCTTGTCCAATTGCCGGAAGAACTGGATGAAAAGGACAGCAAGCAAAAGGATGCGGTCCAGCTTCTGAAAAAGCTTGGCAGACCGCTCAATATTTGTGAAATCGGCAAAGAAAGGATTCGCCGGGCTAGAAAACAGCTGCTGAAAAACTTTGGCGAAGCATCCGAAGGGAAAGCCGACCTCGGTTTTAAAGTGTTTTTCCTGGATTCTACCAACTTCCATCATTGGGACGAGGAGACGGAAAATGTGGAACGGGACTTATGGCAGCAGCTGGAAATCGTAAAAAACAATCGGACGAGTGATGATGTATTATTTGAGATTTTACTTAAGACAGGAATAGAACTAACAGTACCGATTGGTGAAAAGGAGATGGACGGAAAGAGGATTTACTCCGTCGGGCAAGATATCGTTATTTGCCTGGAACGGGATCTGACATTAGATTTTATGGAAAAATTGCTCCATCACTATCCAGACCGAAAACGGTTTATTTTTTATGATGAAGGATTTGCAAACGATACGGTCCGGATAAATGGGGAACAGCTATTTCATCGACATGGAGCTAAACAACTGCTAGTTATTTAAGGAGCTGGAAAGATGGAAAAAATAGACGGAAAAACGTATAACCTTACTGAGGAAAAAAAAAGGCAGCTGATGGAACTGTTTCCGGAAGCGGTATCGGAAGGAAAGATTAATGTAGAGCGGCTCCTTTTGGCGATCGGTGAGGACCGGGCATCCGAGGAGGAAAAATTTGAATTCCGCTGGAAGGGAAAGAAGGAAGCCATTCAGCTGGCACAAAAGCAGACGACTGGCACGTTACGCCCAGTGAAAGAAGAGAGCGTCAATTGGGATTCCACGAATCATTTATACATTGAAGGGGACAATCTGGAAGTGCTGCGGGTCTTGCAGCAAAGTTATCGCAATAAGATAAAAGTCATCTATATTGATCCGCCTTACAATACAGGGAAGGATTTTGTCTATAAAGATAATTTTCATGATAACGTAGAAAACTATAAGGAACGGCTGAAGGAAAGCTATAAATCCAATGCGGAGACGAGCGGAAGATATCATACGGATTGGCTCAACATGATGTACCCGCGGCTGATGCTTGCGAAAAGCTTTCTCACCGATGACGGCGTCATCTTTATTAGTATCGATGACCATGAAGTGTTTAATTTAAAAAAAATTTGTGATGAAATATTCGGGGAAAATAATTTCATCGAAATGTTCAGCTGGAAAAAAACGTCCACGCCGGCCAACCTGTCGAATAAAACAAAAAAGTCGCTGGAATACATTCTTTTATATCAAAAGAGAGATGCGAAAGAATTAAAAGGACTGACGAAATTCAGCAAAAGCACCAATGGTCTGATGAACCAGACGAACCGGGTAAGCGAACTTATTTTTCCGAAATATATAACGGAAACCTCTTTAAAAGACGGCGTATATCCGGCGGGGAAATATGGCACCAGTGCCTACGATATTGAATTGCTTGCGGATACGGAAGTGAAGGACGGCAAATTTATTAAAGATGTTTATCTTCGGGGGAAATTTAAGTGGAGCCAAAATTATTTGGACGAACAAATTAAAGCGGGAGTAAAAGTGTACATTAAAACCGCTGCTTTTTCCCCTTCTTACGAAAAGGATGAATACGAGCCGGAAAAGCCGTGGAACATCATCGACGCTTCCTTCAATGTCGGAACGAATGAAAATGCCTCCGATGAACTGGACCGGATTATGGGTCCGAATTTTTCCGACGGATTGTACCCGAAACCGACATCCTTGATTAAATATTTAATTAATATGGCGGCTGGTCCGGAAGATTATATTATGGATTTCTTTTCCGGATCGGCTACGACAGGGCATGCGGTGATGGAATTAAATGCGGAAGATGGTGGGAAACGGAAATTTATCCTTGTCCAGCTTCCAGAAGAAACAAATCAAAAATCCGAAGCCTTTCGGGCAGGATATAAAAAAATTACGGAAATCGGAAAAGAACGGCTTCGCCGGGCAGGAGCGCAGCTGAAAGAAAAAACCGATTATCCGATCGACATCGGCTTTAAAGTATTTCATCTGGACACGACGAATATAAAACAGTGGGACGAACAGGAAGAAGATTTGGAAGCTTCCTTGCTCGACCAAATCCAGCCATTAAAAGACGGAAGAAACGAAGAAGATGTGGTGTATGAAATCCTGCTTAAATATGGGCTGGAACTGACAGTTCCGGTGGAAAAGAAAACGTGGGAGAAGAAAAATTATTATTCTGTCGGCCACGGAGAAATTCTTATCGCCCTGGACAAGGATATTCAGCAGAATTTTGTGGAACACCTGGCGCAAGAACATCACCATTGTAGAATTATCGTATTTTTTGATGAAGGGTTCCATGATGACACTATGCGTTTAAACGTGGAACAACTGCTAAAACAATACGGAATTACGAATATTCATGTCATATAAAAAGACTTCAATAGTCTGGAGAGGAACGGACGAATGGAACGGATAGACGGAAAAACAGCGAATATCGTAGAAGAAAATATCAGGAAGATGAAACAATGGTTTCCGGAAGTATTTTCGGAAGGAAAAATTGACCCGGAAAAATTGCTGCTCGTTTTGGGAAAGCACATTGAAGCGGAAGCGGAAAAGTACGATTTTACGTGGCATGGGAAGACCGAGGCGATGCAGCTTGCCCAAAAGCAGTCTACTGCCACGTTAAGGCCGTGCAAAGAAGAAAGTGTTGATTGGGAAAAGACGAAGAACTTGTATATTGAAGGGGATAACCTGGAAGTTTTGCGTCTCCTGCAAACGCCTTACCGCAATAAGATTAAGGCGATTTATATCGATCCGCCATATAATACCGGCATGGATTTTATTTATGAGGACGATTTTGAAGACAATGTCAAAAATTATAAAGAAAAGATTCAGGAAAAGATGAAATCTAATGCGGAGACGTCCGGCAGGTATCATACGAACTGGCTAAACTTTATGTATCCGAGACTGAAATTGGCGAGAAATTTGCTCACCGATGACGGGATGATTTTTATTAGCATCAGTGATAAAGAACTGTATAATCTGAAAAAAATGTGTGATGAAATTTTTGGCGAAGACAATTTTGTCACCACATTTATTTGGGAGAAAAAGAAAAAGCCGTCTTTCCTTGACCGGAACGTCGGCGGAGTGACCGAATATATTGTCACTTATTCTAAAAACAATGAAAAGACCCACGCGCTTTCCATTGAACGGACGGAAAAAGGAAAAAAATATCCGTTTAATAATGCGGGAAACGGGGTCCGGATTCTTACCTTTCCCGAAGGTTCGGTTTCCTTTCAGATGGAGGACGGAACAATACCGGCGCAAGATATGTCCGGCGGGAATATTATTACCGAGCTGTTGGATGATGTCACCATTAAAGACGGAAAAAATGCCAATTCTTTTCGGCTTAAAGGGGAGTGGCGTTATTCCCAGGAAAAACTGGATGAAATTATTGCCAATAAAGAGGAAATTGTCATCAGCAAAGTACCTTTCCGCCCAAATCATATAAAGACTGGCGGGGAGATCAAGAAAATCAAAAATCTATTTTCCATCCATGGTTACGGTTTCCCGACCTATGAAGACGCGGATAAAGAGATGATTCAGCTGTTCGGCAGGAAAATCTTTGACTATTCCAAACCGGAAAAGCTGATTCGCCGCCTTCTGCAGTCCCTGCTTTATAACGATGAAGAAGCAATAATCCTCGATTTCTTCTCCGGTTCCGGAACGACCGGAGAAGCGGTGTGGAAATTAAATCAAGAATTCGGAAAAGATTATCGGTTTATTTTAGTTCAGCTACCGGAACCGCTGGAGGAGAAGTCAGAAGGGTATAAGCTCGGCTTTAAAACGATTTCCGACATTGGCAAGGAGCGGCTCCGCCGGGCAAGAAAACAATTGCTGGAGGAAAAAACAAATTACGATATCGGGTTTAAAGTGTTTCAGCTGGACGACAGCAATTTGAAAAAATGGGATGACCGGGCAGAAGAACTGGAAGAGCAGCTGCTTGAGTATTTGAATCCGTTAAAGGAAGGGCGGACCGAGGAGGATATTGTTTATGAAATTTTGCTGAAATATGGAATCGACATTACAGCTCCAATCGAAAAGAAACAGCTGGAAAACAAGAATGTGTATGTGTTAGAGAACGGGACTTTCTTGCTTTGTTTTGACCGGAATTTAAACTTATCTTTTATCGAGGCATTGCTGAAGGAATTCCCGGACTTGAAGCGGGCCGTCTTTTTTGATGAAGGCTTCCTCAATGATACGGAAAAACTAAATGCAGAGCAGCTGTTTAAACAATATGGAGTTACGGATATACGCGTCATCTAAGGGGGAAAGAAAATGAAAATTGAATTCGATGAAATGCAGTATCAGCTTGATGCGGTCAAAGCCATCACCGATATTTTTGAAGGGCAGGCGAAGCGTGTATCCCGTTTTTCTGTCAGCATGGGAGAAATTATCGGCCAGGAAGTGACGGAAACCGGTATCGGAAACAAGCTGGAATTGACGGATGAAGAACTGCTGGAAAATGTGCAAAAGATTCAAATGCGCCATCATTTGCCAAAATCGACAGATATTCAGGATCGTAATTTCACTGTAGAAATGGAAACAGGAACGGGAAAAACATACGTCTATACGAGGACTATTTTTGAATTGAACAAACAATACGGTTTTTCCAAATTTATTATTGTCGTGCCAAGTGTTGCCATTCGGGAAGGGGTTTATAAATCGCTGCAGATGACCGAAACCCATTTTCAAGAGGAATTCCCTGGCCAATATTGTCATTTCTTTAAGTATGATTCATCGAAACTTGAACAGGTGCGGGATTTTGCTACAAGCACGAATATTGAAGTTATGATTATTAATATTGACGCATTCCGGAAAAGCTTTGAAGATCCGGAAAAGGAAAGCAAAGCCAATTTAATTCACCGGGAAAGGGATTCCCTCAATGGAAAAAAGCCGATAGAATTCATTCAGGATACGAATCCAATCGTTATCATCGACGAACCCCAAAGCGTCGACAATACGGAAAAGGCAAAGGAAGCGATCGCTTCTTTAAACCCGATGTGCAAATTGCGCTATTCGGCCACCCACCGAGAGCATTATAACTTAATGTATAAATTGGATCCGGTAGATGCTTACGAAAAGAAATTGGTGAAAAAAATTGAAGTTTTATCGATTCAGTCGGAAGAAAACTTTAATGATCCGTATATTAAATTGATTAAGGTGACGAGTAAAAACGGCTATAAAGCTACGATTGAGCTGGATGAAAAAAAGAAAAACGGCATTGTGAAACGGGTGAAAAAGCAGGCTGACCCGCGACGGAATAATGATTTATATGAGCTTTCGGGCGGAAGGGATATTTATCGCGGCTATGTAATTGCAGGGATTGACGCTACTCCGGGCAACGAATCGATTGAATTTGAAAGCGGAAGAATCCTTCACGTTGGGGACGTGATCGGAGGCATGGATGACGACACATTAAAACGGGTGCAAATCCGGGAAGCAATCCGCACCCATTTGGACAAAGAACTGAAACTCATTCCTTTAGGCATTAAAGTATTAACGTTGTTCTTCATCGACAAAGTGGAAAACTACCGTATTTATCCGAAAGAAGGAGACTGGCAAAAAGGGAAATACGCTCTCATGTTTGAGGAGGAATATGACAAGCTCATCAAACTGGAGAAATATCGGCCATTGCTGGAAGTTTCCTATATCGGCGAACAAAATGCGGAGACAGTGCACGACGGCTATTTTGCAAAGGATAGAAAAGGGAAGTTTAAAGATAGCCGGGTGACAAAAGACGGCCGACTGCGTTCAACGAAAGATGACGAATCTACCTTTAAGCTGATTATGCAGGAAAAGGAAAAGCTGCTCAGCTTTTCTCATCCGCTGCGCTTTATATTCTCCCATTCCGCATTGAAAGAAGGATGGGATAATCCGAACGTCTTCCAAATTTGTACCTTGGTTGAGACGAAAGATATTTTAACAAAACGGCAAAAAATTGGCCGGGGCCTGCGCCTTGCGGTAAACCAGAAAGGAAAGCGGGTTTATGATGAAAATGTGAACATACTTACCGTCGTAGCCAACGAATCTTATGAAGAATTTGCCGCAACACTGCAATCGGAAATGGAAGAAGAAACCGGAGTTAAATTCGGTTATCTGGAAGAACATTTCTTTGCAGAAATTTGGCAAGACACCGATGAAGATCAAGATATCGGATACGAAAAATCAGCACAGTTGTTCCAATTCTTGAAAGAGGAAAAATATATTGACGGAACCGGGAAAGTAGCGGAAAAGCTGAAGGAAGCAATCGCTGAAAATAAACTGGTACTTCCGGAAGATTTTGCTGAAGAGCAAAAGGAAATTGAAAGCTTTATTAAGCGGGTCATCAAGAAACTGCCCGTGTTTAATAAAAAGGATAAAGTTCATGTCAAACTTAATAAACAAGTGCTTTTAAGTCCAGAATTTGAACAGTTATGGAACCAAATTAAGTTTAAAACGACGTATTCAGTCGAGCTGGATAGCGAAACGCTGATTAAGCGATCAATTAAAGGCATTCAACAATTGCCGCCTTTTAAGCCAAGAAGGGTTGTGCGGGAAAATGCGTTAGTAAAAATGGACCGTTCCGGTGTCACCGGAGAAGGTAAGACGTTCCGCACCCATGAAGTGGAAGAGGAGCAAAGCAGACTGCCGGATATATTACGCTATTTGCAAGACCATACGAAATTAAAACGCCGCACTCTTGTGGAAATTCTGATCGGTTCCAAGCGGCTGGACGATTTCAAGAAAAATCCGCAGCGGTTTATGGAAGAAGTAATGAAAATCATTAACCGGGAGAAGCGGAAACTTATTGTCGATGGAATAAAATATGAACGAATTGGTGACCACGAATATTATGAACAGTCTCTGTTTGAACAGGAAGAGCTTGTCGGTTATATGAAGGCGAACGCCGTGAAAGTATCCGAAGAAAAATCTGTCTTTGATCATATCCGTTACGATTCAAAGGTAGAGAGGGAATTTGCTGAGAAACTGAATAACGACGAAGATGTGAAATTATTTGTGAAGCTCCCGTCTTCTTTCTCTATCGATACACCTCTTGGCAATTACAATCCGGATTGGGCTATTTTAATGAAAAAAGACAACGAAGAGAAATTATATTTTGTTGTGGAAACGAAAGGCAGCACAGACAAGGAAGACCTTCGGGAAGTGGAGCAGGATAAGATTGAATGCGGCAAGAAGCATTTTGAAGCATTGAACACAAAGGCAAAATATAAACTCGCCAATTCTTTTGAGAAATTAAAAGAGGAAGTCTATTAATCCTTCCAATCAAACTCTGTTCTGCTATCCGGCTTATTTCACTTAAGTGAATAATTCATATCATGAATTCCCCCCTTGTGACATACATTGTTGCTAGGGGGGATGTCCATGGCTGGAAGAATATGGTTAGGACTGATTTTCCTGTTCTTTGGAATCGGTTTGCTTTTACATCAAATGGAAATCATTCATCTTGGGCAAGTTTTGTCGAACTGGTGGCCGGTAATCTTCATTATAATTGGCGTTATCCAGTTTAATCATCGCACATCATTATCTGCGATTACCGGAGTCATCTTTGTGTTAATTGGCCTATTCTTCTTTGCACAACAATGGTTTAACATGAATTTGATTGCCTATTTCTGGCCGATTATTTTCATTGTTTTCGGATTTTCATTAATATTGACGCGGGTAAAACAAAAGCCGTCAACCCATCGGAAGGGGAAATTAAACTCTTTTGTCCTCTTTTCTGGAACGGATGTAAAAAGTTATTCCCAGCCCTTTCCAGGGGGTAATGTGACGGCTGTATTCGGCCATGCAGAGATTGACCTGCGAGATGCGGTGATTGCTGAAGGTGCAGTGCTGGATGTTTCAATCATCTTTGGCGGGGTTACGGTACGTGTTCCCAAAAATGTTCGCGTCGAAATAATGGGCACTCCCATTTTTGGCGGGTGGGAAGATAGTACCGAAATCTCAAGTAATGACGGGGAGATTCCCGTGCTAAAAATTAATTGTCTTACTATTTTTGGCGGGGCAGAGATTAAAAATTAGCAATTTCTAATAGCAGATAAAAAGGCATTTGCATTTTAAGCAGTTCCATATTTCCATAGGAACTGCTTATTATTTTTTATATTACAGAGGTAAATAATAAAATATTTACAAATATGTCGTTAAATGATAAAATGAAAAAGCTGCTTGCTGAATCTTTTTTGGCTGTAAAGCCTTATATATAAAGAGCGGGGGACCCAAGGTTGATGCGGATATTTCCGCTATAGGTGAATTCGTAATAGAAGGGGCTGTTTAGTTTCCCATAGTCCTAACCTGAAAGCTAACCTCGTAAGCTATTGAAGTGGAAACGGAGAATAAAAGCAAATATAGTGAGAGCAGTTTCAAAAGAAACAACTCAGTCCAAAACTAAGGCATTTGTCATGAAAGGCTAGCCTTAGTTTTCTATTGGCCAAAATATTCTTCATGTTTCCCTTGCCTGAGAACTGCATAAAAAATTTTCATCAGAAGGTGAGGAAATAAGATGAAAAGATTTAAGTTAAGTTTGGCTAGCCAAATCTTTATCGGTTTAATTTTAGGTATTATCGTCGGCGGTATATTCTACGGAAATGAAACGGCTCAAAGTGTTTTACAGCCGTTTGGGGACTTGTTTATCCGCTTAATTAAAATGATTGTTGTGCCAATTGTCCTTTCTAGTATCATTGTTGCCATTGCCGGCGTCGGCGATCTGAAATCTGTCGGCAAGTTAGGCGGAAAATCGTTATCCTATTTTATTGGCATGACGATGGTTGCCGTATTTGTCGGGTTGGTTTCGGCAAATGTTTTTCAGCCTGGCGCTGGTTTAAATATGGACGAGCTTCAGCAAAGCGATATTTCTACTTACGTTGAAACGAATGAAGAACAGGAAGGAAAAACATTAGTCGATACACTTCTTCATATCGTTCCGACGAATCCATTGCAAGCGATGGTAGAAGGGGACATGCTGTCGATTATTTTCTTTGCTGTCGTATTCGGTCTCGGAATCGCAGCCATTGGAGAAAAGGGAAAAACGATTTTAAGGTTTTTCGAAGGTATGGCAAATGCCATGTTTTACGTGACAAATTTATTTATGAAATATGCACCGATAGGAGTATTTGCATTAATCGGTGTGACGATTTCCAAGTATGGTTTTGAATCGCTTATTCCGCTTGGGAAACTGGCAATAACCGTTTACGGAACGATGGTTTTCTTTGTAATTGTCGTATTAGGCTTAACGGCCAAGCTCGTCGGTTTCAGCATTTTTAAATTATTAAAGATGATTAAAGAGGAGTTAATTTTAGCTTTTTCCACTTCCAGCTCGGAAACAGTCCTTCCAAGAATTATGGACAAAATGGAAAAAGCAGGCAGCCCGAAACATATTGCATCCTTTGTTATTCCAACGGGCTATTCCTTTAATTTGGACGGTTCAATTCTTTATCAGGCAATTGCCGCCATGTTCGTTGCACAAATGTATGGCATCGATTTGAGCATCGGGCAGCAGATTATGCTTATGCTAGTATTAATGGTGACATCAAAAGGAATGGCAGGAGTTCCAGGTGTATCCTTTGTCGTCCTGCTGGCTACGTTTAGCACGATTGGACTTCCTGCTGCGGGGCTGGCATTTATCGCCGGAATTGACCGGATTCTCGATATGGGGCGGACGGCTGTAAACGTAGTCGGCAACTCCTTAGCTGCCATCATTATTGCCAAATGGGAAGGACAGTTTCAGCCTCCAGCTGAAAATGACGGTAAACAACTTGTCATTGAACCCGTCTACGAGAAACAGATGGAAAAACAATATGAAACATTATCATAGTGTGAAAGCACATTTCTGTCACAGGAATGTGCTTTTTATTTTAGTAGTATATTACCGTTTTAAATGATTAAAAACTATGCTTAAAATTTAAAATTTACCTTGACATAACTTTCAATTTTCGTTAAATTATAAATAATTAAATATTGGAAAAGCTGCTTAATCTAATTGACTCTATTGATGAAGTAGAGCAAGTTCTTAGATTAAAACCAGTATAAATGCCAGGAGATTTATTCCCTGTATGCTAATGGCTTCTCCTGGTAGTTGTGCTGGTTTTTTAATTTATTTCAAACAGGAGGTATTGGAAATGAACATGGAAAAGCTTATTGAACTGGACAAAAAACATTTTATCCACCCGACTTCATCGATTCAGCAGCAGCAGGAACAAGGTCCAAAAATGATTGTTGAAAAAGGGGAAGGCATCTATCTTACTGATACAAATGGAAACGTTTACATCGATGCTATGTCCTCCCTTTGGAACGTCAATATCGGCCATGGCCGGGAAGAACTTGCTGAAGTAGCTGCAGAACAAATGAAAAAACTTGCCTTTAGCTCGACATTCTCTACTTTCAGTCATAAACCGGCGATTCTGTTAGCAGAGAAAATTGCTTCCCTTGCTCCAGAAGGGTTAAATGCCGTCTTCTTTACTTCTGGCGGGTCTGAGTCAAATGATACAGCGATTAAGCTGGTGAGACACTATTGGAGAATTCAAGGAAAACCAGAAAAACGGAAAATAATCGGTCTTGGCCGGGCGTATCACGGGGTTGCAGCTGCTTCTACCAGTGCGACCGGTATTCCGGAATTTTGGAATATGGCAGGAAAAATGATGGTAGACATATATCATGCGGATAATCCTTATGGCAACGGGAAAGAGAAAGCGATTGCTTCTTTGCGGGCTGTCATTGAAAGGGAAGGACCGGAAACAGTTGCTGCCTTTATCGCCGAGCCAATTCAAGGAGCGGGCGGTGTGCTGATTCCGCCAAAAGAATATTTGCAGGAAGTACGAGCCATTTGTGACGAATACGGAATTTTATACATTGCCGACGAGGTAATCACCGGGTTTGGACGAACAGGCAAATGGTTTGGTATAGAAAACTTTGGGGTCACACCAGATGTCATTTCCTTTGCAAAAGGAGTAACGAGCGGCTATATCCAGCTTGGCGGCGTAATTGTGTCTGACGAAATCCATAACGTGTTAAAAGAAAAATCAAAAGGAACCCTTTTCCACGGGTATACTTATAGCGGCCATCCGACAGCAACAGCGGTAGGACTTAAGAATATAGAAATTATGGAAAAAGAGGGCCTCGTCGAAAACTCAAGAAAAATGGGCGAAGTAATGCTGGAAGGGTTTAAGAAAATCAAAAAAGAATTGGACATCGTCGGTGAGGTAAGGGCATTAGGGCTGCTTGGAGCGGTAGAGCTTGTTGCGGATCCGGAAACAAATAAACGGTTTGCACCTGAGCTGCAAGTTGCACCAAAAGTTATTGAAGCGCTCCATCAGCGGGGAGTAATTTGCCGGGCCGTTACGTATGAAGGAACAGATATTATTTGCTTTGCTCCGCCATTAATCATGAATGAAGAACAAGTAAATACAATGGTAGAACGGCTCCATGACGCAATAAAAGAAGTCAGGGAGAGCTTGTCCCGCGTTCTGCAGTAGCAAAAGTTAGGAATCCAATCAGCAAATGGATACTGATTGGATTCCTGTCCCTAAAATAGACGGAATTTTTAAAAAAGGAGGAAAAGTGATGAACAAAGACCAAAATTTACTGAAAGTCCTTGGGAACAAAGACGTCCTAGCTTTAGCCTTTGGGGCAATGATCGGCTGGGGCTGGGTAGTTACTACCGGCATTTGGATTACGGAAGCCGGTTCGCTAGGAGCTATCTTAGCTTTCTTAATAGGCGGCATTTTAGTTGTGTTTGTCGGTTTAACTTATTCTGAATTGGCTGCAGCCATGCCCCTTGTCGGCGGAGAGTTTGTCTATACATATAAGGCAATGGGAAGAGTTGTTTCCTTTATTACGACGTGGGCGATTATTTTTGGCTATGTATCCGTTGTCGCATTTGAAGCCGTTGCGCTGCCGACGGTATTTGAATATTTAGTTCCGAATTTCAGCCAAGGCTACTTGTACACGATTCAAGGCTGGGACGTCACGATTACCTGGGCTGGAACCGGTATTATCGGTTCAATCATTATTGCCTGGATTAACTACCGCGGAATCAAATTGACATCCGTTATCAACATAATTTTAACATTACTAATTATTGTTGCAGGTATATTATTAATTACAGGTACGACCATCTCCGGTTCATCGGAAAATATGCAGCCTCTTTTTGAAAATGGAATGGCAGGACTGTTAACCGTTGTTATTATGACTCCGTTTATGTTTGTTGGATTTGACGTCATTCCGCAAGCATCAGAAGAAATTAACTTGCCAAAAAGACGGATTGGGCAGCTGCTTATCTTTTCTGTCATTTTGGCAGTTGTTTGGTACGTTTCGATTATTTTGGGAGTTTCTTTAATGATGACACCTTCAGAGTTAAGCGCTTCCAACTTGGTAACCGCAGATGCGATGGGCAAAGCCTTTGGAGGAAGCCAAATCATGGCCAATGTTCTTGTACTTGGAGGAATTGGCGGGATCTTAACGAGCTGGCTTGGATTCTATGTCGGCGGAAGCAGGGCTATTTATGCTCTGGCTAAGGCAGGAATGCTGCCAAAATTTTTAGGGGAGCTCCATCCGAAATACCGGACACCCCATAGAGCAATTATCCTTATCGCCATACTGTCTACGTTAGCTCCGTTATTAGGCCGGCCAGCCCTCGTCTGGTTCGTTAACTCCGGCGGTCTCGGACTTGTAATTGGATGGACAATGGTAGCTGTTTCCTTCATAATTTTGCGGAAAAAGGCACCAGATATGGAACGGCCGTTTAAACTTCCGGGTGGAACGCTCCTCGGCTGGATTGCTGCAATTTTAGCCATCGGGATAACATTCCTATATTTTCCTGGAATGCCTTCCGCATTAACTTTGCCTGAGTGGATTATTGCCGGTTTCTGGTTCTTGTTGGGCGCGTTATTCTATAACTATTCTATGAAGAAGTATGGCAAAGCGTATGCGGATGAACATATGAAGAAGGAAATTGACCGGATTGCATAAATGTTAAATAGACATGCAGCAGCTTAGCGAAAGGCTAGGCTGCTTTTCTTTTGCATTCGCCTCCATACTCGTTTCCTCTTGATTAGCCCTATTTCTCTCCCTATAAAACGATGAAAAAGTTTGCGTTTTTGTTTACTTGATAAGCATATTCTATTATCCCTCCCATATATTGTACTAACAATTAAATCCAAATCATCAGGCAGAAATAAACAAGATGCCTATTTGAATTTTGTGGATTGAAAAAAATCAAAAAGGATGTGAGTGGATGTTTCAAAATTTTGACGGAAGGACGGTTGTCGTTACTGGTGGAAGTATCGGTATCGGGAAAGGAATTGCAAGGGTGTTTGCCAAATCCGGTGCGAATGTAGCAATTATAGCGAGAAATAAAGAAACGGCTGAGCAATGTGCGGAAGAAATCAGCTCTTTTCCTGGACAAGCAAAAGCATTTCCCGCAGATGTAACGGATTTGCCGTCAATGGAAAGGGCGATGGAGAATATAGCGGAACAATTTGGCGGAATTGACGTCGTTTGTGCCAATGCAGGGATATTTCCGTCGGCAACGTTAGAGGAAATGACGGATGAAAAATGGGATCACGTTCTTAATACGAATACAAAGGGAACATATCATACCGTCAAGGCAAGTCTTCCATATTTAAAGAAGGCTGATGCAGGGCGGATTATTATCACTTCATCCATTACCGGTCCGGTAACCGGATATGCAGGCTGGTCCCATTATGCCGCAAGCAAAGCAGCACAGCTTGGTTTTATGCGCTCGGCAGCATTGGAATTGGCCGATCAAGGGATAACCGTTAATGCAGTATTGCCAGGCAATATTTTAACTGAAGGACTGGAAGGCATGGGAGAAGATTACTTGCAAGCGATGGCAAACGCCATTCCGACGAAAAAATTAGGCACGGTGGAAGATATTGGCTACGCCGCCCTCTTTCTTGCATCGAAAGAAGCAGGCTTTATTACCGGTCAAACAATCATTGTCGATGGAGGACAAACCTTGCCGGAAGATTAATTCGTAATGCTCATTTTATTTTAGGTGGTTAGTTTATGTCGCTGTCTTTTGAAAAACGGAAAATAAAAATATTAGCAATGCTAAAACAGGAAGGAAGGGTTCAAGTACGAGCCATTGCAAAGGAACTGCAAGTTTCCGACGAAACGGTTCGCCGTGATTTGGAACGTCTCGATAAAGAAGGCCAACTGAAGAAAGTGTATGGCGGAGCGGTGAAAATTGAAGCAAAAACCTTTGAGTTGCCCTTTGAAGAGAAAAGAATGATGAATACAAAGGAAAAGCGGGCAATTTGCAAACAGGCTGCTGAACTCGTACAAGAGGATGACATTATTTTCATTGGCAATGGGACAACGCCATTGGAAATTGTCCGTTTTTTAGGCAATAAACCGAAAATTACTGTCATTACCCCTTCCCTTCCAGTTCTTCTTTTAGCATTGGATCATTTTCCAGGAAAAATCATCTTTATCGGGGGAGAAATCGACAATAACCAAAAATATACGAGCGGTCCCCTGTCAGAAAACATGATTCGCCAATTAAAGGCAAATAAAGCTTTTATTGCTGCCGGAGGCATTTCCGACGTGAACGGTGTGACGGATTATGATATTAACGGTTCCAGCATTTCAAGGAAAATGATGGAACGTTCCGATGAGGTCATCATTTTGGCGGATCATAGCAAATTCGGAGAAACAGCTTTCTCTTACATGTGTGAATTAACCGATGCAACGAAGCTGATCACAGATAAACACTGTCCAAAAGAATGGAGAAACATCGTGTTAAAAAAGGGAATTCAATTGTATATTGCCGAGTAAATGGGATGATTATTGAACGATGTAAAGTGAGGAGAAATTCATGTTAAAAAGAAAAAGGAAAGAAACAGTTCTCGAACAATCGATAAAATGGTGGAATCCGGGAAAGACACGGCAATGGCAGGAAGACGGCATTGATTTAGTCATCGGCGAGCGGTCCGGGTATTATTTTTACGATATGAACGGGAAGAAACTGATGGATGTTCATTTGAATGGCGGAACGTATAACTTAGGTCATCGGAATCCGGAACTGATCGCTGCCCTCAAGGAGGCGATGGAATATTTCGATATAGGCAATCATCATTTTCCTGCCATTACAAGAGCCCAGCTTGCAGAAGATTTAGCCCGCTCTACACCGGAGAACTTACGATACTCTATTTTTTCCAGCGGGGGAAGTGAAGCGGTTGACGTCGCCGTTAAATGTGCGAGATATGCGACAAAACGGAAAAAAGTCGTCTCCATTATTAACGGCTATCATGGCCATTCCGGAATTGCCGTTGCTCTAGGGAATGAAAGGTATTCCCGTCCGTTCCTCAGCGAAGGGAGTAAAGAAGAATTTGTTCACGTCCCCTTTAATGATCTGGAAGCAATGGAGAAGGCATTAAGAGAGGAAGATGTTGCTGCGGTTGTCATTGAAACGGTTCCGGCAACTTATGGTTTTCCATTGCCTGAAAAAGGATATTTATCCGATGTAAAAAAATTGTGCGAAATGTACGGGACATTATATATTGCCGATGAAGTTCAGACAGGGCTGATGCGTACAGGCAAGCTTTGGGGCTTTGAACATTATGGTATAAAGCCGGATATTTTAGTGACGTCAAAAGGGTTTGGAGGAGGAATTTATCCGATTGCAGCTACCGTCGTCAGCGAAGAAGCGGGAGCATGGATGAACGAAGACGGGTTTGCTCATATCTCAACTTTTGGTGGTTCCGAATTAGGATGTATCGTGGCGATGAAAGTGCTGGAAATTTCCCAGCGCGAAGAAGTAAGACAAAATGTAGAGTTTGTTGCTCGTTATTTGCGGACAGGCCTGGAAGAAATTAAAGAAAAGTATCCTGACTTTTTTACCGGCATTCGCCAATTAGGGGTTGTCATGGGGCTGGAATTCAACCATCCGGAAGGTGCTAAATTTGTTATGCGTTCCCTGTATAAGAACGGAGTTTGGGCGATTTATTCCATGCTCGATCCGAAAGTTTTGCAATTTAAACCAGGTTTACTTTGTGATAAATCCTACTGCGACGAATTGCTTTCTCGCTGTGAGGAGAGCATTCGGGAAGCGGCAAGAAAAGTAAGTTACCAATACATTTAAAAGAAAGGAGCAGAAAAATGGTGAATCCATGGCAAGAACAGCTGGATAAATTTCAGAATATTGCCAATATCGGGCTGCGATATTATTCATTTTTATCCCCTGCGTCGCTAAAACTTCTTAATTATTCGGAAAATGCAACGTATCTCGTGTATGACAGAGAGCAAAAGGAAAAATTTATTTTGCGGGTATGCAGGCCGGGATATCATACGAAAAAAGAAATTGAAAGTGAATTAATTTGGATGGATTCCATCGCAAAAAACTCAGATCTTATCGTTCCTTTATCTATAAAAGGAGATAACGGAGAAGCGATTCAAGAAGTAAATTTTGCAGGGAATATGTACTACTGTACTGTATTTGAGTTTTTGGAAGGCGATGCTCCAGATGAAGATAAGGAAGAAGAGTTAATTGAACAGTTCGAAACCCTTGGAGAAATTACGGCCCGGCTGCACGAACATAGTATTAGCCATCGAGATGAGCTGAACAGTTTGCCAAGGCTTTCTTGGGATTTTGCCGCGATACTTGGCGAAAAGCCAAAATGGGCCAGATGGCAGGATGGGGTTGGCTTGACCCCGGAAAGGAAACAATTGCTTCAGCGAGTTTCCGACAAAATCGAAGAAAGATTGGAAGCTTTTGGCAAAGGGCCAGAAAGATACGGATTGATTCATGGAGATTTAAGATTAGCTAATTTGCTCGTTGACGGAAAGACTATAAAAATTATCGATTTCGATGATTGCGGATTCGGCTGGTATTTATATGATCTTGCCACGGCCTTAAGTTTTATTGAGCATAAAGACTATGTACCCGAATTAGTCGAAAAATGGGTGAAAGGCTATCGGAAAGTCCGGCCGTTATCGGAAGAAGAGGAGCAGGAAATCCCTACTTTTATCATGATGCGGAGATTACAATTAATATCCTGGATCGGCAGCCGGGACAATGAAACATCGAGGGCGATGGGAGCACAATATTCGATCGATACGGATCCGTTAGCAAAGGCATATTTGGAAAAATTTTAGGCAGGTGTTTTCATGGATGCCCATTTAATAGAAAAGATTACAAGACTGGTAATGGCCAAATTAGAAGAAGAAAAGAAAACTATTTATGACTGCTCAAAAACAGAGTGGGAACGGGTGCCGCTAACCGATAAGGAGTTAATGCAGTGGGAAAGAATCACGAACAGTTTAATGTACATGGACGACTCAAATCAACAGACGATTGGTTTTGAGCCATTGTCTGAAGAGGAAATAAGGAAATGGAAACAATTAAGCAGCAGATTGAATACCGAGACAAAGAGTAAAGTGACGTTTCGTTCCTATTACTAGAATTATAAATAGTAAGCGTACAAGGGTAATTGTGATAATGCGTTAATGTTCTTAAGGTAAGATATTGCGGTAGCGGTTTGGCAAAGATACGAGATTCATAGAAAAACTGGTCAAATCAACAGAAGTAGGGGGAAAGAAAAATGACAAATGAAGTAAACGGGGCCCTGGGAATGATCGAAACACGCGGACTTGTTGCGTCTTTAGAAGCGGCAGATGCGATGGTGAAGGCAGCGAACGTGAATATTATAGGCAAAGTTCATGTCGGCGGGGGGATTGTGACGGTATTAGTTACCGGTGATGTTGGTGCAGTAAAAGCAGCTACCGATGCCGGAAGTGCTGCAGCACAAAGGGTGGGAGAACTGCTCTCAGTCCATGTCATTCCACGGCCCCATCAAGAATTAAACCTGATTATGCCAAAGTTTGATGTTTAAACTAAATTGGTTAACAAAGACGGCAGCCAACCTATTAGTGCGGGCTCTTAAGTTTTCTCCAGGATGCTGGGAGATTTTCCTGTTGATGCAGTACGTTGGAATCATGGATATATTTGCAAAGAAGGTGGATAGGGGATGGGGAACGCCTGGGGCTTTATCGAAACAAGAGGGCTGGCAGCATCTCTGGAAATTACGGATCGCATGTTAAAGTGTGCACCGGTAATGATAAAAATGAAGACAAGCGGAGATTCGGCATTGACAACAATAATTATTGAAGGAGAAACTGCAGCAGTACAAATGGCAATCACCGAAGGAATTAAACAGGCAAAAATGAAGGAGAATATCGTCGCTTATACGGTAATGCATCGTCCCGTCCTGGAAGA
The DNA here is from genome assembly GCF_014637175.1 of Compostibacillus humi. Lineage (GTDB taxonomy): Bacteria > Bacillota > Bacilli > Bacillales > Amphibacillaceae > Oceanobacillus > Oceanobacillus humi. The sequence goes on along the minus strand of NZ_BMEV01000026.1, from coordinate 20,135 downwards.
AACCGGATTGTTAAAGTAACATGTTCTTGCGAAAAGGAGAACCTTGAGCTAAACTAAGAACTGCTTCATCAACGTAGTAAAAGAGAAAAATTTTCCGCAATGCATTTTTATAAAGAAAGTTCGCTTCCGTTTAGGGAACGCAAATAGATGCATACCATTACAGAATGTAATATTAGTGGAGGAATTACATCAATTTCTCCAACAAGTAAAATAGCATATATACAGTAAGCCCTTTTATAGGGTCGCGGAAGAGGGGGCGACGGACTCCGAAGCTCAACATCGGCAGGATTCCGAGTTTGATGCGGGAAGGATTGTGGACTATTAATGGAAGTAAATATGCATCGTTTTTTGCCATCTACAAATTCGGAAGGTCCTGGATTGAGAGCCTGCATATGGGTGCAAGGCTGCCCTATCCATTGTAAAGGCTGCGGTGTCCCATGGACGTGGAATCCAAACAAAGGAAATGTGACTTCCGTTGGACCGGTACCGATACTTGGAAGGGAAATTTGCCGAAATTCCTGACCGGCTGGAAATTTACATAAACTCTGACGGAACGTTAGAAGCAAATGGAATGGTCCCGTCGGATATATGGAAACGGCTATTTAAGAAACTGTAGCAGTACCCCGGTGCCAGGCAGCCGCAATGCTTCGACGCAATTCGATAAGTGTATGGTACAGGTGGAAAAAAATATGTTATACTTGTGTTGTGTGGGGGAACCAGTGTTGCTGGTTGAGATAGTATCCGTAAGATACTGACTCCTTGAACCTGATCTGGCTAAGACCAGCGTAGGGAACATACACATAGTTTATAATGTGTTCATGTGCCCTAGGCTTGTGCCTGGGGCATTTATTATATGTGTATACATACAGGTTTCAAGCCCCAAATAAAAACTAAAGGGGAGAATACAGGATGAAAAAAATTATTTTCATAGCTTTGTTCGTTATGTTGCTTAGCGCATGTGGGAATGACAGCAGTGAGAACAGCGGAGAAAATGGAGCAGAAGAAGCAAACGGTACAGAAAATGAGGATATTACGGTAGTCTTAGATTGGACACCAAATACGAACCATACCGGGCTTTATGTTGCAAGGGATAAAGGATACTTTGAAGAAGAAGGGCTAAATGTGGAAATTGTGATGCCTGGGGAAGCCGGAGCAGATCAAATGGTTGCTTCTGGCCAGGCTGATTTTGGCGTAAGTTACCAGGAAGGGATTACGGAAGCCCGTATTCAAGGAGTACCAATTGTATCTATAGCTGCGATTATTCAACATAATACTTCCGGATTTGCTTCGCTCAAAGAGAAGGACATTACATCGCCGAAAGATTTTGAAGGAAAAAGCTATGGCGGATGGGGCGCTCCATTGGAAAAAGCCGTGCTCGATTCTTTAATGCAGCAGGAAAATGCTGACGTAGAAAAAGTAGAAATCGTTAACATTGGCGATACCGACTTTTTCACCGCAATGCATCAAGGAATTGATTTTGCCTGGATTTACTATGGATGGACGGGAGTGGAAGCGGAACTCCGGAATGAAGAATTAAACATCGTGTATTTGACGGATTATAGCGAGAAACTGGATTATTATACTCCAGTATTATCCACTAATGAAAAGATGATTGAAGAAAACCCGGAAACGATTGAAAAATTCCTTCGGGCAGTGTCGAAAGGCTATGAACTGGCGATAAACGAGCCGGAACAAGCAGCAAATATTTTAATTGAAGCGGTACCGGATTTAGATCCGGACTTAGTAAAGGCAAGTCAGGAATGGCTCGCTCCGAAATACAAGGATGATGCACCGCGCTGGGGCGAGCAAAAGCTGGAAGTTTGGGAAAACTATGCCGAATGGATGTATGAAAATGGGTTATTAGAAGAAAAGCTTGATGCTGAAAAAGCCTTTACAAATGAATTTTTGCCTGAATAATTTTCGAGGAGGAACTTGAATATGGCCAATGCTTTAGTCAGTGTACAAATCATTCCAAAAACACGACATGGCGAGGATACGATTCCCTTTGTCGATGAAGCCATTTCTGTCATTGAAGCGTCCGGGGTAAAATTTGAAGTACATCCACTGGAAACGACGATGGAAGGGGATTTGTCCGAACTGCTTCAAATTATAGAAAAAATGAATGAAAAAATGGTGGAGAAGGGCTGCCCTAGTGTCATTTCGCAAGTAAAAATCTTCTATAAGCCGGACGGTGCCAGCATGGAGCAATTAACGGAGAAGTATCGTCCATGAATGTTGTGTTGAAAGGATGGAGACCAATTCTGGTCCTCATCCTTCTTATCATTGCTTGGGAAATAAGCTGCCGTCTGTGTAACATTCCAGGCTGGCTTTTACCGGCACCGACAGAAATAGTCCAGGAAATGGTTTCTGGCTGGTCCAATTATAATGGTCACCTATTGGCGACGATAAAGCTAATTATTATTGGCTTTCTTATCGGGAGCAGTGTCGGCATTTTCATCGCCGTCTGCCTCCACCTTGTCCCTTTTTTGCGGCAAGCCTTTTATCCGATATTGATTATTTCGCAAAACATACCGATTATTGTCCTTGCCCCATTGCTTGTCATTTGGTTCGGTTTTGGCATGTTGCCGAAAATTATCGTCATTACCCTTGTTTGCTTTTTCCCTATTACCGTTTCCCTGTTGGACGGTTTCCGGCAGACGGACCGGGATTTATTGCATTACATGCAAATGGCCGGGGCAACAAAAAGGCAAATTTTTTGGAAATTGGAGTGGCCGTACGCCTTGCCTTCGCTGTTTTCCGGACTTAAAATTTCCGCCACGTATAGCGTCATGGGGGCGGTTATATCCGAATGGCTTGGTGCCAGCAAAGGAATTGGCGTGTATATGACCCTTGCTTCCTCCTCCTTCCGAACGGACCGGGTTTTTGTCGCCATTATGGTCATTATTATATTAAGTTTGCTGTTCTTTTTGTTCATTTTGTTTTTGGAAAAACGCATCATCCGCTGGAAACCTGGGGAAGAAGGAAATGCCTATGAATCAGCTTGAAATTCATAACCTTGCAAAATTTTACGGAACGAAAAAAGTGTTAAAAGATATTTCTTTTACTGTCCGTGACGGGGAGTTTGTCTCAATTCTTGGCCCGTCTGGAAGCGGGAAGAGCACCCTTTTTCAAATGATCGGCGGTATTACGAAACCGAGTTCCGGCACAATTTATTTAAATGGTAAAAACATTAACGGCAAGCGGGGGCACATTAGTTACACGCCCCAATCTGCTTCGCTTCTTCCTTGGCGGACAGTATTAGAAAATGTCGTATTAGGTCAGGAAATTGCGGGAAAGAAAGACTTGGAAAAGGCGAGGAAAATGATCAAAAGGGCTGGACTGGAAGGGTTTGAAGAAGCCTATCCCCACGAATTATCCGGCGGTATGAAACAGAGGGTTTCTTTTATCCGAAGCATGATGAGTCCCCAGTCGCTTATTTTGCTGGACGAACCATTTTCAGCCCTTGATGAATTTACCCGTCTCGATATGCAGCAATGGCTTCTCTCCATTTGGGAAGAACATAAAAAATCTATATTGTTTGTTACTCACAATATTGAGGAAGCTTTATTTTTATCTGATCGGATTATCGTCTTTTCCTCAAGTCCGACAACGATAAAGCAGGAATTTTCCCTTCCATTTCCGCGGCCGCGGGACAGAAAAATATTGCTGACAGATGAATTTTTGCATTGGAAGAGGAAAATTTACCAAAGTTTAAGCGGAGATGAGAGTGAACAATTGTCTAAATAGAAAAGGGGAAATAACTTGCAGAGGAATATTATCGATGCCCATATTCATTTCGATCATTATAAAGAAAACGAGCAGCAGATGATCGTACAGTCGATGGACCGATGGAACATTAAAGGGCTGATTACCGTTTCCCAAGATTTACCGTCGGCTGAGAAAAATTTGCTGCTGGCAAAAACTTACAGCGGGATTTACCCTGCATTTGGCTATCATCCAGAGCAATCTTTGCCGGATGAAACGGAATTGGCTGCATTTTTCGATTGGATTGCGGAGCACGAAAAAGAGATGGTGGCCATAGGGGAAGTTGGTTTGCCGTATTATATGCGCCGGGATAATAAACAGATAAAGCTGGAGAAGTATATCGAATTATTGGAGCAATTTATTTTGCTGGCAAAACGGTACGATAAACCGATTATTCTTCATGCTGTTTATGAAGATACATCGATCGTCTGTGACCTTCTGGAAAAACATTCCGTACGAAAAGCCCATTTTCATTGGTTTAAAGGGGACGAAAAAACGGTAGAGCGAATGCTGGAAAACGGCTACTATATTTCCTTTACGCCGGATATCGTCTATGAAAAGGAAATTCAAGCTTTAGCTGCCCGCTATCCGCTGGAGCAAATCATGGTTGAAACCGATGGTCCATGGCCTTTTGCAGGACTTTTTGAGGGAAAATTGACCGAGCCGAAAATGATTCATGAATCATTGAAGATGATTGCTTTAATAAAGAAGATGGAATTGCAGCAAGTTTATCATGAAATATACGAAAACACGTTGACGTTTTTTAAACTTAAACTGAAATAGGGACCGGAATAGCCGGTCCCTTTTATTTATAATTTTGCAACTGCATTTTTGATTGTTTCGACAACCATCTGCAATTCGTCCTTACTGATCGAAAGCGGCGGGGAGAGTGTAATTATGTTGTTATAGCCGTTAACCGTGTCACTCGTTTTTCCGACGATTACACCGTTTTCTTTGCAGTCTGCGACGATTTGCGCCACTTTTCCTTCTTCCAACGGTTCTTTCGATTCTTTATCCTTCACAAATTCAATGCCTGCAAGCAATCCTTTTCCGCGCACATCCCCGACATTCGGATGGGCGAGCAGCTGCTTCAGCTCCTCGAATAGCCATTCTCCCAAGTTCCGTGAGTTATCAATTAATTTTTCTTCTTCCATAATTTCCAAATTGCGAATTGCCAAGGCACAGGCAGCAGGATTTCCGCCAAAGGTGTTAACATGCCGGAAATGGCCGTATGTTTCCTCAGATTTAAAGGCTTCGTAGATTTCCCGTTTTACAGCGGTTGCGGATAATGGCAGATAGCCGCTCGTAATTCCCTTCGCCATCGTAATAATATCCGGCTGTACATCGTAATTCATAAAGCCAAAAGGTTTCCCGGTCCGGCCAAAACCGTTGATTACTTCGTCGGAAATCAATAAAACTCCATGCTTTTGACAAATTTCCTGAACTTTTTTCATATAGTTGTCATGGGGCACTAAAATACCGCCGCCGGTAATAATCGGTTCCATAATGACCGCAGCAACCGTTTCCGGAATTTCCCAATTGATGAGGCGGTCAAATTCTGCTGCCGCTTCCTCGCAACACGTACCATCATCAGGAAAAGGGCTGCGGTAACAGTCTGGAGGCGAAACGTGCAAAAAGCCGGTTGCCAACGGTTCATATTTGTAGGAGCGCTGATTTTGTCCTCCTGCCGCCATCGTTGCTATCGTGCTGCCATGATAAGCCCGGTAGCGGGAAATAATTTTGTAGCGATTTGGCTCGCCAATTTGCTGATAGTACTGTCTGGCGATTTTAAAGGCTGTTTCATTTGCTTCCGATCCGCTGTTGGAATAAAAAATAACGTAATCTCCGCCAAGCCATTCATTCAGCTTTTCACTTAACTCGATGGCGGGAATATGGCTATGGCTTAATGGATAATACGGCATTTCCATCAGCTGTTTGTAGGCGATTTCCGCCAATTCCTTCCGTCCGTACCCTGCATTTACACACCATAAACCTGCCTGCCCATCAATATATTTTTTCCCGTCAATGTCCGTAATCCACACCCCATCCGCTTTCTCCGTAATCATCGTTGCATCCGGATTATACTTTCTCATCGCATGCCAAACGTATTTTTCATCCTTTTCTTTCAAAGAAGACGTTACATTTGTCGTCAATTTACTATCTCCCTTCCAAATAATTAATGTCGTTTGTCGACAATATCAAGTTATACTTATTAAACATGAAAAATAACGATAAGTCAATATATTATAAATAAACAGAAAAATAATGTAACAAAATGGTGATAGAATTTAGTTCATTGTCCTTGTGAGTTTAAAGTAATCCCATTTTTTGCTTAAATATAATTAAAAAGATACAAAAAACAATTGACATTAAATATATTCTGAATTATTATTTTATTAAATAAATGCCGACAATCGACAGCAAGACAAGTTGTAAAAATAAATTTTGACGGGAGGGATGCCTAAAAGTCATGTAAACGTTATCAAAACCCTTCATCAATTAATATACTAGTAAACCATACATAAAATCATTCGGCAAGAGACATAGCATTTGTTCAGAAATCATCTTTAAAATTTTGATTGTAAAAAAGAAAGGGAGGGTCCAAATGGCGGTTTTTCCCAATTCGGAGTACATGGAGAGGTTGATTAAGACAAAGGAGCGCATGGCCCAGGAAGGAATAGATGTACTGTTAGTAACTGATCCTGCAAACATGAATTATTTGAGCGGCTATGACGCATGGAGCTTTTACGTACATCAGCTGTTAATAATTTTTATTGATGAAGACCAGCCTTACTGGATTGGCCGCGGCCAGGACCGAAATGCGGCATTGCATACAACATGGCTGGACCAAGAACATTTATATGCTTATTCCGATGACTATGTTCAATCGGAAGTCAAACATCCGATGGATTATGTAAGTGATTTTATCAAAGCGAAGAAAAGGGATAAAGCAACAATTGGAGCAGAATTCGATGCTTATTATTTTTCTGCTAAAAACTATATTCAACTGACAAAAAATCTGCCGAATGCAACATTTAAAGATGCGACTAATTTAGTGAATTGGATAAGGATTATTAAATCGGATAAAGAAATTGAATTTATTAAAAAGGCAGGAAAAATTGCCGAAAAAGCGATGCAAGCTGCCTTTGACAATATTGAAGTCGGGGTAAAACAGTCAGATGCCGTTGCAGCAATCGCCCACACGCAAATCGCTGGGACGGACGACTTTGGCGGAGATTATCCGGCAATTGTTCCGCTGCTTCCGACTGGAGAAAAAACTTCAGCCTGTCATCTGACATGGACCGACGATACATTCAAACAAGGAGATCCGGTCATTATTGAGCTTGCCGGCTGCTATCAACGATATCATTCTCCGCTTGCAAGAACGATTATTTTAGGTATCCCTGATGAGAAAACCCAATACATTGCGGATGTCGTAATAGAAGGAATCAATACTACTTTACAGTCAATAAAACCGGGGATAACTTGTGAAGAGGTGGAATTAACCTGGAGAAAAGTTATCGAGAAAAGCGGCATTAAAAAAGAACATCGCATCGGCTATTCCATGGGGCTGAATTACCCGCCGGATTGGGGAGAGCATACTGCGAGCCTCAGACCAGGAGATAAGACAGTACTGCAGCCAAATATGACATTTCATATGATTCCAGGAATTTGGCTTGACAATATGGGGGTAGAAATCAGTGAATCTTTTGTCGTTACGGAATCGGGATGTGAAATTTTAGCTGAATTTCCGCGGGAGCTGCTTGTTAAACCGAATATCCGATTAGCTTAGAAATAGCTCCAGCGCACAAAGGCCGTGGTAAGCTTTCAATTTTTATAAAGATGATAAACAGCAAGGGGTGACACAAGGAATAAAGGGAGGGAAAATATTATTGAAAAAAATTTTCGTATTGTTGGTAGTGGGATTTGCAATTCTCTTAGCAGCATGCGGTTCCGGCAGTGATGATGAGGGAAGCAGTAATGGAGGAGAAAGCAGTGAAGGCGGCGGCAAGCTGGCAGAACTGCAGGAGAAAGGTTCAGTTACAATTGGCTTTGCCAATGAAAAACCTTATGCCTACGAAGAAAATGGCGAGATTAAAGGTGCGGCTGTTGATATTGCCATTGCAGTATTTAAAGAATTGGGAATTGAAAAGGTGGAATCGAAGTTAGCAGATTTTAGCCAATTAATCCCAGGCGTTCAAGCAGGTCAATTTGATGTCATTACTGCGGGAATGGCAATTTTGCCAGAACGATGCGAAAATGCACTATTTGCAGAGCCGGAAATGAAGTACGGGGAAGGCTTAATTGTGCCAGCAGGAAACCCATTGGGATTGGAAAGCTATAAAGATATAGCCGCCAATCCGGATGTTACGGTAGTTGTAATGGAAGGTACGACAGAAATTGGGTTTTTAGAAGAAGAAGGAGTAAGTCCTGATCAGATTGTAACTGCCCCTGATATTCCTGCAACGTTCTCTGCGGTTCAGTCTGGCCGTGCCGACGCTACAACAGGTACAGAAATGACTGTAAAAATGGCGCTGGAATCCCTTGGAACCGATGATTTGGAATTTGTGGAAACTTTTGAGCAGCCGGATGTAGAAGGGGTACCTAGTTATGGCGCTGCGGCATTCAATTTGGAACATGAAGATTTAAGAGACGCTTATAACGAAGTGTTGGAAAAGTTAAAAGAAGATGGTACAGTGGCAGAACTGTTGGAGAAAAATAGTTTTAGTGCTGAACGAAATATGGTGGAAATTGGCGAGGTAACGACAGAACAGCTATGTAATGGGGAATTATGATGTTTACGGGTCACCTGCATCTTTAAACCGTATACTTGCAAATAGAAATGGGTCCGGTTCCACCCAGGAGCCTGACCCTTTTTCAATAAAAAGGAGTGATTAAAATTAGTGCGATTGCAGAAATATTCCCCCAATTAATGCGGGGTTTCAATATAACGATTACAGTACTAATCGCATCTGCCATTTTTTCTTATCTGTTTGCATTTATTGCAGGGTTATGTCGGATTTCAGAAAATCCGATTATTCGGCATGTAACAGCGGTATATGTTGAAGTATTCCGGGGTACTTCCTTAATTGTTCAGCTGTTTTGGCTATATTATGCGATTCCTATGTTATTCGGGATTCAACTTGGAAGCAATTGGTGGACAGGCGTTATTGCCATCGCACTTAATTATGGAGCATACATGTCGGAAGTAGTACGCGGGTCCATTTTAGCTATTTCAAAAGGACAAACAGAAGCTGCCATTGCACTTAATATGTCTAAATTTCAACGGATGAGACTTATCATCTTGCCGCAAGCAGTCCGCATGATGCTGCCGGAATTTGGCAATTATACGATTCAAATGCTGAAAGCAACTTCATTAGTTTCGCTGATTGGAATGACCGATATTTTATATTACGGAGATATTATACGAAGTTCCAATTTGTCTCAAGCCCCTATTGTCTACTTTTTGGTACTGATTTTCTATTTCCTTCTTGCTCTACCTTTAATATGGTTAACGAGAAAAGCGGAAAGCATTTCTAAGAAAGGGGTGGCTAGCGGATGAAATGGAATTGGGAAACTTTCTTCGATGCTTTGCCGTTTATCCTTCCAGGTCTCGGTGTTACCGTAGGATTAACTTTCGCCTGCTACCTTTTTGCATTAGTATTTGGGTTTTTTTGGACATTTTTAAGAAGAATACCAATTCGAACTATTAATTGGACTGTGACTTGGGTAATGGAATTTATTCGTTCCACCCCGCCGCTTGTGCAATTATTTTTCATCTATTATGCATGGCCGATGATTCCGGGAATTGGTGTCGCTTTAAGCCCTTTTACAAGTGCAATTTTAGGTTTAGGAATCCATTTTAGTACGTACATTGGTGAAATCTACCGTTCCGGAATTGAAAGTGTAGAGAAGGGTCAGTGGGAGGCAGCAAAAGCACTTAACTTTTCTACTGTCGACAAATGGAGAAAAATTATTTTGCCTCAAGCAATCCCTCCGACAATTCCGATGTTAGGAAACTATTTAATTATTATGTTTAAGGAAGTGCCGTTAGCTTCAACGATTGGGGTTGCGGGAATATTGCTAATGGCAAATACTTATGGGGCCAGGAATTGGGCTTATTTAGAACCTTTAACGATTGTCGGCATTATTTTCCTTTTGCTGAGCTATCCGTCTGCCATTTTAATCAACAAGCTTGAAAAAAGGATGAATCGTCGTTTCGATAAAGAGATGGCCTTTGTAAAAGAAGAAGTGAAAAATGCGTAGGAGGTTGAAAAATGGAAGAAGTCGCAGTGAAGAAAACTTCGGAAATAGAGGAAAAGGAAGATCCGATCGTCGTCTATAAAGATGTTCACAAATCGTTTGGAGATATAGAAGTATTGAAAGGGATCAATTTGGAGATTAAACCAGCGGAAAAGCTGGCATTAATTGGCCCGAGTGGATCTGGTAAAACAACAATTATCCGTCTATTAATGACATTGGAAGAGCCAACTTCAGGAGACATCATCGTTAACGGGAAAAATTTATGGAAAATGGAGAAAAACGGGAAGCTTGTTCGGGCAAATGAACATCATTTAAGAAATGTCCGCGGGGAGATCGGCATGGTTTTTCAGCATTTTAATTTATTCCCGCATATGACGATTTTGGAAAACTGTACTGTCGCCCCAATTCATGTCAAAAAGGAAAGTAAAGAGAAAGCTAGAGAAAGGGCCATTGAAATGCTGGAAAGGGTTGGCCTTAAGGATAAATTGCATAATTACCCTAGTCAATTATCCGGCGGACAGAAGCAGCGGGTAGCGATGGCCAGAGCGTTAGTGATGCAGCCGAAAATTATGCTTTTTGATGAAGTTACTTCTGCCCTTGACCCGGAACTTGTCGGGGAAGTGCTGGAAGTGATTCGTGATATTGCCAATACAGGGAAAACAGCGATGGTACTCGTTACCCATGAAATGGACTTTGCAAAAGACGTAGCTGACCGAGTGTTATTTTTAGATAAAGGAGTTATTGCTGAAGAAGGAACACCGGAGGAAGTTTTGCAAAACTCAAAAAACGAACGTTTACAATCATTCTTGCGCCGCTTCAGAGGTTAAGAAGCCAAAATAAATAATGGCAGTTCATAAACTGCCATTATTTATTATGCAACCAGTATCCTTTTATTTTGCCGTTTCCCACACGGAAGGATTAATTAAGTTTTTCGGTCGCTGACCATTTAGTGCAGCTTCTAAGTTTTCCGCAGCAAGCCGGGACATGGCAAGCTCGGTTTCGTAAGTGGAAGAACCGATATGTGGCAAGGTGACGACATTAGGCAAGTCCAATAACTCGTTGTCTGGCTCAATAGGTTCCTTTGTAAATACATCGAGTCCGGCGGCTTTAATTTGTCCTTCCTTTAATGCGGCAATCAAATCAGATTCGACAACGGTTTTCCCGCGGGACGCATTGATAAAAATTGCCGAAGGCTTCATTAATTGGAATTCTCTTTTTCCAATCATTCCTTCCGTTTCTTTCGTTAATGGGGTGATTAAACAAACAAAATCAGACTGCTGCAAGAGCTCGTCTAACGTACAATAGGTTGCATCATATTTTGCTTCTGCTTCCGGTTTTGGCGTCCTGCTATGGTAAAGGATTTCCATATCAAATCCAAACCGTGCGCGTTGGGCGATTGCCTGACCGATTCTGCCCATACCGATTATGCCTAACACTTTATGGTGAACATCGGTTCCGTATTGCTCTTCCGTTAACGACTGGGTCCATTGCCGGCTTTTTACAAATTGATCCAATTCGGGTATTCGCCGCGCCACAGCAAGCATCAATCCCATCGCCATGTCGGCGACAGTATCGGTCAATACTCCCGGGGTGTTGGTTGCCATAATGTTGCGTTTTGTCAGCTCTTCAATGTCAAGATTGTTATAGCCGACAGATACGTTGCTGACTACTTTTAAATTCGGCGCATGATCGAGCAATGTTTTATTTACTTCTAATTCGAGCCCGATAATTCCATCGGCTTCTTGCAGGAAGCTGACGAATTCCCGATTGGATAACGGGTTCGGGTCATTAAAAAAACGCACATCATATTTTATCTGCAGCTCTTGCAAAACCGGTCTTTCCAACCGCTGGTAGACAAGTATTTTTTTCATCATTTCTCCTCCATTCTAAAGATATTGTCGGCAGTCGACTGTTTTACATTAAACATAACGATTAATAAAAAGGAAGTCAAGAAAAATTATAAATTTTAGATAATTCATTAGTTATTGACAATTAAAATAACATTAATTAAAATAAGGATAAGTTAGTTGTCGATTGTCGACAACTAACTATAGTAAAGGAGTGTCACAAGTTGAACGATAATGATCAATTATTAATAAAACCGTTGGGAGAGCTAATTGCCGATAAGTTAAAAGAAGATATTTATCAAAGGAAAATAAAATTTGGCAGCCGCCTGATTGAAACGGATTTAGCCGTTCGGTTTGATGTGAGCCGAAGTACGATACGGGAAGCTTTAAGAATACTGGAACAGGAAGAGCTCGTCATTAGCAAAGCGCGAAAAGGGACATTCGTCGCCAAGTTTACGAATAAAGATTTAAAAGAGCTGACGGAAGTGCGAAAGTTAATCGAAGTAAAAGCTTTCCTCAATGCTTTGGATCATTTGCAAAAAAATCATTATGAAGATTTGCAGCATATTCTTTTTCAGATGGAACAAGCAGCGAAAGATAATGACTGGAACACGTTAGTTGAATTAGATATGTCTTTCCATCAATACGTAATTCAATTATGCGGCAATTCGCGAATTATAAAAATATATGAATCGATTCAAACCCAAGTTCGGGTATATATGGCCCATTTGGATCAGTATTATTCCAGTCCGACGTCTTATTATAGGGAACATAAGGATCTCTATGACATTTTACTGCAAAAAGATCGGGAGCTTGTGAAAAAACAGCTGGAAAATCATATTGAATATGTGGAAGAAAGGGTATTGCATTTGCCCGATGACGAGGAATTCCAGTAAATTTGCTGGTTTTCCGTCAAGTTAACACCGGAGTCAGACATCATCACATGTTAGCAATCTCAAAATCTATATAATTTAAATATTACGAAAGGAGAATTTGTGATGAAAGAAAAAATTGTTACGAATCTGGCACCGGAGGCTACGGGTCCATATTCCCAAGGGATTAAAATGGGACCGTTTGTCTTTGTCTCAGGGCAGGATGGGGTTCATCCGAATGGGGAAATCGCCGGAGAAACATTGGAGGAACAGACGGAAGCATGTCTGAAAAATATCGAAAATATATTAAAAGCTGCAGGGGCTACATTGGAAAATATCGTTTATGTTACGGCACATCTTGCGGATTTAAGCGAAGAAAACGTGAAGGCATTTAATTCCGCTTATGCAGAGTATTTCCGGGATGTCGATGCCAAACCGGCCAGGATTACTGTTGGCAGCCAGCTCATGGAGACGGATGTAGAAATTAGTGCCATCGCTTATATTCCATCCTAGGAGGTGGAAGGATTGCTTGCAAAGGCATTAACGATTCAAGAAAAGTTGAAAGAATGGCGCCGGCATTTGCATATGCATCCTGAACTGAGTTTTCAGGAAGCGGAGACGGCGAAATATGTCGAAAGTATTTTGCGAAACTATAAAAATGTGAAAGTGGAAAAAGGTGTCGGATATCCAACGGCAATCGTTGCTTCTATCCATGCAGGTAACGGTCCTGTATTTGCCATCCGGGCAGATATGGATGCGCTGCCAATCCAAGAAGAAAATGAAGTAGATTATAAATCAATAGTTCCGGGTGTCATGCACGCCTGTGGCCATGATGCCCATACCGCAATTTTGCTTGGAGCTGTTCATCTTTTAAGTGAATATTTTGAGCAAAACCAAATCCAGGGAACGGTTAAATTTCTTTTTCAGCCAGCGGAAGAACACGTGGATGAACACGGTTTAAGCGGTGCGGCTTATATGGTTCGCGCCGGTGTCTTAGATGATAGCGACGGAGTAATTGCACTGCACATGAATCCGGAAAGTCCCTATGGAGAAGTATGGATTCATGACGGGTATTCCATGTCCAACGTCGACGTATTCCGCGGAGAAATTAAAGCGTCCGGCGGCCATGGTGCGTATCCGCATTTAGGGACCGATCCGATTTATATGCTCAGCCTAGTGCTGCAGCATATTTACAGTTTAACAGGAAGACGTCTTTCACCGTTAGATGCTGGTGTAGTCAGTGTCGGGAAAATTCAGTCAGGCGCTACAAGCAATGTCATCCCATCTTCAGTCAACATTGAAGGGACAATCAGAAGCTTTAAGCCGGAAGTAAGGAAAAAATTGTTTTCGGAAGTGGAGAACGCTTTTTCAATCGTAAAAAACTTCGGAGGAGAATATGATCTTCAATTTATCCAGGAAGATCCAGCCTTATACAACGATCCGGAAATAAACCGTTTGTTAAAAGAGGTTATTCATTCGCTCCAGCCCGACATTGACATAACCGATAAACCTTTTGGTCTGGGCGGTGAAGATTTTGCCCATATGACGAGAAAGAAGCCTGGGGCAATGTTTTTCCTTGGGTGTTCCCTAATGGACGATAAGGTGCGAAATTTGCATACGCCTCACTTTAATATTGATGAACGGGTGCTACCCCTCGGGGCAGCAATCTTTGCTGAGACGGCGATTCGCTTTTTAACACGGAAAAATGCGGAAAATAGGGGGGGAGTTGGTTGCGCAGCATCACAGTCCAACAAGTTTGGAAAGCACGAAAACGGATTGATTCCATCGCTAGGAAGACACCGCTAATCTATTCGGAGGAATTATCAGAAGCTGCAAGGAGAAACGTTTATTTAAAGCTGGAAAATTTAAATACGACAAACTCTTTCAAAATTAGAGGTGCGGCGAATAAAATTTTAAGTTTAACTGAGGAGGAAAAGAATAGGGGAATCACCACTTTTTCTACCGGAAATTTTGGCAGGAGTGTTGCCTATGTCGCCAAACGATTAGGTATAAAAGCAGTTATTTGTATTTCCAATCGGGTCCCGCAGGCAAAAGTCGATGCATTAACGCGTTTAGGAGCAACGGTAGAGATCGTCGGGATGTCGCAAGACGATGCCGAAAAGCGCAGCTATCAATTACAGGAGGAAGAAGGTTTAGCCGTCATTCATCCTTTTGATGATGCGGATGTCATTGCCGGGCAAGGGACAATCGCCTTAGAAATTTTAGAACAGCTGCCGGAAACCGATACCGTGTTGACTGGTTTATCGGGGGGAGGGCTTGCATCAGGACTTGGGGTTGTATTTAAGCAGACGAATCCAGACATAAAAGTATACGGATTATCGACGGAAAAGGGTGCGGCAATGTATGAAAGCATCCAAGCACAAAAAATCGTTACCGTAGAGGAACAGGATACCCTAGCAGACAGCTTGCTCGGCGGAATTGGCATGAACAACCAATATACTTTTCAACTTGTACAGCGGTATGTGGATGACATTATTCTGTTAAAAGAAAATGAATTTGCCGCCGGGATGCTGTTTATGCTGGACCATCACCGAATGATTATTGAAGGAGCGGCTGCCGGCGGGATTGGCGCCTTATTGTCTGAAAGGTTTTCTGAATTAGGGGAAAATATTGTCATTATTATTAGCGGGGCCAGTGTTGATCCGCAGACAGTTTATAACTTAAAAAAGGAGTATGCAATTGCTTCGGGGAATAATGAACCTTCGCAGTTTCAAGGGGGAAGCTTAGGATGAAAATGTTATTAAATGACTCGATGATTGAGAGAACGAATATCGTTGACATCGAGGATCGGGGTTATCAGTTTGGTGATGGAATTTATGAAGTAATCGGTGTTTATGAAGGAAGAACCTTTTTATTGGATGAACATTTGCAAAGACTCCAGCGCAGCGCATCGGAATTGCGAATTTCCCTGCCATATACTTTAGAAAATTTAAAGGCAAAATTAAATGAATTAGTAAAGGTCAATGAATTAAATGAAGGGGTTATTTACTTGCAAGTTACAAGAGGCACAGCAGAGAGGTGGCACCAATTTCCTGAGAATACAAGACCAAATCTCGTTGCTTATACAAAAGAAGAAGAAGTTATGACGGAATTAGAGGAGTCGGGAGCAAAGGCGGTTTTAACGGAAGATATTCGCTGGCTCCGCTGTGATATTAAAACGTTGAATTTATTGCCAAATGTGCTTGCAAAACAAAAGGCGATAGAGAATGGAGCGGTTGAAGCAATTATGCACCGCGGAAATATTGTTACCGAAGGCAGCGCCTCCAATGTATTTATCGTAAAGGACGGAACCGTTTATACCCATCCGGCAAACAATTATATTTTAAATGGCATAACAAGGCAAAAAGTTTTGGAAATTTGCAGGAAAAACAAAATTGCCGTTCATGAAGAAACTTTTACAGTGGATGATTTATTCCAGGCCGATGAAGTGTTCATTACCGCAACAAAGTTAGATATTATTCCAATCATTCAAGTGAATGAACGAATAATAGGCAATGGGAAACGAGGTAAAGTTGCAGAAACCTTACTCCAGGATTTCCGGGCATCCATTCATCATCTTGTTGAAAACTAGTTTAGTTTGAGAGCAAATTTATTTATGGAGGTGGGGATTGTGATAGTGAATAGAGGAATCGTTACAGATAATCCAACTGTTGCCGAAATCCACCTCCCTTCCTTTCGGGAAAATGTGCGAAAGATCAAATCCCAAATCGGGAAATGCCGGCTGCTTGCGGTTATCAAAACAAATGCCTATGGCCATGGAACCGGAAAAATGGCAATGGAAGCAGTAAAAGCTGGGGCAGACCGGCTTGGTGTGACAACGGTGCAAGAAGGAATTCATCTTCGCCAGCAAGGCATAACATTACCGATTCATATTTTAAGTTCCGTACCGATAGAACAAGCAGATTTAATCGTAAAATATGATTTCATTCCTTCCGTAAGCACAGCATCGTTTGTCATTGCCCTCGATGATGCTGCAAGAAATCAAAGGAAGAAAGTTATTGTACATGCGAAGTTAAATACTGGGTTAAACCGATTCGGGATAGAACCAAAAGATGCATTATCTTTTTTTCAAGCTTACTATCATTTGCCGCATATCGAATGGGAAGGGATCTATACCCATTTTTCTCATGCCGATGAAGGTGACTGGAAAAGAACAGAGGACCAATTCAATTTGTTTATTGATACTGTAAACAACCTGGAAACAAACGGTTTTTTCTTTCCCCTTAAACATGCAGGAGCATCAACGATTACGCTGGAAAGACCGGATATGTATTTGGATATGGTCCGGCCGGGAATTGCCTTATTCGGATACACTCCGGACGAAAGGCAAGAAAGGATTTTCCCTTTGCAGCCGGTGCTGACCTTAAAAACCAAATTAACGCTTATAAGAAATATCCCACCAGGAAGTCCGGTCGGTTACGGGGGAAAATATGTATCTGCCAAAAATGAAAAAATCGGAATTTTGCCGATTGGCCATGGAGACGGATTTAAGAGAAGCTTGTCCAATCGGGGAGAGGTTTTGATTCATGGGAAAAGGGCACCGATTATCGGAACGATTGCCTTAGATCAAACCTTTGTCAATATAACCGACATCATCGGAGCGAAAGAAGGCGATGAGGTCATCTTAATCGGTTCACAAGGAAAAGAAAGGATAACTGCAAGAGAATTGGCGAACAGTATAGGTTCCAATGTAGATGAAGTATTAGCAAGCCTTATGCAGCGTATACCAAGAAAATACATACTTAATTAGGAGGAGAAGATGAAAACCTTTCATATTGCACTAATTCCAGGAGACGGAATTGGACCGGAAGTTGTCGCTCAAGGGGTAAAAGTATTTAAAGCCATTGAAAAAATGGATGACAGCGTATCCTTTACCTTCGAGGAGTTTCCGTGGGGATGCGAATACTATTTGCAGCACGGGAAGATGATGGATGAAGATGGAATGGAACAGCTGAAACAATTTGATGCTATCTATTTAGGGGCGGTTGGATACCCGGGAGTTCCAGACCATATTTCATTACGCGAATTACTGATAAAAATCCGCCGGGGGTTTGATCAGTATGTCAATTTGCGGCCTGTCACCTTATTGCATCGAAAACTTACCCCGCTAAAAAATAAAACAGAAAAAGACATTGATATGCTCGTCATTCGGGAAAATAGCGAAGGGGAATATGCTGGGGCCGGCGAATGGCTATTTAAAGGAAAGCCGGAAGAAGTCGTACTGCAAACCGGAGTTTTTTCCAGGAAGGGGACGGAAAGAATTATACGCTATGCTTATGAGGAAGCACGGCGGACAAATAGAACGTTAACGAGCATCAGTAAAGGAAACGCTCTCAATTATTCCATGGTATTCTGGGATCAAGTATTCGAAGAAGTAGGAAGGGAATTTCCTGATGTAAACACTTATTCCTATCTTGTTGATGCAGCAAGCTTATATTTTGTGGAGCAGCCAGAGCGATTTGAAGTGGTTGTGACGTCCAACTTGTTTGGCGATATAGTTACCGATATCGGTGCAGCAATTACAGGCGGAATGGGTCTGGCAACAGGAGCGAATATTAACCCGGAAAAAACATATCCTTCCATGTTTGAACCGGTTCATGGCTCTGCCCCGGATATAGCCGGGAAAGGAATTGCTAATCCCCTTGCAGCCATCTGGTCCGTAAGTCAAATGCTGGATTTCTTTGGTTTGGAAGAATGGGGGAAGCGGGTATTTTGCACGATCAAAGAAATTATCAATCATGAAGAACATTTAACGCCGGATTTAGGCGGAAAAGCTTCAACAGAAGAAGTGGGAGATTATTTTGTAAATTTATTGATGCAAACAAAGGAGCTTGACGTGTAAGCTCCTTTTTATATTTTCAATGAAAGGTGAACAACGAAAGAATAATATTCATTTCATTGTATAATGGAAGCGGAAGGAGGAATTTCATTGCAATTGCCGATATATCAAGTAGATGCCTTTACAGATCAGCTTTTTAAAGGAAACCCGGCTGCGGTTGTTCCGCTGAAAACGTGGCTCGATGATGCCACAATGCAAAAAATTGCCAGTGAAAATAATTTATCGGAAACAGCTTTTTTCGCAGAAAAAGAAGGCATGTATGAATTACGCTGGTTTACACCGGCAGAAGAAGTAGATTTATGCGGCCATGCAACGCTGGCAGCGGCATTTGTTATTCATCATTTTATTAATCACGGGCAAAGGAATATAGAGTTCCAAACGAGAAGCGGAGTATTAAGCGTTACAGCAGAAAATGGCCTATTTACTTTAACCTTCCCCGCAAAGAAAGCGGTGAAAACGGAATGTCCGGATGTGCTGGCGAAAGGTTTAGGAAAAATTCCGCTGGAAGTATATAAAGCAGATGATTATTTAGCTGTATTTGAAACAGAAGAGGATATTCGGTCCTTAATGCCGAATTTTGAGGTGCTTAAGAAAGTGGACAGCCGTGGCGTTATTGTTACATCAGCAGGGAAAGATGCAGATTTTGTCTCCCGTTTTTTTGCGCCGAATATTGGCATTCCCGAAGATTCTGTTACAGGTTCTGCCCATTGCACTTTAGTACCCTTTTGGTGCGAGAAACTAAATAAAAAAGAATTGCTTGCCAAGCAATTATCCGCAAGAGGGGGGACCCTTTATTGCACCGATATGGGAAGAAAAGTAAACATTGCAGGGAAAGCAGTTCTATATTTTGAAGGAAAAATCTATTTAAAATGTGGGATTCCATCTTTAAATATCTCCCTGACCCGTTAGGATGGCTCTGTACCTTTTTAGCATTTTTTATTCCTTATATAACGTATAAAATTAATCAGAACATACATAAAAATATGATCCGCCATGGAAAAAGGAAGAGGAAAAAGGTACTGCAAAAGGGAAGCAATAAATGAAATGAGCAAAATCAAACATTTGTCATTAGAGGAGGAAAAACGCCATTACGATAACTGATATGCTCCCAATACAGTAGACAGAGAAATAATAAAAATTCTCTATTACTGTATGGGGGGCTTTTTCTATGTCGAAAAGGAGTAGTAAACATACTTTAAATGAAAGGATAGAGGTAGTATTACGTGTCATGGAGGGGAGCGCATCTGTAAGCAGGATTGCTGAAGAATACGCTGTTGACAGGACGACGATTAACTTATGGGTTCGTAAGTATAAAGCAGATGGGGTCGATGGTTTAAAGGATTCGAGGGCATGGAAGGGGTATTCCAGCGAGCTGAAAAGGGAAGCTGTTGAATATTATTTAAATGGAGAAGGTAGTTTAAGAACGACTTGTGAAAAGTTCAATATTTCATCTCATTCGGTTTTACGTCACTGGATAAATCAGTATACTAGTGGGAAGAAGATAAAATCTACTAGTAAAGGAAGAGG
>NZ_BMEV01000025.1 GCF_014637175.1 Compostibacillus humi | reverse complement strand
GTGTTGGTAAAAATAAACTTTTTCCACACAGAAATATAAATTCAAGTTTCTTCGATTAAAAAATACGAATGGATTGAAGGTATAACAAAGAAAATCGGTAAACTTAAATAATTTTACCCTTTACAAATTGTCGAAACCCGGTTATAATAGAATTCGTCAGTTCGAAAACCACAAATTTTATTACCGATATGGCCCGTTGGTCAAGTGGTTAAGACACCGCCCTTTCACGGCGGTAACACGGGTTCGAATCCCGTACGGGTCACTTTTTCTGGAGGATTAGCTCAGCTGGGAGAGCACTTGCCTTACAAGCAAGGGGTCACAGGTTCGAGCCCTGTATCCTCCACCATTTGTGTCTAAGGGTATTTTTCCTTTGCCGGTCTAGCTCAATTGGTAGAGCAACGAGCAATGCATCTGCCGAATATGCTGCGAGTTGCGAGGAGTGCTGCGTCACTGAATAAGCTTGCAACACGACGAGCAACCCAATATTTCCCATAAGTTTTATGCTAATTATACTTGTTAATAAATATGCCGGTCTAGCTCAATTGGTAGAGCAACTGACTTGTAATCAGTAGGTTGGGGGTTCAAGTCCTCTGGCCGGCACCATTCATTTCATAAGCATAAAATATAAGTTAAAGGAAAATATATGGAGGGGTAGCGAAGTGGCTAAACGCGGCGGACTGTAAATCCGCTCCCTCAGGGTTCGGGAGTTCGAATCTCTCCCCCTCCACCATTAACTGAATTTTTATTGTTGGGCTATAGCCAAGCGGTAAGGCAACGGGTTTTGGTCCCGTGATCCTAGGTTCGAATCCTAGTAGCCCAGCCATTTTTTTGCCTTTTTGTAAAGGCAAGCAGAGCCATTAGCTCAGTCGGTAGAGCATCTGACTTTTAATCAGAGGGTCGAAGGTTCGAGTCCTTCATGGCTCATTATGAAAGCTTTATACACAGCGAGGAAATAAACAAGGTATGAATACCTTGTTTATTTGCATTATACGCGGTTTTTTTACATAATAAGTTAAGATAGAATTAATAGAGATAACTTTTGAAGAATTTTTTATCATAATTTGCTTTTTTCTAATAAAGATAATAAGAAGAACATGTTATAATATTACTGGATTATCGTGCGAAATTAAGAATTGGATTAAAAGGATGATACACTATGGAAACATCCAGAATACCTGGATTCTATAATATGTCGGTGGAAGAACGTAGAAGTTTGTTAAAAAAGCTACATACTTTTTCTGACGATAATTTTACGAAGCTTACGGAAGATGCTCCATTAACGGTTGATACTGCGGACAAAATGATTGAAAATGTCATCGGTACATTTCAGCTTCCTCTTGGTCTTGGCTTGAACTTTCTAATTAATGGCAAAGATTATGTCGTACCAATGGCAGTAGAGGAAGCTTCAATCGTTGCCTCATCGAGTCATATTGCAAGAATTGTCCGCCAGGCAGGCGGGTTTACGGCCACTTCAACGGAGAGAATTATGATTGGTCAGATTCAGGTCGTTGGCTGTGAGGATTTCTCTAAGGCAAAGGAAACATTGCTTAAGGAAAAGGAGATGCTAATTAAAGCTGCCAATGATGCATATCCGAGTATTGTTGCAAGGGGCGGCGGTGCAAAGGATTTAGATGTCCGCATCTTGAATGATGACGCACAATCGGCATATAGCAAAATGCTTATATTGCATTTATATATCGATACATGTGATGCGATGGGGGCAAATATTATCAATACAATGGTTGAATCCCTTGCCCCGACGGTAGAGGAATTGACGAAAGGAAAAGTGTATTTAAGAATTCTCTCAAACTACGCTGATCAATGCTTGGCAAAGGCACGGTGCGTCATTCCTCCAGAACTGCTGAAAACCGGAGATTTCTCTGGCGAGGAAGTTAGGGATGGGGTTATTCTTGCCTATGAGTTTGCCGCGTCTGACCCGTACCGGGCGGTTACTCATAATAAAGGAATTATGAATGGAATTGATCCGGTAGTTATAGCGACGGGGAATGATTGGCGCGCAGTGGAAGCCGGAGCCCATGCATATGCAAGCAGAAATGGTGTATATACGTCAATGACCGAGTGGTATAAAGATGAAGAAGGTAATTTAGTCGGGGAATTGGAATTACCAATGTCTATCGGCACTGTCGGTGGTGCAACACGGGTTCATCCGCTGGCGAAATTCGCTTTAGATCTGATGGATATCCAATCGTCAAGAGAATTGGCGGAAGTTATTGTTGCTGTAGGATTAGCACAAAATTTGGGAGCGTTAAAGGCATTGGCAACAGACGGAATTCAAAAAGGACACATGGCATTGCATTCTCGCTCGGTTGCAATAGCTGCAGGAGCTACAGGGGAGATGATTGATATCGTTGCAGAAGAATTGATTAAACGAAAAGAAATCCGTGTTGGTAAAGCAAAAGAATTGGTGGAACAGTTGACAAAATGAGTGCAGAAAAGGTAACGACAACAGAAAAAACAGCGATTGGCGTTGCTCACAGTAAAGTGATACTAATAGGGGAACATGCGGTTGTACACGGACAGCCCGCAATTGCCCTTCCATTTCCGCTAATCGGTGTGGAAACCGTCGTAGAATACGTGCCAGGATCGGTAAAACTGGACAGCGCCTTTTATCATGGTCCGATGGATTCCGTCCCACATTCGTTAAAGGGAATCGCCAAATGTATCAGAGGAACATTAGATTATTTAGGCTTGCCATGCCGGGATTTGCTTATTCGTATAAGCTCATCCATTCCTCCCGGGAAAGGTCTTGGCTCAAGCGCCTCTGTAGCCATTTCGATTATCCGGTCACTTTTTGCCTATGCAAACCGTTCCTACAATGAAAAGGAAATACTGAACCTGGCGAATATTGCTGAAAGGTTTGCCCATGGGTCACCAAGCGGAATCGATACATTGACGATAACGCTGGATTCTCCTATTTGGTTTGAAAAAGAATCTCCAATTCAGTACATTCATTTGAAGGAAGACTTTCACTTCATCGTGGCAGATTCTGGCCGGGTCGGGGACACCCGTTCATCTGTTGAGTCGGTTGCCCGCTTATTGAAAGCAGCACCGAAAAAAATCCAGCGGAAATTGGAACGGATCGGTGAATTGACGTATCAGGCAAAACATGCATTGGAGAAGGCCGGAAAATACATTTTAGGCCAATTATTAGATGAAGCACAAAAAGAATTAGAGGCGTTAGGGGTTAGTGACGCTGGGTTAAATCGGCTAATTTATTTTGCTAAGCAAGAAGGTGCCCTTGGAGCGAAATTGACTGGCGGAGGAAATGGAGGCTGTATTATTGCTCTTGCCCAGAATGAAATGCATTCCCGTCAGCTGGCAGAAAAATTAAGAAAATATGGTGCCCATGCAGTATGGCCTTTTGTTTTAAAGAAGAGCCCGAGTAGCTCGATGGAAGAATAAATTTCCTAATCGCTTAAGCAAATGCATGTGGAATGTTTGCCCAAGCTAAATTCATTTTCCACCAGCCTATCCTTTCGCTGGTGGAATTATTTATATAAGCATGGAATAATACAAATTACGTGCATGATTAAGTATGGATAGGTAAATACACCATTAATGCGAAAAAAAGGAGTTAAGTCATTGAGAGTAACAGCGAAAGCACATACGAATATTGCTTTAATTAAATATTGGGGAAAGCGCAATGAAAAATTAATATTGCCGACAAACAGCAGCCTGTCTTTAACGCTTGACGGTTTTTACACCGTAACGACGACGGAATTCCGCGATGATTTGTCAAAGGACGTTTTTATTTTAAACGGCAAAGAAGTGGAAGGGGAAGCTTACGAGCGGGTTTCTTCCTACCTCGATTTAATTCGCTCCTATAGTAAGACGGAACGGTATGCTCATATTGATTCTACAAATGAAGTTCCTACGGCAGCCGGTTTTGCCTCTTCAGCATCGGGTTTTGCAGCGCTGGCAGCATCGGCAACGAAAGCATTAGGTTTACAGCTGGACGATAAAGAGCTTTCCATTTTGACAAGACAAGGTTCTGGCTCTGCCTGCCGTTCCATATACGGTGGTTTTGTTGAATGGCAAATGGGGGAGAAGGAAGACGGCTCGGATTCCTATGGAGTTCCGATTGCTTCTGAAAATTACTGGGATGTTCGCATGGCTGGCGTTGTCTTAACTGCAAAAACAAAAAAAGTATCAAGCCGTTCTGGCATGAAACGTACGGTGGATACTTCCCCGTATTACTCCGGTTGGTTAGCTTCCGTCCCGAATGATTTGGAAAATATTAAAGAAGCAATTCGGGAAAAGGATTTTGAAAAACTCGGTTCCATTGCCGAATCAAACTGTCTGAAAATGCACGCAACAACGTTAGCAGCAAATCCGCCGTTTACCTATTGGCTTGATTCAACCGTACGGGTAATGCATGCTGTGCAGCAATTACGGGAAGAAGGGATACCGGCCTATTTTACGATTGATGCCGGACCAAACGTGAAAGTGCTTTACCTGCCCGAGTCCGAAGCAAAAGTTGCTGCAGCATTAAAATCGATACCTGATGTCACTGATGTCATATTGAGCAAGCCAGGACCAGGAATTACATACCTTTAGGAGGATTAGTCTTGCATACAGAAAAAATGACGATTCGCGTTCCCGGGAAGCTGATGATTGCAGGAGAATTCGCTGTACTGGAACCGGATGAACATTGTTTGGTTATGGCGGTAGACCGTTATATATTTGCAGAGATTCAGGCATCAGACGAAAATCGTGTATCTTTGTTGGATTTTGGCTTAAACGATATATCTTTTTCATGGGAAAATGGGAATATCGTTCTTCATATTGAGGATATGAGAAAGAAATTTGTCGAACAGGCAATGACGATTGCGTATCGCTATTTGGATGAAAAGGGAGTTTCCTTTCCGCCTGTCCGTTTATCCATCCGCAGTGAATTAAAAGATGAATCGGGAGTAAAATATGGCCTCGGTTCCAGTGCTGCAGTGACGACGGCAGCAGTAACAGCAATCTTAAATTATTTTTTGAAAGAGGAAGCGGATAAAGAACTGATTTTTAAATTGGCTTCCTTAACCCATGTTATTATACAAGGAAATGGCTCCGGGGCGGACATTGCCGCCTCATGTTTCGGCGGACTGATCCAATATTCCTCTTTTCAGGCAGAATGGCTGCTGAAAGCATGGTCGGATAGCAAATCTATACATGATCTCATCGAGAAAAATTGGCTTTATTTATCCATAAAGCCAATCCCAATTCCGAATAATATATTGTTTTGTGTTGGCTGGACAAAAAAAGCAGCTTCAACCGGGAAACTTGTCGACCAAGTATTAAAATTAAAAAAGGCTAATCCTGAACGGTTTGCATTATTTTTATATCAGAGCCGTAATGCTGTAAAGAAGATGGCAGATGGCGTTC
This sequence comes from Compostibacillus humi, assembly GCF_014637175.1. Taxonomy (GTDB): domain Bacteria; phylum Bacillota; class Bacilli; order Bacillales; family Amphibacillaceae; genus Oceanobacillus; species Oceanobacillus humi. The sequence goes on along the minus strand of NZ_BMEV01000025.1, from coordinate 35,846 downwards.
GGCAAGGGAATTTGCCGCTTCTTATGGAAGGAACGAAAGAGAATCGGAAAGCGTTGGCTCGCTTGGGCAAGGATGCTGGAGCGGACATTGAGACTCCATTGCTTAAAACATTAAGTGACATCGCCGAAAAATATGGCGGTGCAGGAAAGCCATCGGGTGCCGGCGGCGGAGATTGCGGAATTAGTTTTATGCCTTCTAAGGAAGCGCAAGAAAATTTAAATAAGGCTTGGATGCAGGAAGGAATACGCCCCCTCAGTCTCCAGCCGGATATTCGAGGTGTCTGTGTCATTAACGATGAAATAAAATAGACATGAATCCTTTTTAACAGATTCATGTCTATTTTTATGGGACGGAACAATATTTCAAGTAATCATTAATCAGCTTGTCTAATTTTCTGCTTGAAGAAATGACAATATCGGAGGATAAATCGTGTTGTTTGCTAAGTAAAAGCATTTCTTTGCGGCATTCCTCAATTTTGTTCAATAAAGCCGTTCTTGTCATCGTATTTACCTCCTTTTATACATCCTGTATACTATATTAAAAGATATTTAAAAAAAGACAACATTAAAATATTTGCAATTTTATAGATGAAGAGGCTAAAAATATCAAAAATTTTTTATTGAAACCTGCAACCGGATTAAAACGTAACAATAATACCGCAAGTAAGCGGAGGTAAATGAATGGAACATATCGTAAAAGAAAGAATAAAGCAAGTAAAAAAAGGGGATCAATCAGCCTATCGGGAAATTGTTGAATTGTATCAGAATAAGATATACCAGCATTGTTATCGCATGTTAGGCAATGTACACGAGGCGGAGGATATAGCACAGGAGGCATTTATTCGTGCGTACGTAAATATCGATTCCTTTGATGAACGCAGGAAATTCTCATCTTGGTTGTATCGGATTGCAACGAATTTGTCCATTGACCGAATACGAAAAAGAAAACCGGATTATTTCCTTGATGCGGAAGTTAAAGGAACTGATGGCTTGGATATGTACTCCCAGATGGCTGCATCTGACCGTACGCCGGCCGAAGAACTGGAAAGCAACGAACTTCAGCGTTACATTCATAAGGAAATTTCAGAGCTCCCTCCAAAATATCGCAGCATTATCGTTTTGCGTTATTTAGAGGAATTTTCCCTCCAGGAGATTAGCGAAATTTTGGACATACCGATTGGAACGGTGAAAACGAGAATTCACCGGGGACGGGAAGCTTTACGGAAAAGGCTTCGTCACGTGTAAAGGAGTGAAAACAATGGATGCCCATAAAGAGCATATTAAATTAATGCATAAATATTTAGACGGCGATTTAACGAAGGAAGAAGAATTGGTGTTAAGCAAGCATTTGGAAGAGTGCGAGGCATGTCAGAAACATTTTCATGAATTAAACCGAACGATTGCATTGATCCAGAGTACAGAGCAAATAGCTGCTCCTCTCCATTTTACAGAAAATGTCATGAAGTCCTTGCCAAAAGAGAAAAAACGAATGAAAGTCATCCGTTTATTCAAAGGTCATCCTTTTCTGGTGGCGGCTGCAGTATTTTTTGTCTTTATGTTCGGCGGAATGTTCTCTTTTTGGAATCAGAGCAATGAGCTGGTCGTATCCAAAACTGACAATCTGATTATTCAGGGAGATACGGTCATCGTTCCGGAGGGCGTAACGATCGAAGATGACTTATTAATAAAAAATGGCAATTTAGTCGTTAAAGGAAAAATAGACGGCAATGTAACGATCTTTAATGGAAAGCTCATTGAAGAAGAACCTTCTCAAGATCAGGAAGGCTTAATGGCCTCTGTCGGGGAAGTAAATGGCGAATTGAAAACGGTGGACCGTATTTTTGAATGGATATGGTATCATATAAACGAAATAATACAAAAAGTATTTGCAATGTAACGTTGCGAATATAGCTTCCAGCTGTATTCGCATTTTTTAAGCTTATTATTTTCCGGTAGATGTTATATGGGCTGATTGGTGGTATAATATGAATCAGTATTATTTATCGTCACCGAAAAATTCATATTGCAGATAAGGATGTGTGAACATGCCATTTGATGGGGGATTGAGTTTTATTGATCTCTTGCGTATTGGAATCGATATCGCTCTCGTCTGGTATGTAATATATAAATTAATGATGCTCATCCGGGGAACAAAGGCAATCCAGCTTTTAAAAGGAATTGCTGTTATTCTCGGTGTATGGCTCATCAGTATTGCACTTGACTTGCAAACGATTAAATGGCTGACAAATCAGGCGATTATATGGGGATTTCTTGTCATCATCATATTATTCCAGCCGGAGCTAAGAAGGGCGCTGGAGCAAATTGGCCGGGGAAATCTGTTTTCCCGCAGTTCGAGATCGGAAGAAGAAATAACAAGCCAGTTAATCAGTTCGATTGTAGAGTCGTGTAAATATATGGCCAAAAGGAGAATTGGAGCATTAATTACTATCGAAGGGGAAACGGGAATTGGCGAATACGCTGAGACGGGAATTATGGTAGATGGGAAACTGACCCATCAGCTGCTCACAAATATATTTACGCCAAACACCCCCCTCCATGACGGTGCAGTAATCATAAAAGATGGCAAAATCAATGCTGCTGCCTGTTACTTGCCGCTTTCAGAGAGTCCATTTATATCAAAGGAATTAGGAACGAGACATCGTGCGGCAATGGGGATTAGCGAAGTTACTGATGCACTAACCATCGTTGTTTCGGAGGAAACAGGGGCCATTTCGTGTACGAAAAACGGGGAGCTGCATCGAGATATTGATGAAGAGCGGCTGCAAAAAATGCTTTCTGCCCACCTGTCCCAAATAGAATTGGAAGGGAACCACCGCAAGTATTGGAAACGGAGGGGAAGCAAGAATGGATAATTGGTTTAAAAGCAAATGGTTTGTCCGAGTTGCTTCATTAGCCTTCGCGATTATTTTGTATGTTTTCGTCCATGTAGATCAAAACTCTACCCAATCAAATGCTGCTCTTCCAGGTTTGGCAAAAGAGTCGGAAACTCTTGATGACGTGCCTGTAGAAATACGTATCGATGAAGAAAATTATGTCGTAACAGGGGTCCCGGAGTTTGTCACTGTCAGCCTTTCTGGTCCTCCAAGTGTTTTGCGGCCAACGGTTGTACAGCGTAATTTTAGTGTTTTTGTCGACTTGAAAGGCTTAGAAGAAGGGGAGCACGTTGTAGAAATTGAGCACAACATTACCGATGAACTCGATGTATTTATTGAGCCAAAGAGCGTTGAAGTGTACATTGAGGAGCGGGCAAGTGCCGAATTCCCTATATCCGTTGAATTTATTAATAAAGATCAGCTTCCGCCGGGATACGAATTAGGCAGTTTCGAGATAAAACCAGAAGTAGTAACAATTACAAGCTCCCGAACAGTAATCGATCAAGTGAAAATTGTAAAAGTATTTGTAGATGTAGCCGGATTAACGGAGCCGATTCGGAATCGGGAAGTGCCAATTAATGTTTACGACGGTCAGGGCAATGAATTAAATGTTAGACTGGACCCTGAAACAGTTGTTGTATCTGCGGAAATAAATAATCCGAGCAAAACGGTCAGCGTCGAAGTACCGACCGTCGGCGAGCTGCCGGAAGGGTACGAACTACTGTCCATCACCCCTAGCGTGGAAGAAATTGAAATCTTTGGGACAAGCAATGTTTTGGAAACCGTTAGTTCGATTGCAACTGAAGAGCTTAATTTATCAGAAATTCGGGAGTCTGGAACGGTCGAGCTGAAATTGGCATTGCCGGAAGGGATTATCGTCCCTGATGTAGAATCGATTGAAGTATCGATAGAAATTAAGGAAACACGCGTATTCCGGAACGTGCCTATTGAAGTGCGGGGAATTGATGAAGAACAATTTCAATTTATACAGCCGGAAAATGGGCAGTTGGATGTTACCATTACTGGTAATCAATCCGTTACGAAAGAAGTTTTGAGGGAAGAGATTATCCCTTATGTTACCGTGCAACAATCCGCTGCAGGCGAGATTTCATTGCCTGTAGCGGTAGAAATTCCAAATATGGACGATTTAACGGTGGAACTGGATGTAGAAGAAGTAACGATTGAAATTGCACAGTAAGAATTACATAGCTCTCAACGATAATCTGTGGGTATGGAAGTAAAGGAGAGATCATTAATGGGAAAATACTTTGGAACTGATGGTGTCAGAGGAGTGGCCAACGTTGAATTAACTCCTGAATTGGCTTTTAAGCTTGGACGTGTCAGTGGATATTTGTTAGGACAAAAATCAGAGAAGCCGAAAGTGATTATTGGCCGGGATACGAGAATCTCAGGAGAAATGCTGGAAGGGGCCCTTGTGTCAGGCTTGCTTTCCGTTGGTGCAGAAGTAATGCGGCTCGGTGTTATCTCTACTCCTGGAGTTGCTTATTTAACGAAAGCGCTAAGCGCCAGTGCGGGAATTATGATTTCCGCATCCCATAATCCGGTGGAAGATAATGGGATAAAGTTTTTTGGCCCGGATGGTTTCAAATTAAGTGATGAACAGGAAAACGAGATGGAACGTTTGCTTGATGCGGAAGATAATTTGCCTCGTCCAACCGGAGCTGGCATCGGAAATATTAATGATTACTATGAAGGCGGACAAAAGTATTTATCCTTTCTTAAGGATACAATTGATAATGATTTGGAAGGATTAACCGTTGCTTTAGATTGTGCCCATGGAGCAACATCGAGCCTTGCTACCCATTTATTTGCCGATTTGGAAGCAGACGTATTTTCGATTGGTTCTACACCAAATGGGTTGAATATTAATGATGGTGTAGGCTCAACCCATCCCGAATCGCTGCAGGCCTTTGTTTTGGAAAAAGAAGCGGACGTCGGCCTTGCGTTTGACGGAGATGGGGACCGTTTGATTGCTGTAGACGAGAAGGGGAATTTGGTCGACGGGGACCAAATTATGTACATTTGTGCTAAGTTTTTAAAAGAAAGAGGAATGCTCCCTCACAATACGGTTGTCTCCACTGTAATGAGCAATATCGGCTTTTACAAAGCATTGGAAGCGAATGAAATATCCAGCAAGAAAACCGCCGTCGGGGATAAATATGTAATGGAAGAAATGCGAAAAGGCGGATATGTGCTGGGCGGGGAACAATCGGGACATATTATCTTTCTGAATCACACGACGACGGGAGACGGCATGTTATCCGCGCTACAATTATTAAATGTAATAAAAGAAACCGGAAAGCCATTATCCGAGTTGGCATCGGAAATGAAGGTGTTCCCGCAAGTGTTAAAAAATGTGAAGGTTGCCAATAAAGAAGAGGCAATGACAAATAGCCGAATTCAAGAAGAAATTGAAGCAGTGGAAAAAGAGCTTGGGAATGAAGGCCGCGTACTGGTACGGCCGTCTGGTACCGAACCGCTCATTCGCGTTATGGTGGAAGCACCGACGGAAGAAGCATGTGAGAATTATACCGACCGTATTGTAAAAGTAGTTGAAGAGTTATTTGGGGTAAAAGAATAGGACAATGGAGCATCTAGAGTTTGCCTTAACTTTGGATGCTCTTTTTTTATAAATAAAGGGGGAAGTGAATATGATTGATTTTCCGAAACCGACGGTAGAACAGTTTTTTCGAACGTATGCGATTACCGACTTTGCCTTCAGCAATGATGAAGAGAGGTTAATTTTCAGCTCTAACTTAAACGGAAAAATGAATTTGTGGGCAATCGATTTGAAAAATTCCCGTTTTCCTTACCTGTTTGCCCATCATGATGAGTCGATTGGTTATATTAAAATCGATCCGAGTAATAAATTTGTGCTCGCCGGGTATGACCGGGACGGGGATGAAAATTACCAAATCTATGCCATTCCGTATGATGGCGGTTTGCCTCAGCCGTTAGTTACCGGAGAAGAAGACGAGAAATACATTCTTTCCCATTTAAGCAAAGACGGGAAACGGATTTATTATAATACGTCAAAAGACAATCCGAATTTTTTGAATACACGGGTGTACAATTTGGAAGACAAGAGCGATGTGCTGCTGCTTGAAGGAGAAGTTTCTCCGACGGAATTGGCGGCAGTATCGGAAGACGAAAAGTCTCTCGTATATTTACGTGCTTTCGCCAATACGTACGTTATCGGGTTTGTTAAAACCGAAAAGGAAACCCTTTATTTAACCCCAGACCGGGGAAAAGTCCATGTTGCCTATTCTCCTGTTTTTACCGACAACGATACAATTTATTTCCTTACCGATTATGACAGTGAATTCGCCTATATTGCGAAATTTGACATTCAATCGAAAAGGTTTGCCCCCGTTCGGAAAATAGAGAAGGAAAGTGTCATCAGCTTAACATGGGATAAACAGAATAAACAGTTTTATGTTGTTACAGAAAAAGGAGTGGCCCATTTTTTCTATCGCTATCATTTAAAAGACGATGTGTTGGAAAAAATTGAGGCGCCAATTGATATCTTTTCGAAGGTGCATGTAGCAGAATCGGGAAATGTGTATGCCCTTGGCGGGTCAGCAACGGTGCCGATGAATATATATAAATATGTTCCTGAAAAAGGATGGGAAATGCTAACTGCGAACCGTGTGCTTGGAGTATCCCGGGAAGATATGGTCGAACCGGAGGTAGTGACTTATCCATCCTTCGACGGTATGGAGATTGAAGCATTGCTGTTTAGAGCAAAACCGGAAAATGATAATGGGTACACCATTTTTTGGCCCCATGGGGGTCCGCAGGCGGCGGAACAGAAATTTTACCGTGCCATGTTTCAAGTATTTCTCAATCGGGGATATACGATTTTCGCCCCTAACTTTCGGGGAAGCACCGGATACGGCTCCTCCTTTGTAAAATTAGTAGAACGGGATTGGGGAGAAGGGCCGCGCTTAGATAATGTTGCCGGAATAGAATGGTTATTTCAAAAGGGTATATCCAGCAGAGAAAAATTGTTTCTTGTAGGCGGCAGCTATGGCGGATATATGGCCCTTCTGCTCCATGGACGTCATCCGGAATATTTTAGGGCGGTGGTGGATATTTTTGGTCCATCCAATCTCTTTACCTTTGTTAAATCGGTGCCTCCTCATTGGCAGCCGATTATGGACCGGTGGCTCGGGGATCCGGAAAGGGATAAGGAACGTTTTGAAAAGGATTCCCCGATTACCTATTTAGAGCAAATGACGAAGCCAATGCTCGTTATTCAGGGAGCGAAAGACCCGCGGGTAGTGAAGGAAGAATCGGACCAAATCGTCGCGAAATTAAAGGAAAAGGGACGGGATGTGGAATATCTTGTTCTGGAAGATGAAGGCCACGGCTTTTCGAAAAAGGAAAATGAAATACTCGTTTATAAACGGATGCTCGAATTTTTAGAGAAACATCAGTAAGAATTCTTGTTAACAGTAGTGGAAGCGAAAAATTAAGAGCTTCCATATTGTTTCATATTAGAAAATCAGTGAATTATATACTTATTTTTATAAAAATAGTGGAAAATAGTATTTTACACTGTATAATAAATGTAAGTGAAAAATGAATATAAGAGTACAGGTGATTTCTTCGGAAATCATAATAGGGAAGTTTGGTGAAAATCCAACGCGGTCCCGCCACTGTAATTGGGAGCAAGCTGCATATGCCACTGTAAGCTATTACGGGAAGGTGCAGTAAGCGATGACCATAAGCCAGGAGACCTGCCTGTATTCTTTGTGCACCAAACCTACGAGGAATAGGAAGGTGCAAAGGGATATTTGTGTCATTTTATCCTTTTTGCTGCCATCTTCATTTCTCGTGAAGATGTTTTTTATTTTCGGCAAAAATAAAGGAGGTCGTTGCATGAAAAGAGCACTGTTCGCAATACTTGCTATTTTATTCTTTTCGGTTATGTTATTAGCAGCATGCAGCAATACGCCGGAAAACGAAGCAGGAGAAGAAGCAGCACGTGCAGAAAAATCCCAACATAGTGCAGAAACAGAGGAAAATTCCGCATTTCCGGTTACGGTTACGGATGCGATTGGTGAAGAAATGACATTCGAAAAGGCGCCGGAGCGGATTGTATCACTAATTCCCAGCAATACAGAGATTGCCTATGCCCTTGGATTAGGGGAACAAATTGTCGGGGTTTCCGACTATGATAATTATCCGGAAGAAGTATTGGAAAAGGAAAAAGTAGGTGGACTGGAGCTAAATGTGGAAGCGATTCTCGGCCTTGAACCGGATTTGGTTCTCGCCCACGAGTCCGGATTGAATAGCACGCAAGAAGCGTTAGAGCAAATTAAAGATGCGGATATTCCGGTATTCGTTGCAGCCGATGCCCAAGATATTGAAAGCACCTATGGAGTGATTGAGCAAATTGGTGCAATAACCGGAAAAACTTCCGAAGCAGATGAAGTAATTTTAACGATGAAAGAACAGTTTGCCGAATTGGAAGAACTGACGGCAGAAATTCCGGAAGAAGAACAAAAAGCGGTGTTTTTTGAAGTTTCCCCAGCCCCGGATATTTATACTGCCGGAACGAATACGTTCTTTGATGAACTTCTGCGAATCATCCATGCCAAAAATGCAGCAGCAGAATTAGATGGCTGGGTACAAATCGACCCGGAAAAAGTCGTTGAATTAAATCCGGATGTTATCGTGACAACGTATGGATTTTATGAAGAGGATGCGACTGGCGGGGTGCTTCGCCGTGAAGGATGGGAAAGCATTACGGCGGTAAAAAATCAAGATGTTTATGATGTTCATTCCGATATTGTGAGCCGTCCCGGTCCCCGTCTGGCAGAAGGTGCAAAGGAGCTAGCTCAAGTTGTCTATCCAGAGCTTTTTAAAGAGTAAATATATGCTGGCTTACGTCAGTACCATTGTATTCCTTCTCTGTTCCATCGTTGCAGCTATATCGATAGGCAGTGTCCATGTACCGGTTTTGGACATTGTGAAAATTATTGGTGCACAAATTTTTCACTTGCCGATTATGGATCAGGTAAAGGATATGTACGTCAATATCGTTTATGAAATTCGGCTTCCTAGAGTCTTGCTGGCCGGATTTGTTGGAGCCTCACTGGCCATTGCCGGTGCGGCTTTCCAAGGATTACTGCGAAATCCGCTGGCAGACCCGTATATTTTAGGCATTTCTTCCGGAGCTTCGGTCGGAGCAGTGGCCACTCTCTTTTTCCATCTTTCCATTCCGCTCCTTGGTAATTTTACGTTGCCGGTATTTAGTATCATCAGTGCCTTTTTAACGATTATTGCTGTGTTATATTTCGCCAGGATGGCAGACCGGACGTTGCGGGTGGAGACGATCATTTTAACGGGTGTAATTTTCAGCTCTTTTTTAGGCGCTTTTATTTCTTTGCTCATCGCTCTTTCCGGGGATGAATTGGAAGCGATTATCGGATGGCTGCTCGGAAGTGTTGCCATGCGCGGCTGGAGCTATGTTGCGATCATCGTTCCGTTCTTTATTATCGGCACTGTTCTCTTATGGATGAATGCGAAAGAACTAAATGCGATGTCATTTGGAGAGGAAAGGGCGGAGCATCTTGGGGTGGATGTGGCAAAGCGAAAATTGCTCATACTGCTTGCCGGGTCAATATTGACAGGAGCGGCAGTGGCAGTTTCGGGAGCAATAAGTTTTGTTGGATTGGTTATTCCCCATATGGTCAGGCGTTTGTGGGGACCGAATCATGTGCATCTGTTGCCTCTCTCCATGCTTGCTGGAAGCGGGTTCCTAATTTTAACGGATTTAGTTTCCCGGATGATTATTTCCCCCCGGGTTCTCCCGATAGGAGTTATAACGGCAATAATCGGGGCGCCGATATTTGCCAGTATTTTATTAAAACAAAGGCAGCGAAAATAAGGGGTGGAGAATATGCTAAAACTAGAGCGGGTTACTGGCGGCTATTTTTCGGATCCTATAGTCCAAAATATAAGCTTTTCAGTAGAAAAGGGAGAGTTTTTTGGCATTTTGGGGCCGAACGGTAGCGGAAAAACGACCTTATTAAAAATAATCAGCGGTATTTTACCGGTTATGGAAGGAAAAATTTTAATCGACGGCAAAGAAATTCATCAATATAGCCGAAAAAAATTAGCGCAAAAAATTGCTGTTCTGTCGCAAATCTCCCCCCAAGCTTTTTCCTATACGGTAAAAGAAACAGTGGAACTTGGCCGTTATGCACATCAAAAGGGAGTATTCCATCAATGGACAATTGAGGATGAAAAAATTGTACAGCAAGTAATGGAAGAAACGAATACCCTCCATCTGCAACATGCAACCCTTCAGGAATTATCAGGAGGTGAGCAGCAGCGTGTATATTTAGCCCAGGCATTAGTACAACAGCCGGACATACTGCTTTTGGATGAACCGACGAATCATCTCGATTTAGCCCATCAAAAAAATTTGCTCGATTTATTGAAAAAGCAAAAGTTAACCGTCGTTTCCGTTTTTCATGAGCTGAATTTAGCCAGTCTTTATTGTGACAGACTGCTGCTGTTAAATAATGGAAGGATGCAATTGCTTTCTTCCCCTGATGAGGTGCTGACTGAGTCCCAAATAAAAGAAGTTTATCAGACAGAAGTGCGAAAGCAAGCCCATTACGATATCGCGAAGCCGCAGATTCATATTAAACCAGAATTGGACTCCTCAGATGAAAGCCGATGGAACATTGATGCCTCCCTATTAAAAATAGAAAAGGAAAAAATTGTATTGCAGTCACCAAAGGCATTACGAACCGTTTCTTCCGGCGTAGTCGGCTCCGGCATCGGCTGGCGGTCCGTTTTTATTAATCGTAAAGTTCCGCCTGATTATCAACATGCTCGTCCTGTCAAGGAGATGGAAGGCTATTTAGCAAATTTTGGTTTCCCTTTGACACAGACGGTTGCTATGATGACAGCCGTTGAAATGGATGATGCATGTTATGGCTTTTATGAGGAGGAAGATTTTTCTGTACTGACCGTTGTTACGGCGGGGATAGGGAATGCCATTGACAGTACGAAAGCGGAGAAGCCTGTTCCTGTGGAAGTGGGGACGATAAATATTTGGGTATTTGTAAACGGAAAGTTGTCAGATGAGGCATTTATCCAAGGGGTTATGACAGCTACGGAAGGGAAAGCACAAGTTTTGCGGGAATTGGAAATTGTCGATGAAGAAACGAAGACGATTGCCACGGGAACACCAACCGACAGCATTTTAATTGCAGCAACACAAAGTGGAAGGAACTTTCCCTATGCCGGAGCAGCAACGGACATTGGACGCTGTATCGGGAAAAGTGTCTATAACGAAACAAAAAAAGCAATCGAAAAATATTTGCAGCGAAAACAAAAGGAAAGACATCGTTTTTGAGCTGGCCAAGGTAAATGTTAAACTTTTAGGAGGGAGAACAATGAGATTATATACGAAATCTGGAGACAAAGGGAAAACAAGCCTGATTGGCGGAAGAGTCGAAAAGGACAATATTCGGGTGGAAGCCTACGGCACGATTGACGAAGCCAATTCTTTTATTGGCAAAGCGGTTGCAGAATTGAAAGAACAGGAAAAGTTATTTGCCGACATCATTCAAGATTTAGAAAAAATCCAGCATGAATTATTTGACTGTGGGACCGAATTATCCAATGTAACAGAGAAACGGCCATATACATTAACGGAAGAGCCGATTGAATATATGGAAAAGCGGATTGACGAAATGATAGACGAAGCTCCAAAATTGGAGCGGTTTATCCTTCCAGGCGGGGCCCAGGCAGCAGCCACTCTCCATTTAGCTAGAACCGTCACACGAAGAGCGGAGCGCCAAATTGTCAGTTTGATGAAGGCTGAGGAAGCGTCACCAATCCCGCTAAAATATATGAATCGCTTATCCGATTATTTGTTTGCAGCTGCCCGTGTAATAAACGCCCGTTTAGAAGTTCCGGATGTGGAATATGCAAGAAGCGCCCGCGTCTTCCGGGGAACAAACAAAAAATAATTTTGCCGGTGTCAGGGTATTCCTGGTACCTTTTTTAAATTGGATGACAGGAACAACGAATCGTGTTAAAATATTTCCATTCTAAAAATAGAAAGGAGGATCACATAGAAGTTATTTTAAAAAGCGCCAGGACTATTTTCCTGTCGTAAGGGGAAAATAGTTGACGAGGTGGAGGTTGATCGAAGGATTCGGCGGATGCCTCCCGATTGTACATCTCAATCGTTACGTTTTATTCATAAAACAATAAGGCAACTTATTGCACAAAGGAATAAAACAAGATGTAGACAATACGAGAAAGGGGCAGAGATGGTGCCCCAAAGATAAAACAAGCCGAGTTTATACGGCTTATTATGCATTTATCCCTGCCCCTCTTCATAGGAGGACATTGACATGTGCGGAATTGTAGGTTTTATTGGCAAGGAAAAAAGGGCAACGGAAGTGTTGCTCCACGGATTGGAAAAGTTAGAATATCGCGGCTATGATTCTGCCGGAATTGCTTTAATAAATGAGGACGAATTAAAGATAACGAAAGTAAAAGGCAGAATCTCTGCTTTAAAACAGGCGGCCGAAGGGGTTTCTCCAGCATCCGTTGGCATCGGACATACTCGTTGGGCGACCCATGGAGAGCCGAGCAAAGAAAATGCCCACCCCCATCAAAGTGCATCAGGAAGATTTGCCATTGTTCATAATGGGGTTATTGAAAACTACCAGCAATTAAAAGAAGAATATCTTGCTGATGTGCGGTTTGCTAGTGAGACGGATACAGAAGTAATTGTTCAGCTCATGGAAAAAATGTATGAAACGGTCCAAGATACAGAGGAAGCTTTCCGCAAATCAGTAAGGCTGTTAAAAGGGTCTTTTGCTATTGGCATGCTGGATCGGGAACGTCCAGAAACAATGTATGTGGCAAAAAATAAAAGCCCCCTTCTAATTGGCGTAGGGAAAGGCTTTAACGTTATTGCCAGCGATGCGATGGCAACGTTAAAAGAAACAGATCAGTACGTGGAAATTCATGATATGGAAATGGTGCTAGTAACAACTGATGAAGTGACGATTAAAAAATTTGACGGTACAACGGTTCAAAGATTACCGTATACAGCAAAAATCGATGCAAGTGACATTGAAAAAGGGACGTATCCTCACTATATGCTGAAAGAAATTGATGAACAGCCTATCGTTTTGCGGAAAATTATACAGGAGTACCAGGGGGAAAAGGGAGGTTTTGCAATCGATGCCTCCATACGGAAAGCAATGAAAAATGCAGACCGTATTTATATTGTTGCTGCAGGAACGAGCTTTCATGCCGGTTTAGCCGGAAAAGTATTATTGGAAAAATTGGCTAACATTCCTGTGGAAGTGCACGTTGCCAGTGAATTTTCCTACAACATGCCATTGTTATCAGAAAAACCGTTGTTTATTTTCATCTCCCAAAGCGGAGAAACGGCGGACAGCCGTGCAGTTCTAGTAAAAGTTAAAGAATTGGGGTATCCGGCATTAACGATTACGAATGTGCCCGGTTCCACCCTTTCTCGGGAAGCGGATTACACCCTACATTTACATGCCGGGCCGGAAATTGCCGTTGCTTCGACAAAAGCATACACCGCCCAAATTGCAGTACTTGCTATTTTAGCAGCAGATACGGCCAATGAAAAAGGCCGGAAACTGCCATTTGATATTATGCAGGAGCTGGCAATTGCAGCTAATGCAATGGATGTATTGACGGATCATAAGGAAGAAATGGAGAAGCTAGCTAAAAATTATTTGCATTCAGCGAGAAATGCCTTTTTTATCGGCCGGGGTTCCGACTACTACGTCTCCTTAGAAGGCGCATTGAAACTGAAAGAAATATCTTATATCCAAGCGGAAGGATTTGCTGGAGGAGAATTAAAACATGGGACGATTGCCCTTATTGAAAAGGGGACTCCGGTAATTGCCCTGGTTACCCAGGAACATGTAAATTATTCCATTCGCAGCAACGTACAGGAAGTGGTAGCCCGTGGTGCCAATGCGATGGTAATTAGTATGAAAGGGCTGGAACAGACGGCAGACAGTTTTGTCATACCAAAAGTGCAGCAATTGCTTACCCCGCTTATTAGCGTAATTCCACTGCAATTGTTGGCTTACTATGCAGCACTGTACCGGGGAAATGATGTCGATAAACCAAGGAATTTGGCTAAAAGTGTAACGGTAGAGTAAGGCATGTTTCTGTAAAAATACTTGAGAAAAAATCATTGAATCGGGAAACGCTTGATGGATGCGTTGCCCGATTTTTTTGTACAAACGTTTGGTTTAATTAAAAGGGCTCGTTAAGAAACTGCAGCTTATCATTGCTTTGGACAATCGTTTGTTTTAATGAAACGTTCGTTTAATAACAGGCAGGATTAATCGGATTTTAAAAATTTTTAAAATTTAGTAAAAAAGTAGGATGAAAAAATATAAATGATGAAATATATTTATGTTTGGTAAAAATTAAATGATGAAGGAGGTTTCTAGTAAAGAGAAGAAAAAACACAAAAATAGATATGAAATAAGAGGAGGTCTAGGATGGAGCTAACGCACGTACGCTTGCTCGCAGATAATTATAAGGAATGTTTTCTCTTTTATCGGGATGTATTAGGATTTGAAGTAACTTGGGGAAATGAAAACTCGAATTATGCTGATTTTAAATTTAATGGAGTTACATTAGGGTTATTTGAACGGAGGCAAATGGCAGAAGCGATAGGTGAAGAGTATTCGGCAAATATTGAAATGGCAGACCGGGCAGCTTTAATTTTTAAGGTGGATAACGTGGAAGAAGCATATCAGCAACTAAAAAACAAAGTGAAGTTTATTTCCAAACCGACGGAACAAAAGGACTGGATGATTAAAGTAGCCCATTTCCGGGATCCGGCCGGAACACTAATCGAAATTTACGAAAATCTGTAATGATAGGATTGGCAGATACGTTGCAGCCGTGAAAAGCTATAAGTTAAGTAAAAACGGTATCTGCCGCCTTTTTGCTAAGGGGAAATTCCGCATCTTAATCCCATGTTTCATCCAGTCTGTCCGCATAAAATGCAATGGCTTTTTTATAACTTAGAATTTTATTATCCTTTGTCGTATCTATTAAACATTTTAACAATAATTCCATTGCTTTGCGGTGCTCCTGCAAGTTGTACAAGGTCATGGAATAAAAGGTTTGAATTGCTCGATTGTTCGGGAATAACTCCGTTCCTTTTTGAAATACAGACTTGGATTTTTCGTATTCCCCTAAAGCCCGGTAGGAACTCCCTAATCCTAATATTGCTTCCTGCATTTCTTTGGACGGAAGCCCCAAATGGATAGCCATTTCATAAAAGGGAACTGCTTTTCTCTCTTCCCCTAATAGATCAAAGCTGCAGGCGTATTGATAATTGATTATTGGATTATCCGGGAATTTCTGCACCAGTTTGGCTAAAAGCTCATTAGATTCTTTAAGCTTCCCGTCTTTCCGCAAGTCAATAGCTCTGTCAAAATCCTTCTCCAATCTTTTTCCCCCTTGCCTCACTTATTTCAAATGTTGTCAGTAAAAATGCACTTTAGCTACTGATTACACATTCTAACTCGAATGTATTATAAGACAGATCAAAAGTAAACGGCAATGGCTATGTTCTTAGTTAGGAGGTACCAAAAATGAAAGGAAACAGAGTTTATTTGCGGCCGGTTCAGAAAGAAGATATGAAAAGTTTTTATCAAGCGACGCTAGATGATGAAATTATGTATATGACAGGAACAAAAAATGCTTTTACCCTAGAACAATTATATGAACATTTCGAACGCATTACAAAAGATGACACAAGGTTTGATTTTTCCATTTGCTTAATCGATGGTGACGAATTAATTGGTGATTTGTCTATTTTGGATATTGATAAAGAAAACAATAAAGCGGGGTTCCGCATCGCGCTTCATCATAAAAAATATTTTAATAAAGGATACGGCACAGAAGCGGTACAACTGGCCCTTTCCTTTGCCTTTGAAAAATTACGTTTAAACAGATTACAGCTTGAAGTTTATTCCCATAATTTGCGGGGAATAAAATCGTATGAAAAAGCCGGTTTTAAAAAAGAAGGTGTCATTAGAGAATCCCTTTATCTAAATAATCAATTTTCAGATGAAATAATAATGGGGATATTGCAAAGGGAATATTTGGAAAGAAAAAAAGCAAAGTAATAATTTGATTATAGTCTATGTTTTAGAGATTGGCTGGCTAATGGTTAAATAAAGCCAGTCTTTTTTTGCAAAAAAAATGAATTCCCTGTTTAGTAAAAAATAGTTTATAAATAAATGTGAAAGTTTTGGATATTTATAGACATATTGACGAATTTTGTCGAATTTTGTATATTGGTGTTGCTCGCTGATATAGAACACATCAAAGGGGGAAATTAATTTCAATAAATTGTAAGCGTTTTAAAGAGGGGGAGTTCTAACTTTATAGAGTCAAACATAAAACATGGGGGTATTTATTATGTTAGACATCTTGAATAAGATTAACGCATTTCTCTGGGGAGCACCCAGCTTGATATTGCTGTTTGGAACAGGAATCTTTTTAACTATTATTTTAAAGGGACTTCAATTCAAAAAGTTAGGATATGCTTTTAAACTAGCATTTACGAAAGACAAGGAAGACGCGGATGCAGAAGGGGATGTCAGCAACTTTAAAGCATTGATGACATCGCTGGCCGGAATGATTGGTAATGGGAATATTGCCGGGGTAGCTACCGGGATAACACTAGGAGGTCCAGGAGCTATCTTCTGGATGTGGATTGCCGGACTGCTTGGAATGGCAACCAAATATGCCGAGGCTCTTCTTGCTCAAGTATATCGTGTGAAAAATGAAAAAGGCGAGTATTCCAGCGGGCCAATGTATTATATTGAGCGTGGATTAGGGAAAAACTGGAAGCCGTTAGGAGCCGCATTTGCTATTTTTGCTGCCATTGCTGCTCTTGGAACGGGGAATGGTGTGCAGTCAAATACGATTGCAGATGTGATGAGCAACAGTTTCCACGTTCCAGGCTGGATAACCGGAATACTTCTTGTCATTCTGACGGGATTAATTATATTTGGCGGTATAAAACGGATTAGTAATGTAGCTGGATTTTTTGTTCCAATTATGGCGATATTGTATATCGGCGGATCATTAATCATTATCTTTTTAAATATCGATCAGATTATTCCAGCCTTTGGTTTGATTTTTGAGCATGCCTTTACTCCTGTTTCTGCTGCAGGCGGTTTTGTAGGTGTTACAGTAAGTCAAGCCATTCAGCATGGGGTTTCAAAAGGGATTTTCTCCAACGAAGCCGGGCTTGGTACAGTTGCCTTAATTGCAGGTAACGCAAAAACAAGCCATCCGGTTAAGCAAGGACTTGTTGCAATGACAGGTACGTTTATTGTGACAATTATTGTATGTACGATGACAGGACTGGTTCTAATTTTCACCGGTTTCTGGGATCCATCAGGTGGGCTGCTATCCGGTGTTACACATGATGCAAGTCTTGACGGCGGTGCGCTAACGAGCGCAGCTTTTGCTTCGACCCTTGGAGTTGTTGGTGAATATATTGTTTCTCTATCCGTTATTTTCTTCGGATTCTCTACCATTTTTGGCTGGTATGTTTACGGATCAAAATGTTTTGAATATCTGTTCGGATTAAAATATATTTCTATTTATGGAGTTCTTTACCTTGCTGCAACCTATCTTGGTGCCGTCTTGGACTTAAAGCTAATGTGGGCTGTAGCAGATATGACGAACGCACTGATGATCATACCGAACTTAATTGGTATCCTGTTATTATACAAAGTTATTAAACGGGAAACAGAAAACTTCTTCGCCAATCCGATAGAAAAGCGGCAGCGGGCAGCATAATATGTTAGGTTGTTTGCAAAAATAGACCCAACGGGATTGTTGGGTCTATTTTTATATAAAATATAAAATAAATAAAGTATTTAGGATGTGGTGTATTTGGAAAAAGACCAAAAGATATATTCTTTAGAACCAATTATAGGCAAAGATGCAAGAGTATTCATCTTAGGATCCATGCCCGGAAAAAAGTCATTATTAAAAAAACAGTATTATGGAAATGATAGGAATCACTTCTGGAAAATTATTTTTACGATTTTGGGTCTGGAAATTCCAAATGAATATTCTAACAAAGTCGAACTGTTAAAAGAACATCATATTGCTTTATGGGATGTGATTTATGAATGCGTCAGAGAAGGAAGCCTTGATTCCAAAATAAAAGATGAAGAGCCGAATGATATCTCAAGCTTCCTTCAGAATCACCCGACAATAAAGCTAATCGTTTTTAACGGAAATAAAGCCTTTGAAGTTTTCAAGAAACATATCGGCCTAAATACGTTATCAGAGGTTGACTATAAGAAATTGCCTTCTACCAGTCCGACACCGGGAAGAAACGTTAAATCGCTGGAGGAGAAAATAAAAGAATGGCGTATTATTGAGAAATACCTTTATTCTTAAACGGCGGCTTCCGATAACATTCCGGCCAATTCATTAAATATCCAATCGTCTTACTCATTTTTTGGTCTCAAAAAAAGGGCTTTGTCCCTTGCATCAGATAAATTTAATAATGGATATTCATTGGTAATCAGCTGGAAGACCTCTTCAATTATTTTCTCCATTTCATTGATGCCATCTCTTGGATGTCCGAGCAAAATAGAGGAAAGGCGCTGATATGCGTCTTTTGGTATTTTAGTCATTGTTTCTAAAGAGCGCCTTTGCCATTTGAAAGCCGGATGATGCACGTATTGGCGGTTTAAGCCAAACAGGATTGCCATCAAGTTTGTTTGGACAGACACGATGACGCTATAGAGCATAAGCCAGTCTTGTCTTTCGAGCAAGGCATCTCTGTTATTCCAGCGGTTGCCAAAATCGATGTGTTTCTTTATCATTGCTATACTCAATTCTTTTGGATAGTCCTTTACTTTATTTTTCAATTCCGTTAATAAGTTAATTCCGTACAACGGAATTCCATCATGCACTGCTGCAGCAAGACATTGCTTATCAAAATCTATATCAAAATCGACGACTACCGCATTTAAAATTTTTTTTATCGTTGAAGTCAAAAAGCTGCTTATTTCGAATTTAACCCCGTGAGCCACGTATGTTTCCGACCATTCCTCATCTTCAAATGGATGAAAATCTATAATTTTCCCTTTTACAGTCTGAATCGGATTCTTTCTGTCCTCATTAGTCGGCGGTTCTTTCCAAAATAGGAACAGCTCGATATCAGAATGCTCATCATTCCATTTTCGGGAAACCGAACCGCCTAGAAGTACCGCTTCAATTTTAGAATTTTGAGCATAGACTTCAGATACCTTTTCGGCTAATAATTTCAAATCCATCAAACCCCTCCAGTTTTATAATAACTATGCAGAGATAAATATCGAATATAATAATAATTGGTGCTTAATTGAATAGCAACCTATTAGAGGACCGTAGATAACTCTTTTTGACTTATGCATAAGTGGTGAACAAGAAAAAGATGAAATCATTGAAATTTTAACACTCTATGCCAGAATAAAGTTAGAGTATTGCTATAGGAATTGGGGGGAGAAAGATGAATATCGGTTTAATTGGGGCGGGTGCCATTGCAAATTTCTTGCTGGAAGAATTAAATGGCGATGAAAAGGAAGATTTGTGTATTCGCAGTATTTTTGTACGCAATAAGGAAAAATACCGTCCGCTCGAATCAAAATATGATGTAACCTTGTTTACGGATCTACAATCTTTTCTTCAATCAGAGATGGATATAGTAGTGGAAGCAGCAAATGTGGAAGCGGCAAAAACATTGCTGCCGGCAGTTATTAAAAAAAAGGATGCCGTGCTAATTAGTATAGGAGCCTTGGCAGACGCAGAATTGCTGGCAGAAGTAACGGAACTTGCAATGAGGCACGGGCATACGTTGCATCTCCCTTCAGGTGCAATAGGCGGATTAGACTTATTGCAAAATGCCAATATTGGCAGTGTGAGCAGTGTTTCCTTGACTACACGAAAACCGGCAGGCTCACTAATTGCGGAAGACATCGATGAAGCGAAAGTTGTGTTTGAAGGGAATGCAGCTGATGCGATTAAGCAGTTTCCAAAAAATATCAACGTTTCTATCATCTTGTCACTGGCAGGTATCGGGGCAGAAAGAACAAAGGTAAAGATTGTTGCTGATCCCCACACTGATAAAAATATCCACCAGGTGGAAATGACGGGGGATTTTGGAGAAGCGGTGTTTACCATTACGAATAATCCGTTTCCTGATAACCCGAAGACAAGCTATTTGGCAGCGATGAGTATTTTAGGAACATTGAAAAGAATGAATCGGAAAGTAAGAGTTGGCGGATAATCGCCAAAAATGACAGAAAATGAAACTGCTTTTACAACATTATAGTCCATCTATAGCAGGAAAAGTCAATTTTATTTCTATGAATTCGGACAGAAAAATTATCTTCATTTAATTATTGTTTGTCCATCATCACCCTTGGTATCAGCAACAGCGGTCCAAGGGTTTTTCTCTATACGTACCTTTATTTTGCCATGTTATTCCAATATTTCCACATGTTATTCATTTATCTGTGCTGAAAATATTATCATCTATCATAATAGAATTTAGATTTTGAGAAGGCGGGGGTGACTCGCTTGTTGACTTTAAACGGCATTTATAAAAACTACGGAAAGAAGACGGTATTGTCCAATATTTCTTTACAAGTTTCAAAAGGGATCTGTCTCGGGCTAGTCGGGCCGAATGGAGCAGGCAAATCAACATTGATAAAAATTATAGCTTCCATTATCCAAGATTACAGGGGGGAGCTGCGTTTTTCTGATTCTGTCCGCATCGGTTACGTTCCTCAAGATATTTCTTTGGAGGAGACGGTTTCCGCCAAGGATAATTTGCAATTTTTTGGCAGGCTTTACGGACTGTCAGGAAAAGCATTAAAAGAACGAATTTCAGAAGTGTTAAAGGAAATCGGTCTGGAGAAAAGGGAAAAAGATAAAGTGCAGACTTTTTCCGGAGGGATGAAGCGCCGTTTGAATATCGGGTGTGCAATTTTACATGAGCCGGACTTAATTATTATGGACGAACCGACAGTCGGCATTGATCCCCAGTCCCGACAGCATATATTTCAAATGGTGGATAGGTTTAGAGAAGCCGGCAAGACGATTATTTATGCAAGCCATTATATGGAAGAAATAGAACGGTTATGTGATGAGGCAGCTTTCATCGATCATGGAAAAATAGTAGAAAATGGTACCATCCAGCAGATCTTGCAAAAACATGCTGTTCCTTCCATTTTTGTAAAGGGCGGAAATGCGTTGCCAGATAAAATAAATGAGTTTGGTTCGGTAGCTGCAAAAAATGGCGGCTACATCGTGCAAACAAATCGTCCGCTGGATGCAATGGAGTTTGTTCTTCAGTTTTATAAAGAAAAGAATGACCAATTAGAGCGTTTAGAACTTGTCCAGCCGATATTAGAAGATGTTTTCTTTTCCTTAACTGGAAAAGAGCTGAGGGATTAAAAGGGAGGAAAAAGGATGAATGCAGTCATTCAATTGGAATTGAAAAAAATTTGCAAGATCGGGGAATTTGGTTTTGGGCAATCATTTTGCCGATTATCTTTACTGTCCTATTTATTTCCGTATTTACTTCCGGATTAAATGAAACAGAAAGCAGGCAAGTTATTCTGTCCATCGTTCCGGGATACACGGTCATGTTTGTTTTCTTTATTATGATTTCCATGGCAGAGTCATTATTAAAGGATCAGAAAATCGGCATGGTAGCAAGAATTGCAAGCACGCCGCTTTCTAATCATTTCTATTTGCTGGGCAAGTGGATTCCTTATATGTATATTGTTTTTATACAGATAGTTATTTTGCTATTATTCGGAAAAGCAGTCTATGATGTTCCGATGGAGCAGCCGTTGCTATTAATGATGCTGGCAATATTCCTCACCTTCATGGTAACGGGAATCGGTCTGGCACTGTCCGTCATGGTGAAAACAACAAATATGGGAATTGCCCTGACACAGGTAATTGCTCTGGGGGGAGCCTTGCTCGGCGGTTTGTGGGTGCCGGTTGACATGATGCCGGAGTTTTTGCAGGCCGTAAGCCGCTTTATGCCGCAATACTGGGCTCATCAGGGATTTCAGGATGCGATGGCTGGTACATTAAAAATGGCTGACTTTATGAAAGTTTCACTGGTACTTCTCGGCATTGGCGTTGCAGGATTTATTCTCGCACTTCTTCGTCCAAAACAGTAAATGATCAAGTGTTTGCCGGCACACTAAACGTAGAAGGTTTGCTTGAAGTTGAAGTAACAAAATTAGTTAAAGATACAACCATTTCCAAAATTATTCAGCTTGTAGAGGAAGCACAGACAGAACGGGCACCGGCCCAATCATTTATTGATAAATTTGCGCAATACTACACTCCTATCATCATGGGAATTGCCGTGCTCGTTGCAATTATTCCCCCACTAATTTTCCATGGAACCTGGGAAACATGGGTTTATCAAGGTTTGGCTGTTCTTGTTGTCGGCTGTCCTTGTGCTTTAGTTATTTCCACTCCGATTTCCATTGTTTCGGCCATTGGAAATGCAGCGAAAAAAGGAGTCCTTATTAAAGGCGGAATATATTTAGAAGAATTGGGCCGTGTAAACGTAATTGCCTTTGATAAAACAGGTACCTTAACGAAAGGTGTGCCTGCGGTAACGGATTTTAAAGTGATGGATTCAAATAAAAATGAAAAAGAAATTCTAGCTGTCATTGCCGCATTAGAAAGCAGAACCAAGCATCCCCTTGCGTCAGCAATTGTGAAAAAGGCAGAAGAAGAGAACATTCCATATACGGATATTATTGTTGAAGATTTCTCTTCTATCACAGGAAAAGGAATCAAAGGAACAGTGAACGGAATAACGTATTATATTGGAAATCCGAAGCTGTTCAAAGAAATAACGGATGTGGACGATAATTTGGAGCAGCCGGTGACAGCATTGCAAAATGATGGAAAAACCGTCATGGTGTTTGGAACGGAGAAAGAAGTGCTGGCTTTAATTGCTGTTGCCGATAAGGTGCGGGAATCGAGCAAAAATGTTATACAAAAATTATTTCAGCTTGGAATTAAAAAGACAGTGATGCTGACAGGGGACAATAAATCAACGGCCGAGAAAATTGGAAGTCAGATGGGCGTAGCCGAAATTCAAGCGGAATTGATGCCGCAAAATAAATTAGATTATATCCGACAATTAAGGTCTAAATATGGAAAGGTTGCTATGGTAGGGGACGGCATCAACGATGCTCCTGCACTAGCTGCTTCTACTGTAGGCATTGCCATGGGGAGAGGCGGATCGGATACGGCCATTGAAACAGCTGATATTGCGTTAATGGGGGATGACCTAGGTAAACTGCCGTTTGCGATCCGATTGAGCCGTAAATCCTTCCGTATTATTAAAGCAAATATTGCTTTTTCGATTGGCATTAAATTATTTGCTTTACTTCTTGTTATTCCGGGATGGTTAACCCTTTGGGTTGCCATTCTTTCCGATACAGGAGCTACCCTGTTAGTTGCTTTAAACAGTTTGCGGCTTTTAAAAGTTAAAGAATAACAATGGTTTGAATTGTAACTGCGTTTAAGGGTATTAATCCACAATTATCCTGTCATAAGAGAGCACGAAATCGCAGGAATACGAAAAAGGGTGCTGCTATACTGAAAACTGAAAAGAGGGTTGCAAATGGAGAAGCTTCAAAAATTGCTGGACAGTATTGAATATATTGAGAGCAATTTAGATAAAAATCTCGAGATTGAAGAAATTGCGAAGGTTGCCTGCATGTCTAAATTTCACTTTCAGCGGATGTTTAGCATGCTGACAGGCTACACGGTCAGTGAATATATCCGAAACCGGCGGATTACTGTTGCAGCTCAAGAACTCGTTCATTCAAAGGCCAAAGTAATTGATGTTGCATTGAAATATGGATATGA
The DNA here is from genome assembly GCF_014637175.1 of Compostibacillus humi. GTDB lineage: Bacteria > Bacillota > Bacilli > Bacillales > Amphibacillaceae > Oceanobacillus > Oceanobacillus humi. The sequence continues at coordinate 11,938 of NZ_BMEV01000025.1, read as the reverse complement.
AAGTCCGGAAGCTTTTACGAAAGCATTTCGCAAGATTCATGGTGTCAGCCCTTCCGCCGCGAAGAAAAACAGCCAATCGTTGAAAGCATACCCGAAACTCTCTTTTCAAATTCAGTTAAAGGGTGATGTGGAAATGGATTATAAGATTGTAGAGAAAGAAGCATTTACAGTTATTGGGAAAAGCATTCGGACAACGACGATCGGAGGAGAGAACCATCGGCAGATTGCTGCTTTCTGGGATGAATCGAACAAGAATGGTTTTACAGCCGAGCTTGCGAAAAGTTGCGGACCTCTTGGACTAATCGGAATATGTCTCGACTTTGATAAGAAACTTGAAAACTTCTCATATCTCATCGGTGCAGAAAAAACGATGGAACAATTTCCGCATGATTGGGAAGAGCGGACGATTCCTGCTGCAACATGGGCGGTCTTCCCGGTTCACGGCGCCATGCCTCATGCAATGCCAAAGGTCTGGAACCGAATATTCTCGGAATGGTTTCCGGCTACGGGATATGAACATTCCGGCGGCCCGGATATGGAAGTCTATGTCAGTGAAGATGATCCTTCTTCAGACGATTATTATAGTGAAATATGGGTGCCGATTAAAACAAAGGAATAAGATTTCAGTTGTGAATGATGGGAAAAACGGGGGACATATCACAAACGAAATGATATGTCCTTTTTTCCTAATACATTACAGCCCTTTTTGTCTTCGGACGGTAACAGATTCCCCGGCAATGCCCCAGTTATCTGTATCTACTTCATCGATTACTACTACTGTTGTATTCGGATTTTTCCCTAAAACATCAACGAGCAATTGGGTTGCTCCCTTTATGAGTTCCGCCTTCTTTTCAGGTGTTACATTTTCCTTCGTAATTTTAATATTAACATATGGCATATAATCCCCTCCGTTATTTAAATTGATATTCATCATGTATAAACTATCGTATAATATTTCATGGTTAAGGTACAGAAAATTAAGATTTTAACATCAGTTTGTTAAGGAAAAGGGAAATAGTAACTTTTAACCAAAAGCAATATGTGATCTATCGGCTTCGCAATAGATATGTAATTTAGTTCTTGTGAGATGCATGCTGTCATACCAAAAAATTTCGGTATAGAATAAATCTATATGTATATAATGATTTTCAAATCTTTGGAGGTGTGGGCATGTCTAATAAACTGATCGTTAAAGATGAGGTTCTAATCGAAGCGAGTCCTCCGGAAATTTGGGAAGTACTTACGCTTCCAAAATATGTCTCCCAATGGGATGAACTCCCGGAAGACTATCCTGACCATCCAATGACGGAGGGGAGTGAAGTTGTTTGGAATCATCCAAATAGCGGAAGGACGATTACAAAGATTATTAAAGCAATGGAACCGAAAGAATTGAAAATTGCTCTATACTCTTCCACTTGGGAAGAGAAAGTGAATGAAGGGGATATCAGCTACATATATAAGCTGGAAAACCGAAACGGCAGCACATTATTAAAAATTGAAATCGGTGACTTCTCTTTACTTGCTGACGGGCAAAAATACTATGATGCTTCCGCAGAATTTGCTGCCGAATCCAAACATATTATTAAAAAGTTAGCGGAAAATTTATAGGGAATTTTTGATTGAGCTGACATATCTTTTGGCTATATCGGATTATGAAATTTCTTACACAGAGACAACAACGTAACTAAACCAAAGGAATTGGGGAAGATAATGGGAAAGAAAAGGAATGGCTGGAAAGCCCCGATATTGTTATTGATTTCCATTGGTATTTCAAGCATCGGAAATTTCATCTATTTAGTTGCTATTAATATAATCGTATATCGTCTTACAGGATCGGCCGCTGCTGTTGCCGGGCTTTGGATTGTCGGGCCGCTGACAAATATTTTTACAAAGTTTTGGACCGGAAGCTTTATTGACTATCGGAGCAAGCGGCAAGTGATGGTGACGACGTATCTTATCCGGGCGTTGTTTATCGGTTTTATTCCCTTTGCTCCTAACATTGCAGTAATTTATGCTATCCTGATCATCTTGAACGCCGCCAATGCCTTTTTTACCCCTGCGTCCGTAACCTATATGACGATGCTCGTGCCTAAAGAGAAAAGGAAGCGGTTTAACGCGTTCCGTTCTTTCGCCGATTCCGGTGCATTTATTGTCGGACCGGCGGTTGGCGGCGCGCTTATGATATGGACCTCTGTTGAAATTGTACTATGGATTAACGTACTATTCTTTATAATTCCGGCACTCTTGTTTTTATTTCTCCCCGAGATGGAAACGATTGAGAAAGAGCGTATCCCAAAATTAACGATTTCCCAAGTGCTTTATGACTTTACTATCGTTATAAAATTTATGTCAGACAGTCGATACGTATCAAGTATATATATTGCCTATATTCTCCTTATTATCTTTACCTTTGCGATGGATGCACAAGAAGTGGTATTTACTCAGCAAGTAGTCGGTCTAACGGAATTGGAGTACAGTTTGTTAATCAGTATTACGGGGATTGGTTCTGTCGCTGGCGCAGCTTTATTATCTATCGTTTCCAATCGAATACCGCTGAAAAAGATGATCGCATCTGGTTTAATCATGATGACCGTGGGGTATGTGATTTATGCATTTTCCTGGTCATTTGCCTCAGTAGCGGCCGGATTTATTATTTTGGGCTTCTTCCATGTGTTTTTTAACGCAGGAATGATGACTTTCTATCAAAATAATATACCGACAGAAATCATGGGAAGAGTTACTAGTATCTATCAGTTTATTCAAAGTGCGTTGCAAATATTGTTTGTACTCGCTGTGGGCATAATGGCCGATTATTTTTCCTTGCGGATAACGATTGTAACGTTGGCTCTTGTCATGTTATTCTTGTCTATAGTCTTTGCCGCATCGGTAATGAGACGGGATAAGGAAATCTATTTTAAGGAAGTCGTATAAAAAATATAGAAAATGAAAGGGGTTTATAAAGTGGCAAAAAACGGCCAAATACTGTCACATGAACAGCAGGCAGAATTACTCCAAATATTGAAAGGGCGGTTTGAAAACAATATGCACCGTCATGAGGGACTGGATTGGGAGAAGGTCCAGTCTAAACTTGAAGCAAATCCAGAAAAGCTGCGGACGCTCCATGCAATGGAAGAGACTCTCGGTGAACCGGACGTCATCGGTTATGACGAAAAAACCGACGAGTTCATTTTTTGTGACTGTTCAAAGGAAAGTCCTAAAGGCCGTAGAAGCTTATGTTATGACCGGGAGGCATGGGAAAAGAGGAAAAAACATAAACCGGAAAATAATGTGCTGGATGTGGCAGCAGAAATAGGGATTGAACTGCTAACGGAAGAACAATATAGGGATTTGCAGAAATTGGAACATTTTGATACAAAAACGTCCTCCTGGATTAAAACTCCCGCAGATATTAGAGAACGGGGCGGTGCTTTGTTCTGTGATTATCGTTATGGACACGTATTTGTCTATCATAATGGGGCAGATTCATACTATGGTTCCAGAGGGTTCCGCGGAATATTAAGGGTATGATTGCTTTGAAATTCAGTGCTGCCGCAAATATAAAGCGATCGGTGTTCCGTCGCTTTTTATACAGGGGAAATTATTTCTTTCCTTGCTGAAATAGAGCTATTGATTTATAACCTTTGGATAAAATGTCTATCATTTGTTCTCTCCGTTTCGTTCGTGCGGAGAAAATATATCGGGACCAATCTTTTTTATCTTGGTGTTAAATTCTTAAAAAACAGGAGTTGTTCCGGGTAATCAGCTAACAATTTCTCGATTTCAGCTTATTTTACCGTAAAAGAGAATCGTTCCATGCGACAGCTTAAAGTGATGGTAAAAGTTTACATATATAAGGGTAAGCGGAAATGTCGATTGTGGCACCTTCTAATGAAGAAATCGGAAGGAAAGGCCAGTCGTGGAGGACTTGCAGGGGCAAGCTCGAAAAAGTAAGCCATTGTTATAAAAAACAATGGCTTTTCTGTGGAAAGGAAAATATTATTGTTGGTCGGGTTACATATTCACAGCGTCTGGTGGTGCAATCATCGGCTTAGGTTCCAGGTCATCCCCGGGATGTGCCAATATTGTTGCAGGTCCACTTACAGTTAAACTTAAACCTAAGACAAGGATAAATCCTATGATAAACTTCTTCAATTTATTTCCCCCCTTTCCGAATTACTTACATTTATTGCTAATTTATACATGGAGCTAGCTCTTTTATAGTTATTAAAGGATTCGTATATTTTTCCGAAAAGCTGACAATAGCGGTATACTAGGTTCCAATATTTAATGGATAAAAAATAGCTGATACTGGACTTTTGTATTGCTATCACTTGATCAACGGTTAAGTTCTCGTCCAAGAGTACGGAATAAATTTCAAATTGAATGAGATATTCCTTCGGAGTATGATCTGAAATGGAACTTTTCGCCGTTTCCAGCCATTCTTTTGCCAATTCTAATTCATCCAAATAATAATAACAGCGGATAAGATTTAATAGGGTGACATACATTTCCTCTTTTTCCGTATAGTTTATTGCTTGCAAGTAATAATGGACAGCGGCCAAATAGTTTTCCTGATATTCAAAGCAATTACCTAAATTATTATTAATCAGTTTTAAATAGTAATTGTGTACTTTAGGCGGCAAATAGTTTAAAAGCTTTTTCGCTAACATTAATGTCTTTTCTGCTTCTTCCCATTTTTTCATATTGCTGAGGCACGTCCCGATAATAATATGACAGTTGATTGCCCGCTTCAAATCATAATTATCTTTAAAGATGGCCAGTCCCTGATTCGCATAATAGTTAGCCTTTTCAAACAAATAGAGGTTTTTATAGCAAAGGGATAGATTATAATAAAAGACGCCCAGTTCAGTATCACTTCCAAGGGATTCATATCCTTTCAAAGATAATAATTCCTTGGCTGCTTCGACTGCTTTAGAATATTCCTTTTTCCTTAAATAATATAGCAATGAAACATTGGTATAGAGAAAGAAATTTCTTGTTAAGCCCTTTTCCATCACTTGTAGCAAATTTTTAAGCTTTTGTTCAACGGTACTGAGCTCATCTTTCATCAGAAGATACCTGCAATGGACGATTTCGAATTTGATATACATTTCATCGCTGACAATCTGTGATAATTCTTTAAGTTCCTCGATGATTTCGTTTGACGTCGCATTTTCTAAAATCGCTTTATACCATTGTTCAATCCGTTCATCTGTCTCACTGCTCATTTTTAATATGTATTCAAAATCTATTTCCAGTCGTTCGAACAGCAGCTTGTATATCTCTTTGTCTGCTACTAAACGGTTATTTTCTATTCTACTTAAATAAGATGGAGTACATATTCCTTCGCATAATTGTTCTTGTTTAATATTTTTCTCAAGTCTTTTTAACTTTAGGATACTTCCTAACTTATTCAAGCAATCTTCCCCCTTATCTATGAAAAGGCAATGCTAGTGTTAGTGTTTTAATTATAACAAATATTTTGATATTTTTTAATTGCGTAATTCAGTGGTGGAAATCCCATCTGAGCGGGCCTTTATTTCATCAAGTTGTGAAACTATCGTTAATAGAAAGTTTCAATAAGGTTTAGTCAGAAATTACTTTAAGTTAAAATGTTTAAATAGTAGATATAATACTAGTTTGGGTGTGATTAGTTTGAATACAAATGTCTATCTTGTCCGGCATGCCCATTCGATATATCCTCCAGACGAAGCGGGGCGGCCATTATCAAAAGAAGGAATTTCTGCGGCAAAAGAAGTTGCTTCTATCCTGCAGAAGGAAAACATGTAAACATAGTACGACATGTCCAATCAGTGCGAGGGCTTTTAAGCAATATCAATTATTCCTCGAAAATATTGCAGACGAAGAAATAGCCGGCTTTGTTGTAAAGGTAAGAGAAACGAGAGATGTATCCAATCAAATCGAAGCTGTTACGGGAGTAAAACATGAATCGCCGCAAATTATTCTTCTGATGGACAAAGAAGTGTTTTGGATACCGCCGAAAACATTAACAATGCAGTACATAATTTGACAGATACATCTTCTCAGTAATAGTTACTTGCCCAATTCCGCCCGGTCAAGAATATCCTGAATTACAGCTGTTTTTGCATCTGCATAGTGCTGGACGTGCCTCCAAACCCGCTGAGCGAGCCGGCGCTTCGTTTCCGCATATTTGTCCCGGTCCTTTTTGTTTTTTCGCAGCCAGTCACGGAAGCGAAGCATTCGGGTTATTTCTTCTGCATCTTTGCTGAAAACGTGCAAGTTAATATCCGTATTTGGTCCTTTAAATAAGCGGTGTTCATACCAATCTGGTTCGCGGATACGCAAAGTGTAGCCTGCTTCCTCTAAAAAAGGCACGTAAGCTGATTCATCCGCTGAATTCTCGACAACGAGCAACATATCGATGATCGGCTTGGCACAAAGCCCTGGAACAGAAGTAGAACCGACATGCTCCAACTGTAAAACTTTGTCTCCAAGCACGGAACGAACTTTCTGCGCTTCTGCTTCGTACAACTTAGGCCAGTTTGAATTGTATTCTTCTAACGTAATTGGAGCGTTGTGCGGTTTCCTTTCTCCTACTGTAATCTTTTTTAACTGCTCTTCTTTCCTCCATTCAAAAGGATAATCTTTCGATGCCATACCCATTTCCCTCCCGGCTATTACTATTTTTAAAATTTGGAAAACAAGATAAAGAATATTTTTGATATTTCCACATAGGTTGTCTAATAAAATTATATAAATAATATTCATTCACTGAAACAAGTATATTCAAGGAGTTTTGGAACAGAAGGGGAAAGTATAATGGAAGCTTGGATAACTGGCGTGATAGAGCAATTTGGATATATTGGCGTTTTTCTTTTAATTATGATTGAAAATATTTTTCCTCCTATCCCATCGGAAGTAATTCTAACGTTAGGGGGATTCATGACATCCTATACCTCTTTAACTATTTTTGGGGTTATAATCACCTCTACACTTGGATCGGTGGCAGGGGCAATCGTTCTTTACGGAGTCGGACGTTTAATCGATTTTTATAGAATCGAATGGTTTGTGGAAAAGTGGGGGCATTTTTTAAGATTAACGAAGCAAGATACCTATAAAGCCAATGATTGGTTTACAACATATGGGGTTTGGACTGTATTTTTATGTCGATTTATTCCTCTTATCCGCAGTTTAATTTCTTTGCCAGCAGGGATGGCCCATATGAATATGGGAATATTTCTCATTATGACTGTACTGGGAACGTTCGTATGGAATGGTGTGCTTGTCATCATTGGTGCAGCAGTAGGGGAATCATGGGAAACAATCGTTAAGTATATGGATATTTATTCAAATATAGTCTATGTGCTGTTGGCGGTATTGTTAATTGCATTCATTACACTGTTTATTCTTAAGCGATTTAAATAGCGGATACGGGAAATAAAGATGGGGGACATTTTTATAATGATGCGCATAACTTCTTACGGGGCGAGGGATCTTCAATTTGTATCATTTACCCGGAGCAAAAAAAAGACTGGTGAAACAACATTAATGCTATAAATATTGTACATCTTAGCTTTTCCCTTTTTTTCATCCATCGTCTAGAAATTTTGATTATGAATAATCTTGGGGAAAGGACGTGAATCCAATGTCTTTAATCACCATTATTTTTGTGTTGCTGATTGGATTGCTGCTCTTTATTGTCGGCATCCTTCGCAAAAAAAGAATTTTAATATTAGTATCGGCGATTCCGTTTGCCATATCCGGCTGGCAGCTTATTATCCTTTTGTTAATGGGATGACATACTTAGAATGCAAGAGGAAGGACATAATGATTTGCTGTACATATTTCATTTTGGCATATGCATCCAACATAGGAGTGATGTCATGATTGAAAAAATACATGTTATTAGAGCAAATGTATATTTATTTGTCTTTTAAGTAAACAAACGTTTGATTATACTTTGTGCATTATGTTTCCTCATTGGAACTGTTCGTAATTTTTCTTCGCTTTCTATACCGGATGTTTATTCCCCATTATGCAAGGACTCCCAATATTATCCTTATGACCGAAAAGTACTTACTTAAATAAAGCAGCAATATATAATATAATAGCATTTGTAAATAAATACGTAATCAAGAGCCTTGTACAATTTAATCCGATTATTTCTATAAATGATCTGGGGATTTAATTATTCCACAGAACGGAATGATGGTTGGTCGAGACTCAATAGTGGGACTTTTTGAATGATTAGGGTATGATTTAAGAGACTAGAATTATATGAAGAAAATTATGAGCCTATTGAATAAATACATGAAGCAGAAGTGGTCAATTAGAGCGGAAGCTAGAGTCTTTCCTCCTTAATGCTAGAATTTCCTTCGAACAATTGATTATATCTGCTGTGAATTTTACCTGCTATTGCTAAACCGAAAGGGGAAGAGAAATGAAGATTGTTGCATTATCCGGCTCCAGAGTCGGTTCCAAAACGAGAACAGCGATGAACTATACTGTCAAAACGTTAACAGAGAAATACCCGCAAGTTGAAGTGGCGTTTATTGATTTGGCAGATTACGACGTTCAATTTAGTGACGGACGGAATTATTTAGAATATGAAGGAGATACGAAATATGTAGCGGAGACGATCATGAATGCGGACGGAATTATTATTGGCACACCGATATTTCAAGCATCTATTCCGGCTACGCTGAAAAATGTTTTCGATCTTCTCCCGGAGAAGGCATTTCAGGATAAAGTTGTCAGCATGCTCGTTACCGCCGGTTCGCCTAAGCACTTTTTAATTATTGAGCAGCAGCTGAAGCCGATTTTATCCTATATGAAAGCACAAATTGTCCAATCCTATGTATTTATAGAAGAAAAAGACTTTTACCGTAAAGAAATCGTCAATGATGATGTGCTATTCCGGATTGACCGGTTAGTAGAAGATACAATCATATTATTGGAAACCTATACTTCCATTCGGAAACAAAGAGAAGCAGAATACGATTTTTAGCGGGAGGACAGGGCAACTTATTCACTAATTAACGTTGATATTTAAAGGCCATATCTTTTTGATGGTCTTTTTTTATTTGCCAAAAAGGCTCAGAATGGCTAGAGATTTCAGATACATACAGGAAAAAGCTTTAGTAATGACGGCGGGGGGATATGTCAAGGTCGGTATTCTGTTGCAGGCTGTCATGATGTTCATTATTCCGATCTTTTTTCCGCTGTAATGTAAAAACACGTAAGCCCGGTTTATTAGCGGTTGGGAAAGCGGCAGTTTGGCCAGCTTAGGCCTTGTGAGGAAAACAAACTAATAAAAAAGAGCTTGGGTGATTCCAAGCTCGTTCTATATTTTATAATCTAATTTAATGATTCCTGCTTCCTTTGCCGAATAAAGGGCAACGACGGTTAGCGGTCCGATAATAAGTCCGATGACACCAAAGAAAGATAGGCCTAGCCAAAGTCCGATTAAAGTTGGCAGTGCAGGTAAACCGATCTGATCTCCCATTACTTTAGGCTCCACTGTTCTGCGTATCGTTAATAGGATTCCTGCAAGAATTAATAATTGAACCCCCATGTCCATGTCACCGGTAATTAATTCGAATAATGCCCAAGGCGCTAATATAACAATCGATCCGATAAAAGGAACAAAGTCGATAAACCAAATAATCAGCGCCATTAATAATGCGTTTTCCGGTGTAATGAGAAGCAATCCGACATAGCTCACTATAAAAATAATGACACTGACAAAAAATTGAGCTTTAAAAAATCCGGTAAAGAATTTCGTTGAACGCTGGAGCATGTATCGAACCTTTTCCGAGTTCTCTTTCTCAAACAGGTTATAAAACCCTTCTTTATATTTAGGCAGATCCATGCTGATAAGAAAGAGAGAAATTAAATAGATGATAATGATAATAATGGTATTTGGTATCGCCTGAGCAAAACTAGCAAGCAACGGAATAGCTTTTTGCGTCAGTTCGGTAGCCCAAACGACGAGATTTTGCATTTGTTTTTCTAATTCTTCAATAAATACAGGAGGCAAGTTTGCTGCTGTTTTATTGAAATTTAATATTAAACCTTCAAAAAAGTTATTTATCTCAGAGATATATTGAGGAATCTTTTCCACAAAGCGGATGGTTTGATTAATCAGCCGGGTAATAATTAAATAACCGCTAACTGCCAGAAAAATAATAAACATGACAAAGACAATAACGACTGCAGGGAATCGTTTTTTGAATTTCAAATACTTTTTTGTCAGACGAACTACCGGTTCTAATATTAAAGCAGTAAAAAATGCTAAAATAAAGGGCATAAAGGCCGAAGAATAGTAATATAAAAGCACACCGGAAATGATGAGAATTGCTCCGATGATTAGCCGTTTCGTTGTGAAATGTTTTTTCAAAGGAATCTCCTTCCGTAACCATCCTAATTACTTTATATGTCTATTATATGATGAAAATAGCAAAACTTCATATAAAGGAATAGGAATTTTAAGGAAAATTAAATATTCTAATCATTGCTGGCGGAAGATAGTTTTGCTAGGTAAATTTTTTATAGAGTTTTTTCGTATATTTGGCAAACACGGAACGATGATTTAGTTTTCTATCTTTGACAAAGCGGAGGTATTCTTCTTTTATTGTCGGGTCTTCGGTTATTTTTCCGTCCGTTGCATAGTTTAATAAATCTTTCATTTTTATCTCTTCTTTTTTGGCATCATCTGGAATATAGCCGGCATGCTTGAGGATTTTATAAGCTCTGCGAACTTCCGGGGAAAGGCCTTGTAATTCCTCTCTTAAATTCAGTGGTTTCCCCATTCCCGGCAAGTTATCAAATTCGCCATTTTCGATTGCTTCCTTAATTTTTTCCTCCACGATGAAATACATAAAAACACTCCTTAAGCGGAACAACTGTGTTACCACATTTGTTCCATAATACGTATTATCTTGTAAAGCTGTTCATTGACAGGAGTTGGGATGTTATATTTTTTTCCAAGTTCACACACTTTCCCGGCAAAAAATTCCACTTCTGTCTTGCGTTTCGCTTCCACGTCTTGCAGCATCGATGTTTTGCCGTTAGGGGATAAAGCCTGCAAAATCGGCCGATAGTGGAGGATATCCTTTTCCGTTAAATTTATGCCAGCTTTTTTGGAAATTTCTACAACTTCATACATGGCAGATTCCATCCATTGCTGCAGTTCCGGAATTTGCTGAAAATGCTTATAAGGCGCTTTTAAGACAGCGGATGTCTGGTTGACACCAACATTAAACATAAACTTTGCCCAAATCGCATGCCAGACATCCTCTGGCACTTCGTAAGGAACTCCAGCTTCATCAAACAACTGTTTTACAGCAATGACATCATCAGATATGCTTTTATCCTTTTCTCCGAATACGATTTTTCCAAGACTGGAATAGGTAATGTTATGCCCTTGTCTTACAGCATCGATTCCTACGCACAAACTGTATAGAACATGTGCATTTCCTGTCTGATTAATGATTTCTTCTTCGCTGGAAATACCGTTTAATAAAGAGAGGATGATTGTATCCTTTCCAATGTGATGTTTCATATCTTTTATCGCTTGCTGCAATTCAGCGTTTTTCGTTGCAAAGATGACAAGATCTCGCGGTGCCGTTTCTTCGTCCGGAGTCATAAAGGAAAATTCAGCACGTTCTCCGTTAATCGTAATTCCATTTCTATTATAACGGTCAATTCGTTCTTTGCTGGCGACGACCGTAAAGGAGTCACCTAGAAGCTGCTGCAGTTTTCTCCCATAGGCTGCTCCAATCGCACCTAGGCCTATAAGGGAGACGGTTTGAATCTTCATATTATCCCCCCTTCAATGTTTTTCGTATTGTCAAAAGTTTTTAGTAAAAAACTATTAGTATTGCCTATTTTATGCGTTTTTATACAAAAAAACTTGCCACCCCCTTAAATCTAGGTTATTAATGAGGTTACCACA
>NZ_BMEV01000024.1 GCF_014637175.1 Compostibacillus humi | reverse complement strand
GTGTGGTTACTTCATAAATAACCTAAATTTAAGGGGGTGGCAAGTTTTTTTGTATAAAAACGCATTATATAGGCAATAATAATAGGTTTTACTTAAAAACTTTTGACAATACGTAGTGTAAAGGAGAGGTGGAAATATGAAAGTTTCCTATCATGGCCATTCTGTCGTAAAGATTGAAACGAAAACCCATACGATTCTCATTGATCCATTTATCTCAGGGAATGAATTATGTGATTTGGATGCTTCATCGGTAAAAGCCGACGCTATTTTATTAACCCACGCCCATAATGACCATGTCGGGGATACGGTCGATATTGCCAAACGAAACAATGCCCTTGTCGTGGCACCGAATGAGCTGGCAGAATATTTAGGGAAAAAGGGATTAAATGTACATCCGATGCATATTGGCGGTTCCCGTCAATTTGACTTCGGCCGGGTAAAATTTACCCAAGCCTTTCACGGCTCCTCCTATGAAGAAGAGGACGGTACATTAATTTACGGCGGGATGCCGGGAGGAATTCTTTTCACTGCGGAAGGAAAAACAATTTACCATTTAGGTGATACCGCATTATTTACCGATTTAAAAATGTACGGTGAGATGAACGATATCGATGTAGCTTTTATTCCGATTGGCGACAACTTTACGATGGGTCCGGAAGACGCCCTCGTTGCTGCAGATTGGTTAAAAGCAAACATCGTCGTGCCAATTCATTACAATACATTCCCTGTCATTGCCCAAGATCCGCACGCCTTTGCGGAAAAGGTGAAAACCGGCAGAGGAAAAGTAATGGAAGTGGGAGAAGCCCTCGAATTATAGCAAGAGAGGAACTCCTTGAGCATGCTGCATATGGCGTGCTCAAGGAGTTTGTTTTTTCTATTCCAATTGTGAATAAATTGGGAATTCTACACTGTGAAGGTGGGGGAGATAGACTTATTGCCGTTGACACGAAATTTTTCCATTGTTACTATTAAGAAAGAGTTGCAGAATCGGAATAATTTGTTTGAATTGTACATCGATTGTTGTTACATAGTAGGAGGTAAAGAATTGAATCTGTTAAAATCCTCAAAACAACGGGCAATTTTCATTTTAGTTATTCTAGCAATTGTAGCTGTCAGTGCCGTTATTATTGTCGTTACAGCGATGGAAAATACGAAAAAAGAAGCCCATATCGCCAATGCGCTGCAAATTATTTCCGCTGCCAAGTCAGCTGAAAATTTAGGATGGGAAATTACCGAAGAGGGAATCGATGCCTATGAAAAATTGAATATCGGAGATATGACTGACCCGTGGGAGAATGAGAAATACGTCGTTGCGAGAGTGTATAAAAATGCCGGCGGATACGGAGTTGAACTAAAATCCAAAGGCGGCCAATGTGATTTAGACGATATGGAAAATTTAATTTTAACGTATGATACTAGGATGTGTGACGAAAAACGGAGATAGGAAAATCCCGACACATATTGTGTCGGGATTTTTCGTGCACGAAAATATTCCGAGTCCGAAAAAAATTGATACAATAGATAGAGTATAAACAGAAGGAGCAGTGCATATGGAAGTATTGTTCATTGTCTTTCTTTTTATCTTTGGTTTGATATTTGGTTCTTTTTTTAATGTGGTCGGTTTACGGGTTCCGAAGGAGGAGCCTTTCGCCAATGACAGGTCCCGTTGTCCTGCCTGCAGCAAAGAATTGGCCTGGTATGAACTGATTCCTGTCATCTCGTTTATGCTGCAAGGAGGAAAATGCCGTTCATGCAAAAGTAAAATTTCTTTGCTTTATCCAACGGTAGAACTGTTTACCGGTATTCTATTTGTTCTGTGTTATATGCAGCTTGGCTTTCAGCTGGAACTGCTGACCGCGCTTTTATTTATTTCCATGCTTATGATTATTTTTGTTTCGGATATCCGTTATATGCTTATTCCGAATAAAATATTATTGTTTTTCCTTCCTGCATTTATTATATTGCGAATCATCATCCCTCTTGAACCATGGTGGTCATCTGTTGCCGGTGCACTAGCAGGATCCGGAATTATTTTCGTTATCATTTTGCTGAGCCGGGGCGGAATGGGTGCAGGGGACATGAAACTATTTTTCCTATTAGGAATCGTCCTGGGAACAAAAAAGGTTCTCCTTGCCTTTTTCTTTGCCTGCCTCTTTGGCGCAGTAATCGGAATCATTTTAATGCTATTGAAAATAATTAGGCGGAAACAGCCGGTACCCTTTGGCCCGTACATTGTTGCCGCAGCAGTTATAACTTATTTTTACGGTGAACAAATTATACATTGGTACTTTTTGAAATTTTAATAAAATTTTGTATTCATTTCTCCCATTTCCTATAGTATAATATCGTTAATAAAAAAGATGAATAATATTTCCTAGATAATAAGTCTTGGAAGATATGATTTTGTAAAAAGTTTGTAAAAAAGGTATTGCGGAATTGTGAAAAATTTATCGTATTGTTGTGACTTTTTTAACAGACTGATAGGATAGAATTAGAAATAACTTCATAGAGCAAACGATGAATTGCGATTCGTATTTGGGCATCTGAGTCGTAAGGAGTTACTGATGCAACCGGCCTTTTCGTATTGTCATAGATTTTGTAGATGCAATATTGAAACGGCCCTTTATTTTATTTGATTCTTTTTGTAATCATATAGTTATATATACCTAATTATTTTTATAACACTCGCTTTTGGAACTAAATATTCTTTTAGTTGTAATTAAGGATAAGAAAAAAGGTGGATTCTTTCGATGAAAGGAATTAGTAAAAATATCCTATTCTTGCTTTTGCTGCTTGCAGATGATGTTTGTAGGCAATCTGGATTTCCAAAAGCCTGCAGAACAAGAATTGATTATTAATGAAGAACCGACAGAAATTATTGTTGCAAATGTGAATATCGTCACATTCTTTTATGACCAAGAATTGTGATTCTCCTGTCTTCTGACAATCTCCAGAAGAAAATGAATAAAAAGAGTGATTAAGATGAAAAAAAATCAAGGTTTTACTTTAGTAGAAGTCTTGGCTTCCGTCACGATTTTATTTATTATCGGAACGAGTTTTTTTCAGTTTTTTATTCATGCCCAAAGAGAAACGACAGAAAGTGAAATGAAACTGGAAGCGTTGAACATTGCCCAGACAGTGTTTGAGAGAATAGAGCATGGAGAGTATCCGGAAGTAACAGGAGCTGGAACTTTTAATAAAGGAAATTGTGCAGACGATGAGTGTATAGGGAGATATGATTTCAAATTAAACAAAAAGCGTTACGAGGTGGAGATTAGAGTAACCCCATCGGATCTCGATTTATCGTTCGTTGAAGTATATGTAACGGATAATGACGGGACGGACAAGAGCAGCGTGAAAGGGCTGATGGACCTGTGAAAAAACTGCTTACATCATCAAAGGGCCTTACTCTCGTTGAACTGCTCTCTTCTTTTACCATATTAAGTATTATTACAATCATTATAATGAACTACTTGCTCGGCGGAATGAACAGTTACGAAAAGACGAGCAAAGATGTTTCCTTGCACAACGATGCTAATTATGTAATGTCAGCGTTCGTACGGCACATTTATGAAGGAACAGAAGTAGAAATTGAAGAATCAACGAGCGATTCGATATTAATTAAAGTTACTAATTTATCTGGCGAAGAAACAATTTTAGGATTTAAAAATCATCAAGCGTACATAAAAAGCGGTCCTAATGAATCCAAATCTTTATCCCATTATCAATTCCCCTGTTGCGGCAATGACGCTTCGAATATAACAGTAAAGAATGATACGGTAATTATTAAAATGATGATAGAAGACCAAAAATCAGAAACAAGCCTGGAACTGAAAAATGAAGTTTCTTTCCGTAAGCCTGCGGAAGAAATGGATTGAGGGTGAAACAATGAAAGATGAACGAGGCTCCACGTTAATCTTAGTTTTGGTCGTAATTACGCTATTTTCTGTTCTTGGAATGAGTGTGATGGCACAAGTCACAACGGAGAAAAAGCTAACGGTTAATACGGAAAACAGAATGCAAGCACGGTACTTAGCCCAAAGCGCCCTTACCCATTTTGAAAAGGATTTTGAAAAAGAATTTCAAAAAGAAGACATGAGCATAGAACAGTTTTTGGAAAAGTATGAGATGGAGGATGCCCCGATTTATGTAATCGGCAGTGAAGGGGAACGGGAACAGTCTATCATTGTTAATGTTGAAAAGGAAGGTTCAATCATTTCCGTGGAAAGCAAAGGCGTGGCGAATGGTACGGAAACGACATTGGAAGGAATTTATGAATTGCATTTTGATGTGAATTTTGAAGAAAAAGAGTTTGAACTTGCTGATTTCAATAAAGATGACACAGTTGCCGTGAATTTTGCCAGGAATTCGGTCTTAAGTCTTGGGTTAGGAAAATTATTAAGTGCATCGTTAATCAGTTCAAGCGGAATAGATGATAAATTTTATATCGTTCCAAATGATTCGATTATCGGCTTAAAATTATTAGGAGGGTTATTAGAACTTAATTTAGGTGACGGCGACCGATTCAAATTAATGGAAAACAAACGGGTTATTGCTACGCGGAAGGGTGTTTTGCTCAATCTGAATGTACTCAATGAATCGGCAAGATTAAATGTTCTGGAACTAAATAATCCGAAAGATACCAATGTTTTAATCAATGGCTATTACAGAACATTAAACTTGCTTGGGCTTATAACAGTTGATGGCTATCGCGATATCGATTTTAAAAAGCTGGCCGTACTAGGTAATGCAATGATCAAGAAAGAAAAAGAGGATAAAGCAGCTCGAAGATATTTTTCCTTTAGTGAAGGACTGTTTGTGAACCGGACCATGATTATAGGTGATGAAAAAAACAGAAGAAGAAGCAGTTTAGGTTTAATAGGCGAAGTTGTAGCGGTAGAAGACTTGCTAATTACAGACACAGATATCATAGTTAGCGAAAGAAACAACAGTATTTACTCAGGGGAAAACAATTTGGATATATATGTACATGGAAATGTAAAAATCAGAAATAGTTGTGTTCAATTAAAAAATGAGAATTATAGTTTTCGCATTTTTACAAAGGGGAAAATTACGTTTGAAAACATCACCGGCTGCAAGAACGGCTTTCCAGGCTTTTTCTATGCGGAAGGCGGTGCAGAGTTCATTGAGAATGGAACGCTGATGAACGCGCAGGAAGGCAAAGTGCATGGAGAAGTAAATCTGGATGAGTATAAAATTATAGATGATGCGGTTTCTATCAGCAATTATCGATTAGTTCCTAAAGGCAGATCAATAAAATAATGTTTATTTAATTTGGAATCACAAATAATAAAGTATTACATCTGATCGTTTCACGGAAATTTCTTGATGTAATACTTTTTATTTTATCATTGTATAATACGAACGTATTAATTATACTAAAGGTAATAATAGTTATATATACTATTTTACTAGGTACATTATACTAATAATTTTATTTATTATCAATAGTTTAAAATAGGATTTTTTTTAGTGTATTTTCAGAATTGTTTGCATATATGGTTAAATCTATTAAAGCAATATAGCATTTGCGAAAAAGCCCCAGCGGAACGGAGAGATTTTGGACGTGTTTGAATTCAAAAAAGAAAAGGGTTTAACGCTTATTGAAGTTCTTGTCTCCATCGTTCTTTTATCTCTTATATTAATCATGTTTTTTTCTATGTTTATTCAGACTGCGAAAGTAAACAATAGTTCCGAAACTATTATCGACGCTACTTATATTGCGCAGACAGAAATGGAGAGAATTTATTCTTATAGCAAAAACACGTCTTATAGTAAAAGAGAGGATGCTTTAGCTGATTTAAACTTTAACAAAGTAGCTAATATTGACGACTGGATTATTTTCGAAAAAAATGACAGCAATTCAGACTTTAAAATTGTAGTAAAACTTCAAAAACAACAATTGGAGGAAAATATGAACCGTCTTATTTTAGAAGTTTATAACGGTGACGATAACATTCAGGCTAAAATGGAAAATGCTATATTGTGGAGAACTGATTGAAAGTGAATTGGTTAAGAGAGGAAAAAGGATTAACATTAATTGAATTATTAGCAGGTATGACGTTAACAGCAATCATCATGTTAATGATTTTTAATGTTTTTATCTCGATACAAGATCAATACAGCAATCAATCAGCTGAGGCAAAACAGTTATTTGACGTAACATATGCTGCAAAAATTATTACGAAAAAAATGCGAACGACAGAAGTCGAAGAAGTTTCTGAGAGCCGTTCGGCCATAAAATTTTCAGATGGAAAAGAGTTTGTCTACAATTCGAGCAATCGTTCCATTGTCAATGAGAAAAACACTACAATAGCAACAAATATAGATCGGTTTTACGTTGAGATGAAAAATGATGAAAACGGAAATCGATCGGTGGTTCTTATCATTGAGAGTCCACAGAAGACGGTTGAGACGGAAATAGTGATTAGAGGGGGGGAATAAAGTGAATAAGCGGGGGAGCAGAAAATCATTGTATACAAATAGTTCCGGGTTCACCCTTTTAGGAACTGTATTGGTAATGGTCATCACATCTATAATCGGAATGACACTTCTAAATGTTACATCCAATTCCTTAAACATCTCGTCCATTGAACGGGACAGCCAGTCAGCCTTTTATATTGCTGAAGCAGCGTTAACCGTTGAAATGGCTAACGTCAAAGAAACCATTCACGATGTCTACAGCCGAACCGATAATGAATATAGTTTTTTCTCTACCCTTACCTCTGAACTTACCGGTGAAAGAGCCCCTTATACGAATTTTGAACAAGTTTTTGGAAAAAACCCTAAAGCAATTATCAATGTAGAAGAATTAAATGAAGGGAATCCAAGAGAATATAAAATTATTTCGACAGGAATTATTGAGGAAGAGAGAACAATAGAACAGAAGTTTTATGTGGAATGGGCGTCAAAAAGCGGCGTTCCTGACATGGCTCTATTTGTCAGCAATAATATAAATTTAGCGGGAGGAGGCTATATAAAAGGAGATATAGCCACATTAAGTTCTCAGCCAAATAGCATTACAGCAGGCGGCGGAGCCAGAGTTGACGGAAAAATTTATGTACCGGTTGGTTATGAGAAACTGGCTGTCGATAAACCAAGTTGGATGACAATGGTTCCGGATGCAGAGGGGAAAGATTTTGGAGAAATGCCAAAACTGCCGCCATTTCCGGAAATCCCTTCCTATAGGATACCAGATGATGTAATTATCCAAAAAGACGACTGGAATAAATCAGCGGTAATTAAGAATGGCGATCTTTTAGTAAATGATTGGATTACAAATAATTATACTTTAAATATGAGTGACAATATGCAATTCAATAACATTGAAATAAAACGAAACAATACGTTAAATATAAATATTGGAACTTCAGATAAGGAAATCGTTGTAAAAGATTTAAACATCCAAAATGGCCACATCAATATTATCGGAGGAGGCGGGCTAACCATTTATGTAACCGGTGAAATGAATTTTGGAAGTGCCAGCTCGGTAAACAAAAATGGCAAAGTAAATAAATTAAATATTTTCTTAAAAGGTTCGAATAATCCTAAAAAACACAAAGAAGTTAAGTTAAGCGGCGGCCAAGTCATTAATGGCTCTTTATTTGCGGAAGATGCGGATATTAAATTTACAGGAGGATCGGGATTTATAGGTAATTTATTTACCGGCGGCAAGGAAATAAGTGTGAGCGGGGGGAATTGGACTGAGGCGCCTTTAATATTAGCTCCGAATGCTGATTTCACTCTTTCAGGCGGGGGGAATATCAAAGGATCTGTCATTGCCAGATCATTTGCTATAAGCGGCGGTGGCAGTTTGGAATATGTTGATCCTCAAATAAAGGAAGGGCCGATATCGGGTGAACAACTTGGCAGCGGAGAAGTAATTATTACAAAGGAGCCATTGTTAGAAACAAACTAGTGTTTAGTAAAACTAGTATTTTTGGATCCATAGAATATTCAGTTATCATTCCCTTCTTTCATTCATAAGTTCTTAATGAAAGGAGGATTTTCTTATGCGCCAATACGCCATTCTCCGGCTGTTGCTAGCAGGTTTTTTCCTGTATATCGCTTGGCCGGTTATCCCGATGGCGGCTACGACGATGGAGCGTCTCTTTTGGGCACTTTGGCTTGGCTTTTTCGTCCTTGTTGTAGGGGCGAATTTATCGACGCTTTTACAAATGACTTTGCCGCCAGTTATGGAACAGAAGGAATTAAGGAGAAGCCGTGAAGCAGACAATGTTTGAGTTTTCTCTCCTTCATCTGTATAATAAAAATTAATAAATGATATAGTACAGATGAAGGCGGGGAAAAACAATGACAAAACATGAACGGATTTTACAGCACATTATGTCTTTAGAAGTAGGTCAAAAAATCTCTGTCCGCCAAATCGCTAAAGATTTACGTGTCAGTGACGGCACTGCTTACCGGGCAATTAAAGAAGCGGAAAACCAGGGGTTAGTAAGCACGATTGAGCGGGTTGGAACGATTCGAATTGAAAAAAAGAAGAAGGAAAATTTTGAACGTCTCACCTTTGCGGAGATTGTAAACATCGTGGATGGACAAGTGTTGGGAGGACGGGACGGACTCCATAAGACATTGAGTAAATTTGTCATCGGCGCCATGCAGCTGGATGCGATGATGCGCTACACGGAAGCAGGTTCCTTGCTTATTGTCGGAAACCGGGTGAAAGCCCATGAGCTGGCGATAAAAGCAGGGGCCGCCGTATTGATTACCGGAGGATTTGATACAGAGGAACATATTAAACAATTAGCTGATGAAAAGGAATTGCCGATTATTTCTTCCAGCTATGATACGTTTACCGTCGCCTCCATGATCAACCGGGCTATTTACGACCAACTAATTAAAAAGGAAATCGTCTTCGTCGGAGATATTGCGACCGCCTTTGAAGAAACGTATTATTTGCAAACGAAAGAGACGGTTGCCCGATGGTATGAGCTGAACAAAATTTCTTCCCATACCCGTTTTCCGGTCGTCGATAGTTCGATGCGGGTTGTCGGGATGGTCTCCTCGAAAGACATTGTCGGGAAGGATCCGGACACTCCGATTGACCGGGTAATGAGCAAAAAGCCGCAAGTCGCCCAGTCGAAAACTTCTTTAGCCTCCGTTTCCCACACGATGGTATGGGAAGGAATAGAAGTCATTCCGGTCGTGGATCAAAACTATAAATTACAAGGGGTCGTCTCCCGGCAAGACGTATTAAAAGCAATGCAGCAAATTCAGCGGCAGCCGCAAGTCGGAGAAACGATTGATGACATTGTCAGCCGCAATGTGGAACAGAGTCAGGAAGATGAAGATGTCTTTGAAACAGAAGTTACGCCGCAAATGACGAATCAGTTGGGAACTCTTTCCAACAGTGTCTTTACTGCCTTAATGGCGGAAGCCAGCTCCCGCCTGCTGCAGCGGGTGCGGAAGGCGAATATTTCCATTGAAAATATTACCGTCTATTTTAATAAACCGGTGCAAATTGATAGCAAATTAATTATTAAACCGAAAATCATCGATGCGGGAAGGCTCTTCGCCAAACTGGATGTGGAAGTATTCCATGAGAAAGATTTAGTCGGAAAAGGGATGATTATGGCACAGCTGATTAACCGATAAGCAAAGGGAACCCTCCTTTTCCAGTGAGAAAAGGGGGGTTCCCTTCCATTTGCTTACTTGCTGCTTGGATTTAAACGCCGAAATTCATTCCGGTAGTGTTTCGATTCTTTATAACCCCGGACGATATGGAGTGTACCAAGGGCGATAAAGATAATCCCGATAAATAAGGAAAGCTGGGTTTTGTAAAATACATACTGATTGATGGCAAAAAATAGCAGAAAAGCACCAAGACATAATCTTGCTTTCCCGTTAAAGTATTTTTGTTCGAGGATATCTTTACTCTTTAAAATGGCAACTTTATAATAAACATAGAATACGACAGAAAATATAATAAGTATTGTAAAAATAATCATCTAATCTCTCCTAATTTTTTCTATGTAGCCATACCAATTGTAACTTTTTTTCGTGATATTTGCTAGAATTAAATCAATTTGATGAACAGGAGAATATCGATGCCAATTTCTGAGATCATTCAAGCAATTAAAGAATATGAAAAGATTATTATTCACCGCCACGTACGGCCGGACCCGGATGCCTTAGGTTCCCAAGGGGGACTGAAAGAGATTATTCAAGCTTCTTTCCCCGATAAAAAAGTATATGCGGTCGGAGAGGATGACCCGGACTTATCTTTTCTTATTACGATGGATCATATTGAGGATAATGTCTACAAAGATGCGCTAGTTATCGTATGTGACACGGCGAATCAGCCGCGGATTGATGACGACCGTTATCAACTAGGAAGCAGGCTGATAAAAATTGACCATCATCCGATTGTCGATGCATATGGCGATATCCGCTGGGAAAATCCAAATGCCAGTTCCGTCAGTGAAATGATTTATGAATTGTATTTGGCGGGACGATCGGAAGGGCTCGTCATGAACGAGAGAGCGGCCCGTTTATTGTATGCAGGGATTGTCGGGGATACGGGAAGATTTTTATTTCCGAGCACTACACAAAGAACTTTTCAAATCGCCGCGGAACTGGTGACATACCCTTTTGACCGAACAGGACTTTATCAGTCTTTATATTTGGAAAAGGACCGGATTGCCCGGCTGAAAGGATATATTTTGCAGACGTTTCAGCTAAAACCTTCTGGGGTATGCACCGTCCGGCTAACTAAGGATATTTTGGAGAAATATGAAGTTAGTGCCAATGAAACAGGTCAATTGGTCAATGTATTAGGAGAAATCGAAGGAATGAAAGCATGGGCTTTCTTTATTGAAGAAGACGATTTAATCCGTATTCGGCTTCGCTCAAAAGGTCCTGCCATCCATAAGGTGGCGGAAAAATATAATGGGGGGGGCCATCCGTTAGCTTCTGGTGCGCAAATTAATTCCTGGGTTGAAGCGGAGGAGTTTACGAAAGATTTGGAAGCGGTATGCTTATCCTATTCCGAGGCAAAAAAAAGTGATGATTCTTGACCAATCATCACTTTTTTTCAGCTTGTTTTCCGTTCATCTAACGGTATGAACCAGCATCCGTTATTCGTTTCTTCACAAAGGACGTTTAAATGTTCTTTTTCAATATCCCGTTTAATTAACCGGATGAGCTCCTTTGATTCGGCGTATGCATTTTTCCCTTGTTTCAGCTGTGCTATTTTTCGGTCCCGTAAACTCCGCTGATGGATAATCATCTTCTCTTCCTCCTTTTTGTTATTTTCCTTCTACTTTCAGTATAATAGAAATTAATCCGTTTACTACAGAATCCTCAGATATTTCAATAAATGTTCACATTATGGCCCGTCCAGCTCTGCAAAAACCGATAATTTTACTTTCCTGGCAATCGTCAGCTTTTCCACTTGAAAATAATATGTAAAATCATCGACGGTAAATGCTTTATTTTCTATCGTGGAAATAAGCAGCTCATCCATCTCGCTGATCAGTTCTACGTCCCGGCCGACAATATAGTTTATTTCTTCTTTAATCAGCTCTTCCAGCTGGTGGATAATGAGCCGGTCAAGGCGCAAACTGTCCCAATTTGTAATTTGGACGACTATCGATTCGACTACCCGGGGTTCGTTTGCTTTCTCGTTTAAATCTTCCTTATCTTTTAGCAGCGCCTCATTTTGCCGCTCTAAATCATTTATTTCTGCTTGCTGTTTTACATTTTCTTCAATTAACCCTTCGTACATTTTCCCGTACATCGATAATAGAACGATATAAGCAATAATTCCGCCAATGGCACAGCCTGCCATAAATAGCTGCCAGGACGGCTTTTTATGATATGGTGGAATGTGCATTAAGTGACATCCTCCTGAATGAGCCAGTCGATGATGAGGGTGGCAGTCTTGACGCCGCCCATCGCCGATAATATCAATAATGCCTGTTTTACGAGGTCGATGGTAGAACCGTCAAATAATCCTTTTTGCAAGTTTTCGATGGCATCAAAGGTCCCGCCGATGGCAGCAACAATCGCCCAAATACGAAGGCTGTTAGCTAAGCGGGAGATTGCAGTTAACGGCGCTTCTCCAGTGGCAAAGGAGCCGATGCTTCCGATAATCGATCCTCCGATAATAACTCCAAAAGCAATAAAAAAGCAATGGATAAATGTAGCGAAAAAACGTTCTTCCATCTGTCCGACTCTCCCTTACCATTAAGTTAACTACATTGTATGAGAAAGGAAGACAAGTTATGAAAAGTATCTCCGCCGTATGCATGTTCGCTTTTCCTTGGTATAATGGAATTAATGGGATTTTTCAAAGCGAACGTGAAGATGCTTCGTTACATGGTGAAAGGAGGAAGGTCATTTGGCCTTTACTCATTTATATGTCAAAAGCAGCTACAGTTTAATGAACAGTACGATTTCCATCGAAAAATTAGTAACACGGGCAAAGGAACTCCAATTTGATGCGCTCGCTCTTACCGATGAAAACGTCATGTATGGGGTAATCCCCTTTTATCAAGCATGCAAAAATGCCGGAATCAAACCGATTATCGGATTAGCTGTAAAGGTAATGCTGGATGGGGAAGAAAATGAATGTGTGCTTCTGGCAAAAAATAATCAAGGGTATCGAGCATTGTTAAAAATTAGCACGATGATGATGCTGAAGGACGAAAACTACTTAATGCCAGAAGATTTGAAGAGTTATACCGAGAATCTTTTTGGGATCCTGCCGGTTGCCAATCCGAATGTACAGTTGCGGGTCTTGACGAATACGTTAGAGCAGCTGCATCAATACATCCATCCTATCGAAATTATATTTCCAGATGGGCATTTTTATCTCGGTCTAGACCGGAACCGGGAGCGATTCGTTCAAGTGTTGAAGGCAATGAAAGAAACTTACGGTACGAAGGCAGCCGCCGTCACTGAAGTGAAATATTTAGAAGAAAAAGATGTTTATGCTCTTGACGTGCTGCTGGCGATGAAAAGGGGAACTCCATGGGATATGAAACTGTCAAGCCAGGAACTGACGGGAAAACATCTCCGGAATCCGCTGGAAATGGAACAACTGTTTCAGCAAGTATGGCCGGAAATTCTTGCGGAAACGGAATGGATTAAAGAACAATGCCACGTAGACATACCCTTTCATCAGCAGCTGCTGCCGTCCTTTCCCGTACCAGACGGGACGGATGCCCATTCTTATTTGGAGAAAGTTTGCTGGGAGCACGTTGGGAAACGGTATGACCGAATAACAGATGAAGTAAAAGAGCGGCTTACATACGAACTGAATGTGATTAAATCGATGAAGTTTAGTGATTACTTTTTGATTGTCGCCGATTTCATCCGATTTGCGAAGGAGCAAAACATCCTTGTCGGCCCAGGCCGGGGGTCTTCCGCCAGCTCCATCGTTGCCTACGTGTTGGGCATTACCGATGTGGACCCATTGGACAACGAATTGCTGTTTGAACGGTTTCTGAATCTGGAACGGAAGACAATGCCGGATATAGACGTCGATTTTTCCGATGAACGGAGGGACGAGGTCATTGAATACGTCCGTAATAAATACGGAAAAGACCATGTGGCGCAAATAATTACATTCGGAACATTTGCAGCCCGCTCCCTTATTAGAGAATTAATGAAGACAATGGACGTGGATGGGAATGACCGCACCCTTATTCTAAAGGAAATTCCGCAGCAGACGAAACAATCCATCGGAGAAATTTTGAAGGAATCTAAAACTCTCCAGGAATTGGTGAAAAGTTCTCCGAAGCTAAAGGCGCTGTTTTCCATTGCGGCAAAGCTGGAAGGGATTCCGAGACATGTATCCACCCATGCTGCCGGGGTAGTAATTAGCGAAGCTCCGCTTACCGATTATGTTCCGCTCACAGCTGGCGGCACCGGGGAAACGTATTTAACCCAATTTGCCATGAATGAATTAGAGGCAATTGGCCTTTTAAAGATGGATTTTCTCGGTCTGCGCAATTTAACTTTGCTGGAAAAAATAATGAAGTCGATCCAATATAGGTCGGATGCCGATTTTACGTTTCAACAGATTCCGGAAAATGACGAAAAAACTTTCGCCCTATTGCGTAAGGGACTGACGAACGGAGTATTCCAGCTGGAGTCGGAAGGGATGAAACAAGTTCTAAAGGAGCTGAGACCGACAAATTTTGAGGATATCGTCGCCGTCAATGCCCTATACCGGCCGGGACCGATGAATTTTATTCCTGTCTATATAGACCGGAAGCATAAACGGGCAAAAACGACGTACCCTCATCCCGACTTAGAACCGATTTTAAAATCCACCTATGGTGTTCTCGTTTATCAGGAGCAAATTATGCAAATCGCCCACCGGATGGCCGGTTTTTCCCTTGGGGAGGCGGATATTCTTCGCCGGGCGGTGAGCAAAAAGAACGCAAATCTGATGAAGCAATTGAAGGCATCATTTGTTCAAGGATGTATTCAGAATGGATACGATGTCAGCATTGCCGAAGAACTGTTCAGCTGGATTGTAAAGTTTTCCAATTACGGTTTTCCGAGGAGCCATGCTGTTGCCTATAGTAAAATTTCCTACCAGCTTAGCTATTTGAAAGCCCACTATCCGGAGCATTTTTTTGCTGAATTATTAAGTTCATTACGGAATCAGCAGGAAAAATTGCCAGCATATATAAAGGAAATGAAGGAAATGGGCATCAATTTGCTGCCGCCTTCCATTAATCATAGCTATGGCAAATTTTCCGTCGAAGGGAACAATATCCGCATCGGGCTTTCGAGCATTAAAGGGCTCGGGCACAACGTGGTGAAGGAAATTTTAGAAAAACGGAAAGACGGTCCATTCCGCAATTTATTTGACTTTTGCATACGGGTCAATACCGATATCGTCAACCGGCAGTCAATTGAAAACTTAATCCTTACAGGCTGTTTTGATCAGGTTTATGCCAATCGAGCAAGTCTGCTTGCAACGTTAGACAAAGCGATGGACACAGGCGAGTTGTTTCGGGAATTTCAGGACCAGCCAAGTCTGTTTCAGGATAAAATTGATATCGAAGCGGACTATGTTCCAATGGATGATTTTAGTTTAATCAAAAAATTAGCTGATGAAAAAGAGCTGCTCGGAATATATGTCTCTAGCCATCCGTTGAAGGAAATCCGTCCGCTCCTTCGAAAAAATGGCTACATTACTTTGCAGCAAATGGGAGACCTCGTTGGTAAACGAAAGGTGAAAAGTGTCGGTTCCATTCAAGCGATAAGAACGATTCGGACAAAACGCGGCGACTCGATGGCATTTATCACCCTGAGTGATGAAACGGATGATGCGGATGGAGTTATTTTCCCTGAATTGTACCGCCGTGTCAGTCCGTGGCTGGGAGAAGAAATGATTGTTGCGATAGTGGGAAAAATAGAGGAGCGCAACAATAAGCTGCAATGGGTGCTGGATGATATTTCTTTGTTTAAAGAAGAACATTTATATGAATCGGAAAAAACAAGGTTATTTATCCGGGTTTCTTCGGATGAATATGAAAAAACGTTAACAATTTTAAAAAGAATTGCCTCTAACCATCCGGGCAGCACAGACATCTATATTTATCAGCAGGACAAAAAACAAACATACAAATTATCCTATGAATTTGCAGTCCAGCCAAATTATGAATGCATCCAGGATCTAAAACAATACTTCGGCGAGGACAATGTCGTGCTGCAGAAAGCTAAACAGAACGAGAGCTGACAAGCGCCCGCTAAACATTTATGCTTGTGAGATTCCAAAAGGATAATTTTTCCTTTTCAAAGATACAATACTTTACAGAAGGCCTCCATCTGTTATAATGTGTCATTATAGTGGTCTGACCACTGTAATGACACTTTTTCATATGGGAACACGGGATTGACCTGCATTTTTCATTGCATTTATATCCATGATATTTCTTTATTCGAACATAGTTTGCGTCGCTCCCGTAAATGTTGAATGGTAAAGGAGAGGAATATAGTTCATGTCCAGTTTGAGAGATGAAGCGCTGCACATACATAAAATTCATCAGGGGAAATTGACGGTTCAATCGAAAGTACCGGTACGAAACGCGAAAGATTTAAGCTTGGCTTATTCGCCGGGCGTTGCCGAGCCTTGCAAAGAAATTCATGAAAATGTGCAAACCGTATATGATTATACGATGAAAGGAAATTCGGTCGCTGTCGTCAGTGATGGATCTGCAGTTCTCGGATTAGGGAATATTGGTGCAGAAGCGTCACTTCCGGTGATGGAAGGGAAAGCGGTATTATTCAAAACCTTTGCCGGAGTGGATGCTTTTCCGATTTGCTTAAATACGAATGAGGTTGACAAAATTGTAGAGACCGTAAAATTAATGGAGCCTTCCTTTGGCGGAGTGAACTTGGAAGATATTGCTGCTCCAAACTGTTTTATAATCGAAGAACGGCTACGCAAGGAAACGAATATTCCGATTTTCCACGATGATCAGCATGGGACAGCTATCGTTACCGCAGCAGGACTCATCAATGCATTAAAACTGACAGGAAAGTCTTTTTCTTCCATTAAAGTAGTAGCAAACGGCGCGGGTGCAGCCGGAATAGCCATCATTAAACTGCTAAAGAGCTTAGGAGTTCATAATATGATTATGTGTGACTCCCGTGGTGCAATTTTTGCCGGGAGAAAATATGGGATGAATCCAGTGAAAGACGAAGTCGCAGCTTTTACAAATCTGAACAAAATTGAAGGCAGCCTGGATGAAGTGATTGAAGGTGCC
Organism: Compostibacillus humi; assembly: GCF_014637175.1. GTDB lineage: Bacteria > Bacillota > Bacilli > Bacillales > Amphibacillaceae > Oceanobacillus > Oceanobacillus humi. The sequence continues at coordinate 24,811 of NZ_BMEV01000024.1, read as the reverse complement.
GACGTGTTTATTGGTGTTTCGGTAGGTGGAGCACTAACAAAAGAAATGGTTGCAAAAATGAACGATAATCCGATCATTTTTGCTATGGCCAATCCTACACCTGAAATTATGCCGGAAGACGCCAAAGCTGCCGGGGCAAAGGTAATCGGTACCGGCCGGTCGGATTACCCTAACCAAGTAAATAATGTTCTTGCATTTCCTGGAATTTTCCGCGGTGCATTAGACGTTCGGGCGACAAGAATTAATGAAGCGATGAAAATTGCTGCTGCCGAGGCCATTGCAGGATTAATTCCAGAAGAAGAACTGAATGAAGATTATGTCATTCCAGCACCTTTTGATCCGCGGGTAGCACCTGCAGTTGCGAAAAGTGTTGCGGAAGCAGCGTTGCAAACCGGGGTTGCCCGGCGGGAAATCGATCCGGAAGAAATTGCAATGCGTACGAGAAAATTAGCGTTGTTAAAAGAAGGCAATCAGCTGGAGGAGTGACCCTTGACGTTGATCGTAACGACAAAACCGAAAGTGTACCAAGGGGTTTTGCAGCAAATTCGTTTATATATCGAAAAAAACAGGTTAGGACCTGGAGATAAATTGCCTTCTGAAAGGGAACTTTCCGAAAAATTACAAGCGGGAAGATCTTCTGTCCGGGAAGCGCTGCGGGCGTTAGAGCTTTTAGGAATAATCGAAACAAGGACAGGAGAAGGCACTTTCATTGCCAATTACGAATCTTTTCAAACTTTAGATATATTGGCTTCTTTTGTATTAAGCGATCCTCGTATCCGCCGTAATTTGCTGGAAACGAAACGGATATTAGAAAAGGAAGCAGCGAAACAGGCCTGTTCCCATCTGTCTGAAAAGGATATTTCTGTATTGAAAGATAAAATGGACCGATGGGAAGAGAGGCCGTATGAATGTCATTTATCCTTTTTTTCCTTCCTTTTTGCAAAGACGGAAAATTTACTGATGTTAAGGATATGGCAATTGATGGAGGAATACTCCTCTCCTTTTGAAAAGCAAAATTATACGAAAGAGTTTTATGGAAAACTTCTGCAATATTATAGAGAAAAGACCGTTAATTCCATTGAATCACTGTTTACACGGTACGAAATGACAAAGTAGTGAATCGGAAAACTTTTGTCAGGCACAGAAAAGGAGGAATAATCCCATGCAGTTGAAAGATATTTTTTCTAAAAGAAAAAAATATGCAACGATACCAAGCGAGAACGGGAAACAGGATGTGCCGGAAGGGTTAATGCAAAAATGTCCAGGCTGCCGGAAAATCTTTTACCGGAAAGAAATGAAAAAATCTCTTTATGTATGTCCGAATTGCGGATATCACCTGCCGATGACCGCATGGGAACGAATCAACAGTCTTTTTGACGAAGACAGCTTTCACGAGTGGGATCATAATCTGACTTCAGGAAATCCGTTAAATTTCCCAGGATATGAGGAAAAAATCGCTAAAGATCGGGATAAAACCGGACTGAATGAAGGCGTTGTTACCGGATACGGAACAATAAAAGGGCATAAAACCGCCTTTAGTGTCATGGATTCCACCTTCCGGATGGGAAGCATGGGGTCGGTTGTAGGAGAAAAAATTGCTCGGGCAGTTGAAAATGCGAGGGAGCAGTCCCTTCCTTTTATTATTTTTACTGCCTCTGGCGGGGCACGGATGCAGGAAGGTGTGCTAAGCTTAATGCAGATGGCAAAGACATCTGCAGCAATAAAGCGTTTTAGTGAAGAGGGCGGTCTGATGATTTCCGTTATGACCCACCCGACAACAGGCGGTGTTTCTGCCAGCTTTGCCTCCATCGGAGATTATAATTTTGCCGAGCCAGGTGCGTTAATCGGTTTTGCTGGGAGGAGAATTATCGAACAAACAATTCGTGAGAAACTCCCGGACGATTTCCAGACCGCTGAATTTTTGCTGGAGCACGGACAGCTCGATAAAATTATTCACCGTTCTGAAATGAAAGAAACGCTCTCCAAACTCTTGGAAATGCACGAGAAGGGAGGAGGAACATGGTAAGGCAAGCACTAGAGTTCGAAAAACCGATTGTCCATTTAAAGGAAAAAATTAATGAATTAAAATCCCTTTCCAAAGATAGCGAAATAGATCTAAGCGAGGAAATTCAAACGTTGGAGAATCGACTGCAGCAACTGGAGAATGACATATATTCCAATTTAAAACCGTGGGACCGGGTTCAGATGGCTCGGCATGCAGAACGGCCGACCACCTTAGACTATATCGAATATTTATTTACGGATTTTATCGAATTTCACGGGGACCGGTACTTTGGTGACGATGCGGCTATCGTTGCCGGCATTGCCTATTATAAAGGAAAGCCGGTTACAGTTATAGGACATCAGCGGGGACGGGATACGAAAGAAAATATCCGCAGAAATTTTGGCATGCCTCATCCCGAAGGATACCGGAAAGCGCTCAGACATATGAAACAGGCGGAGAAATTTAACCGCCCGATTATTTGCTTTATTGATACAAAGGGAGCATATCCGGGGAAAGCAGCAGAAGAACGGGGTCAAAGCGAAGCCATTGCAAAAAATCTGATGGAAATGGCAGGACTAAAGGTGCCGATTGTCTGTATCGTCATTGGCGAAGGAGGAAGTGGCGGTGCATTGGCCATTGGTGTCGGCGACCATATTCATATGCTCGAAAACTCTACCTACTCGGTTATTTCTCCGGAAGGCGCTGCTTCTATTTTGTGGAGAGATGCCAATCTTGCGCAAAAAGCCGCCGAATCGCTGAAAATTACCGCTTATGATTTGAAAAAATTGAAGGTAATTGACCAGGTAATTCCGGAGCCAAAAGGGGGCGCCCATCGGGATCCGGAGCAGCAGGCTGCTTACATCGATGCTGTGTTAGAACAGTCCTTTACGCAATTAAGCAAATATAGTACCGAAGAATTATTAGAAAAAAGATGGGAAAAATATAAAAAGATTGGGCAATACGAAATTGTTTAAAAAGGGGGAAGGGGCTGTCCAGAAAGTCGTATTTCGACTTCTGGAAGCCCTCTTTTCATGTTTCAAAATCTTGATATATCAATATTCTTGTTTATCGCCTCTTTGGAAATTTTTACTTTTCGGACACCCTCTTTTCCTTATGTTTATAACAGTAAATCGTTTTCATAAATATTTTTTGTGAAAATGTGCTCAAAAATTGCCATTTCAACGTTTTTCCTATATCTTTTTAATGAAGCAATAAATAGTGTAGAATCGTTAGTACAGAATAAGGATAAGGTCTACTACAGAGAGGTGAAACGGATTTGAAAAGAATTGGAGTACTGACAAGCGGCGGTGATGCCCCAGGAATGAATGCAGCCATTCGGGCCGTCGTTCGGAAAGCGATTTTTCATGATATAGAAGTTGTAGGTATTAAGTATGGCTACGAAGGTTTAATGGAAGGAAATATGGAACTGCTAACCATTGGTTCCGTAGGTGATATTATCCACCGTGGCGGTACTATGTTATTTTCTGCCAGAAGTGAAGAATTTAAAACGGACGAGGGGCAGCAAAAGGCCATTGAGCAAATGAAAAAACATCAAATAGAAGGATTAGTCGTAATCGGAGGGGACGGCAGTTTTCGGGGAGCCCAAAAACTGACGGAAAAAGGATTTCCTTGTATTGGCGTTCCCGGAACAATTGATAACGACATTGCTGGGACGGATTTCACCATCGGATTTGATACAGCATTAAATACGGTCATCGAAGCGATCGACCGGGTGAGGGATACGGCCACCTCTCATGAGCGTACATATATTTTGGAAGTAATGGGCAGGGATGCCGGTGACTTGGCTCTCTGGGCAGGATTGGCAGGCGGTGCGGAAACTATTATTATTCCGGAAAAAGAAGAAGATTTTGACGATATAATTGAACGGCTAAAACGCGGCCGGGACCGGGGCAAAAAGCATAGTATTATTGTGCTTGCCGAAGGGGTTGGCAGCGGTTTTGATTTTGCCGAACGGATTACGGAAACATCCGGGCTGGAAACGAGGGTGACCGTTCTCGGATACATTCAGCGAGGCGGTTCACCGACAGCCCAAGATCGGGTGTTAGCAAGCAGACTAGGTGCCAGAGCGGTTGAACTGTTAATAGAAGGCCACGGCGGAAGAATGGTTGGCATCGAAAATAATCAACTGGTTGATTACGATATCCATGAAGTTTTAGAAAAGCAGCATGAGATAGATTTAGGGATGTACGATTTATCGAAAGAATTGTCCATCTAGCAGGATAAAGGAGGAGCATGAATGCGAAACACAAAAATTGTATGTACGATAGGGCCTGCTTCCGAATCGATTGAAAAACTGGAGCAGCTGATTGATGCCGGGATGAACGTGGCACGGCTTAATTTTTCCCATGGGGATTATGAAGAACACGGGCAGCGGATTAAAAATATTCGGCAGGCAGCAAAAAATAAAGGGAAAACAGTAGCAATATTGCTGGATACGAAGGGTCCAGAAATCCGTACGGGTAATTTTAAAAATGGACAAGACGAGATTGTCGAAGGAAGTACCGTTTATATTTCCATGAAGGAAGTGGAAGGGACGGCGGAACGCTTTTCTGTTACATATGACGGATTAATTCACGATGTGCAGAAAGGATCTAAAATTCTGCTTGATGACGGTTTGATTGAATTAGAAGTGCAGGACATTGATAAGGAAAACATGGAAATTAAAACAATTGCTTTAAACAGCGGCACGATTAAAAATAAAAAAGGCGTAAATGTGCCGAATGTCTCAGTCAATTTACCTGGCATTACGGAAAAGGACAGAGCTGATATTACATTCGGTATCGAACAGGACATCGATTTTATCGCTGCTTCCTTTGTCCGCCGGGCTTCCGATGTGCTTGAAATAAGAGAAGTACTGGAACAGCACGATGCTACCCATATTAAAATCATTCCAAAAATCGAGAACCAGGAAGGAGTAGACAATATAGACAGCATCCTGGAAGTAAGCGACGGGCTAATGGTTGCCAGAGGGGACCTTGGTGTTGAAATTCCTGCTGAAGATGTGCCATTGGTACAAAAAGAATTGATCAAGAAATGTAATAATGCAGGAAAACCGGTTATTACAGCAACCCAAATGTTAGATTCGATGCAGAGAAACCCGCGTCCGACAAGAGCGGAAGCTTCGGACGTAGCCAATGCAATCTTTGATGGGACGGATGCGATTATGCTATCCGGGGAAACCGCTGCGGGACAATATCCGGTAGAATCGGTGCAAACAATGCATAATATTGCGGTAAAAGCCGAATCTGCTTTAGACCATAAAACGATTTTAACTGACCGTTCGAAAAATGTAGAAATGACAATTACCGAAGCGATTAGCCAGTCGGTAACCCATACGGCAATGAATTTAAACATTGATACGATTATTACACCGACGGAAAGCGGCCATACCGCCCGGATGATTTCCAAATACCGTCCAAGAGCAGCTATCCTTGCTGTTACCTTTTCCGAACATGTCAATCGCCAGCTTTCCTTAGTATGGGGAGTACATGCTGTCATGGGCAAAAAGGTGGATTCGACGGATGAAATGCTCGATATCGCGATTGAACGCGGTTTGGAATCTGGTATCTGCAAACCGGGAAGCAGGGTTATTATAACCGCAGGCGTACCGGTTGGCGAGAGCGGAACGACAAACCTTCTAAAAGTGCACATCATCGGCGATGTCATCGCCAAAGGACAAGGAATCGGCAAATTGAGCGCTTACGGCCGGGCTGTTTTTGTCCGTAATGCCAAAGAGGCATTGGAGAAAGTGGAAGACGGAGATATTGTCGTCGCCTATGGCACGGATCGGGATATGATGCCAGCTTTAGAAAAAGCTGCAGGAATTATTACGCAGGAAGGCGGACTTACTTCCCACGCTGCCGTTGTCGGTTTAAACCTCGGCATTCCAGTAATTGTAGGGGTTGACGATGTATTTAACATTCTTCATGACGGAATGGATATTACAATTGACGGGACAAAGGGAGATATATATAAAGGACATGCAAAGGTCCTCTAGTTCATGTTCTATGAAAGAAACTCGCCACAATTTGGCGAGTTTTCTTATTAATTTACTTTTCTTTCCTTTTATAAAAATGGTATGATTAGAAAAGGGGTTTATCTATGCGGTGGCTATTTTTGCTCGTTCTAGTTTTGCCGGCACTGGAAATTGGAATGTTTATCTGGATTGGCGGAAAAATCGGTCCGTGGTATGTAATTTTGTTAATTCTCCTGACCGGGATTATCGGTATATCCATTGCGAGATGGCAAGGATTGCAAACATGGAGAGACGTACAATGGCAATTAAGTCAAGGACAAGTTCCGACGAAACAAATTATCGACGGAGTCTGTATTTTTATTGGAGGAATATTCCTGCTTTCTCCCGGGTTTATTACGGATACGATTGGTCTCATATTTGTCATTCCTCTGACAAGGAGGTTTATTCGCCAAGGGTTATACATTTGGTTAAAGCGTTCTCTGGAGCGGGGAACGATTATCTTTCGAAGATGGTAAAGTCAACCTTTTATATAATTCCAAACCCACCGAAGCACCCCTGCTTGATAGAAGACGAGGAGTAGTAATAAAAGGACTGGAGCAAGCAATACACCCATCACCCCCCATAATTGAATGCCAATAAAGTACCCCGCTAATGCAAGAAGAGGGTGCATCCCCAAGTTGGCAGAAATAATTTTTGGCTCTAGCACTTGGCGAACGATAACGAGTATCATATACAAAATAATTAATGCAATCGTAAAACCGTAATTTCCAGAAAAAAACAAATATAATATCCATGGAATAAAGATGAAGCCCGTTCCGATAAGCGGAATCAGGTCGATTGCCATGGCGAATAACGAAATCGTAAAAGCATGTCGGACTCCGATAATCACTAAGCCGAAATAGGTAAGCAACCCGGTAATGATGACGAGAATCAATTGGGCTTTTGCATAGTGCAACACGGCTGTTTTTAAATGGGACCAGCTTTCATGAACAGATTGAAGAAAGCGGTCCGGAACGAATGGTTTAATATTTGCCTGGAGCCGGTGCCAGTCTAACAGAATAATAAAAGTAGCTAGAAATATAAATATAGTAATTGTAAATGAATTTGGTATAAAAGAAACAAGTTCAGGCAGATAAGAGAGGAAGCTTTCCAGCATGTCGGCACCAGTTTGTGAAATTGATTCCGTAATCCGGGTAAGCTGATTCCGAATGGCCGTTTGCTGATCACTATCCAATGTCAAAAAAAGTTTTAACCCCTTTTCGTAGGCAGGAATAATGCGGCTTTGAAAAATCTCTTCCATTAGCGTAATCAAATTTTGGAAATAGCCAGGAATTTTATCTGCCAAATATACGGTACCATGATAAATTTCAACGATGATAAAAATAAATCCTCCGATTGCCAGTGAAATCAAATGGAAAAAGGTTAAACAGACAGCAAAAATCCTTGGGAATTTCCACTTTTTTTCTAAAAAGTCCACAATAGGCAAAAGCAGGACAGCGAAAAAAAGGGCAGCGAGAAACGGATAGATATATGGAATCGTAATGCGGATGAACCAGTAGATTGCAAACCCAGCGATAACAACGGTGCCCAGCCGAAAGAGCTGCATGAAATGACGTTTGTACATCGCACAATGCCTCCAAAAAGAATGCTTGTACTATGTTACATATGATTTGCCGGGAGAATTTAGAATGTACAACTTCGTCAATGGAAGGAAAAATATCTATTTAATTTACGTTTTTTGTTGAAATTTTAAAAAATTAAACGGTTTCAATTCACATTCCACCCATTATACTTTATAATTAGTGTGGGGTAGACAATATTTATATATTGCAAATTATATAAATAGAATCTTCTAAACTTGCAAAATATAAATATTGTATAAGGTTCATGTGAACTAATTATAGGAAAAGGAGAGGGTTTCTTATGACTACAACTACAAAAGGGCTAGAAGGGGTAGTTGCTTCTCAGTCTTCCATCAGTTCGATTATTGATGACCAATTAACGTATGTTGGTTACACAATTGATGACTTGACAGAGAATGCTAGTTTTGAAGAGGTTGTTTATCTGTTGTGGCATAAAAAACTTCCGAATCAAGCTGAGTTGGACGGATTTAAAAAGGAACTTGCGGAAAATATGGAAGTTCCACAAGGGATTATCGATCATTTGAAATCTTATGACGTTACGAAAGTTCATCCTATGGCTGCCTTGCGTACTGCCGTTTCCATGCTTGCAGTATATGACGATGAAGCCGATGTGATGGACCCGGAAGCAAATAAACGGAAAGCGATTCGTTTGCAGGCAAAGATCGGTACGATTGTTGCCGCATTTGCAAGAATCAGAAAAGGGTTAGAACCGGTTTCCCCTCGAAAAGACTTAAGCTACGCGGAAAATTTCCTCTATATGTTAAACGGTAAAGAACCGAATGAGATTGAAGTAGAAGCAATTGACAAGGCGCTTGTATTGCATGCAGACCATGAACTGAATGCATCCACCTTTACCGCAAGAGTCTGTGTCGCAACACTTTCTGATGTATATTCCGGAATCACTGCTGCAATAGGGGCTTTAAAAGGTCCTCTTCACGGCGGAGCAAATGAAAACGTGATGAAAATGCTGCTTGAAATTGGTGAAGAGGAAAATGCGATTCCGTACGTAGAGAAGAAACTTGCGAATAAAGAAAAAATAATGGGAATGGGACACCGGGTATATCGCAAAGGTGACCCTAGAGCAAAACATTTAAAAGAAATGTCCAGACAGTTAACGAAATTAACCGGCCAAGAGAAATGGTATAATATGTCTGTGAAAATAGAAGAATATATTAAAGAAAAGAAAGGCTTGCCGGCAAACGTAGACTTTTATAGTGCGTCGGTATACCATTGCTTAGGTATTGAGCACGATTTATTTACGCCGATATTTGCTGTTAGCCGTACGTCCGGATGGTTAGCACATATTTTGGAACAATATGCAGATAACCGACTCATCCGCCCGCGGGCAGAGTATGTCGGTCCTGGCAAACGGGAATTCGTGCCGATTGCAAATCGTGATTGATAAAAAAGAGCAGCGACATATAGGAACATAACGCAGACAAGATAGACTCAACCCCTATATGTCGCTATTATTCGGCAAGGTTAGCTTTATTTCTGAAAAAGGAATGCTATAATATACATGGTTAAGGAATAGTTTCATAGTTTTTCTGTTTGCTATTCCTGTCATATAAACAAGGGAGGTATTTGTACATGGTACAAGGAGAAAAAATCATCGTAGAAAATGGAAAAATGCATGTGCCGGACCGGCCGATCATTCCATTTATCGAAGGGGATGGAACAGGTCCGGATATTTGGAGAGCTGCCAGCAGAGTTGTGGAAGCTGCTGTTGAAAAAGCTTACGACGGAAAGAAAAAAATCGAATGGCTGGAAGTGTATGCTGGGGAGAAGGCATACAATAAAACTGGCGAATGGCTTCCGCAAGATACGTTAGATAAAATTAGAGAATATAAAATCGCCATTAAAGGTCCTTTAACGACACCGATTGGCGGAGGAATCCGTTCCTTAAACGTGGCACTTAGACAGGAATTGGACTTATTTACATGCTTGCGTCCAGTCCGCTATTTCGATGGTGTTCCTTCACCAGTAAAACACCCTGAGCATGTGGATATGGTAATTTTCCGGGAAAACACGGAAGATATTTATGCTGGAATCGAATGGCAAAAAGGTTCCGAAGAAGTGAAAAAAGTAATTAAATTCTTGGAAGAAGAAATGGGAGTACACAAAATTCGCTTCCCTGAAACTTCCGGAATCGGAATTAAACCGGTTTCTGAAGAAGGTACGAAACGTCTTGTCCGTGCTGCTATTCAATATGCGATCGACGAAGGACGAAAGAGTGTGACTTTAGTACATAAAGGAAATATTATGAAGTTCACAGAAGGTGCCTTCAAGATCTGGGGCTATGAAGTGGCAGAAGAAGAATTCGGCGATAAAGTATTTACTTGGGCAGAGTATGACCGCATTGCCGAAAAAGAGGGCAAAGATGCGGCAAATAAAGCGCAAGATGAAGCATTGGCTGAAGGCAAGATTCTTATTAAAGATGCAATTGCCGATATTTTCTTGCAGCAAATTTTGACTCGTCCGAAAGAGTTCGATGTCGTTGCAACAATGAACTTAAACGGAGACTATATTTCTGATGCGTTGGCTGCCCAAGTTGGCGGAATTGGTATTGCACCAGGAGCAAACATTAACTACGATACGGGACACGCTATTTTTGAAGCAACCCATGGAACTGCTCCGAAATATGCTGGCCTAGACAAGGTAAACCCATCTTCGGTTATCCTATCTGCCGTCTTAATGCTTGAACACTTAGGATGGAAAGAAGCAGCTCAGCTTATTACCGATTCCATGGATAAGACAATCGCTTCGAAAGTTGTAACGTATGACTTTGCTCGTCTCATGGATGATGCTAAAGAAGTGAAATGCTCCGAGTTTGCGGATGAACTGATTAAAAATATGAATTAAGCATGACGAAGCCTCTATTTACCGGCATTGGTAAATAGAGGCTTTTTTTTGTAAATTTTTTTTTACATTCTATTTATTTATTGTTCTATTTGTAAACAATGATAAGATGAAAGTATAGCATAATTTATGATGGAGGTACCTGCATGAGTCAGAAAATCTTAATAGTGGACGATGAAGAATCAATTGTTACGCTGCTTCAATACAATGTGGAACGGGCAGGTTTTACGACCGAGGCAGCTTATGACGGAATAGAAGCGCTGGAAAAATGCGAAAATAATGAATATGATTTAATTATATTAGATTTAATGCTGCCAGGAATGGACGGCTTAGAAATATGTAAACAATTGCGCAATCAAAAAATAGAAACCCCGATTTTAATGCTGACAGCGAAAGATGATGAACTGGACAAAATATTAGGGCTTGAATTAGGCGCCGACGATTATATGACAAAACCTTTCAGCCCAAAAGAAGTTGTAGCCCGAATTAAAGCGATTTTGCGCAGAACGAAATCGGCAAATTCAGAAGGCTCCTTCCGCACAATTAAAGTTGGCGATCTGACGATTTATCCCGAACGTTACGAGGCGACGATGAAGGGGAAAGTGATTACCTTTACGAGAAAAGAATTTGAACTTTTATATTACCTCGCAGAAAATAAAGGGAAAGTAATTTCCAGGGATCAGTTGCTCAGTGCCGTATGGGATTATGATTTCGTCGGTGATACTAGAATTGTAGACGTCCATATTAGCCATTTGCGAGAAAAAATTGAACCAAAGGACAAAAAATTTTCCTACATTAAAACGGTAAGAGGACTTGGATATAAATTGGAGGAACCAGCCCGATGAAAGAATTATTTCAGGCTCCATTATTAAAATATGTTCTTATTGCTTTAGGGATTGTTGTTTTTACAGGAGTCGGAGTTTTTCCGTTTATCGAAAATAAAGTAATCCTCATTATCATATTACTGACGTATTTTGTTGCCTTTCTTCTATTTTTGCGGTCTTTTTATGCTTTGTATCTATTGCCGTTAAAAAAGGCGACAACGACAATTACGAAAATGGAGCAGGGCAACTACCGGGCGAGAATGCATTTTTCTACAAATAATGAAATCATTGAACAGCTCATGTATAAAATCAATTCCCTTGCCCGGCATTTGAGTGAGCTTTCTATTCAAGAAAAAATGCATTCCGAGCAGTTATTTACATTGATTAACAATTCCAGCAGCGGTTTGATATTAATTGACGAAAAAGGCTATATTCATCTCGTGAACCAGCAATTTTTGGATATGTTTGGCGGAAGGGAAAAAGAATACAAGGGCCAAATATACCACAATGTATTAAGAGAAGAAAAATTCCATCGGATTGTCCAGCAAGTTTTTTTATATGAAAAAAACATAAAGGACGAATTCCTTTATTACAGCGGGATTCATAAACGGTACTATGAAGTTGTCGGCACCCCTATTTTCAACAAGAAAAACCGGGTAAAAGGAGCAGTATTGGCTACGTACGATATTACGGAATTAAAACGTTTAGAGGTCATGCGCAAAGATTTTGTAGCCAATGTTTCCCATGAACTTAGGACGCCGATTACTTCGATAACCGGTTTTGCGGAAACATTGTTAGATGGCGGGATAGAGGATCCGGATGCAGCAAAGGAGTTTTTGTCCATCATCCATAAGGAAAGCAAGCGGATGCAGCTATTAATCGAAGACCTCTTAACATTATCCAAGCTGGAAGATGAAAACTTCCAGCTCGTTCTTAACAAAATAACATTATCAGACTTGTTACAAGAAGTAATCCCGCCGCTTAAAATAAGGGCAGAGAAAAAAGGTCTGGCGTTAACCGTTCAGGCAGAAGAAGATTTGAATTTTAAAGCAGATCAGGAAAGGATCAAACAAATTTTTATTAATTTAATTGATAATGCTATCCATTATACGCCAGATGGCGGGAAAATTGACGTAGAAGTTTTTTCGACGAGTAAATATGTGCATTTAAAGGTATCAGATACAGGTATCGGCATTACCGAAAAAGAATTGCCTCGAATTTTTGAACGCTTCTACCGGGTAGACCGGGCAAGGAGCAGAAATACAGGAGGTACGGGTTTAGGACTGGCAATTGTAAAGCATATTGTCGAAGTACATAAAGGCAATATCGATATCGAAAGCGAAGTCGGCAAAGGCACAACCGTTCATGTTTATTTGCCGAAATAACAAATCAGCCGGGAGACTTTCGGCTGATTTTTTGCATTTTGTTGTGCAATCGACCGAGACAGAGCTTCTCACGGCTGATTTTCGTGCGAATTTCGCTGCAATCGACCGAGACAAGGCTTCTCTCAACGATACTTCCCCAATTTTGCCATGCAACCTAGTATATGCTTTTCTCTAGAATTCAGGCACTGCCGGTTTTCAATGACCGTATTACTTGTAACGCCGCTTCCCTTTATTTTCCTTACCGAAATGTTTACAATAAAATTAAGTGCTAATAGAAGTGGAGGATATTTTTAGAATGTCGGATAAATTCGTATTAATCGATGGAAATAGTATATTGTATCGTGCTTTCTTTGCCCTGCCATTGCTGAATAACGACAAAGGGGTCTATACAAATGCGGTGTATGGCTTTACTACGATGTTATTAAAAATTTTGGAGGAAGAAAAGCCGTCTCATTTGTTAGTTGCCTTTGATGCGGGGAAAACGACGTTCCGGCACGAAACGTATAAAGAGTATAAAGGTGGAAGGCAGAAAACCCCCCCGGAATTGTCGGAACAGTTTCCGGTTGTAAAAGAGCTGCTCAACGCCTTTCAAATTAAGCATTATGAATTAGACCAGTATGAAGCGGACGATATAATCGGTACCCTCTCCGAACAGGCGAAAGAGCAAGGACTGGATGTGGTCGTAGTCTCTGGAGATAAGGACATGCTCCAGCTTGTATCTGATAAAGTAACGGTTCATGTGACGAAAAAAGGAATAAGCGATGTGGATGCTTATACTCCTTCTTTTGTCGAGGAAAAAATGGGAGTCCGCCCAGAGCAGATTATCGATTTAAAAGCCCTTATGGGTGACAGTTCAGATAATATTCCCGGCGTACCGGGAGTCGGGCAAAAAACGGCAGCAAAATTGTTAAAACAATTTGGCAGCCTGGAACAATTATTTGAAAACCTGGACGATGTAAGCGGCAAAAAGTTAAAGGAAAATTTGACCAATCATAAAGATGATGCCTTTATGAGCCGGGAACTGGCAACAATCAACCGGAATTCACCAATTGAAATAACGGTAAACGATGTACTATATAACGGCTATGAAGAAAGAAAGGTATTGCAAATATTTAAGGAGCTGGGCTTCCAGTCCCTGTTGGACAGAATTTCCGGACAAAAGGATGACAGCGAAGGAAAGGATGAACTGGAAGAGATCAATTTTACGGTTGCTGCTGAAGTGACGGAAGAAATGTTTACCGGTGAAGATGCCATCGTTATTGAAATATTCGGCGAAAATTATCATCAGGAGAAGATTCTCGGCATCGGTCTCGTAAATGACAAAGGCGCCTATTATCTGGAACCGGAAACGGCTCTTTCATCTTCTCTTTTTCAGCAATGGGCCGAGGATCCGGCGATGAAAAAATACGTATTCGATGCAAAGCAATCCGTCGTTTCTTTGCTCCGTGAAGGGGTAGCGATGAAAGGGATAACCTTTGATTTATTGCTCGCTTCCTACCTGTTAAACCCGTCGGATAATAATCACGATATTCCTGCCATCAGCAACCGGATGGAAAAAAATGTTGTCCTATTCGATGAAGAAGTGTACGGAAAAGGGGCAAAACGGTCCGTTCCTGAAAAGGACGTATTGGCAGAACATATTGTCCGAAAAGCAAAAGCTCTGTACGAATTGCGGGATGAAATGACAGAACGGCTGAAGGAAAATGAGCAATATGAATTGTTTAAAGAACTGGAAATGCCGCTGGCGCTGATTTTAGGGAAAATGGAACATCAAGGTGTGCTCGTCGATAAAAACCGCCTGAAGGAAATGGGCGAAGACTTGCGGGCCCGAATCGGCCAGCTGGAGCAAGATATTTACAACTTGGCAGGGCAGGAATTTAATATTAATTCGCCAAAACAACTAGGTCCGATTTTATTTGAAAAACTGGGACTTCCGGTTATTAAAAAGACGAAAACAGGCTATTCCACTGCGGCAGATGTCCTCGAGCAGCTGAAAAATGAACATGATATTATTCCGAAATTATTGTTGTACCGCCAATTGCAAAAACTGCAATCCACGTATATCGAAGGGCTGCTTAAAGTGATTCATCAAGATACGAACAAGGTACATACCCGGTTTAATCAGGCATTGACCCAGACAGGGCGGTTAAGCTCAGTTGATCCGAACTTGCAAAACATTCCGATCCGTCTGGAAGAAGGAAGAAAAATCCGCCGTGCCTTTGTCCCTTCGGAAGAAAATTGGTTTATTTTCGCTGCCGATTATTCACAAATTGAGCTGCGGGTATTAGCCCATATATCTGGCGACGAAAAACTCATCGAAGCTTTCAAAAACAATATGGATATTCATACGAAAACGGCGATGGATGTTTTTCACGTGTCTGAAGATGAAGTAACGCCGAACATGCGCCGGCAGGCTAAGGCGGTCAACTTTGGCATCGTGTACGGCATCAGCGATTACGGATTGTCGCAAAACTTAGGAATTACCCGGAAAGAAGCAAAACAATTTATCGATAAATACTTTGAAATTTATACCGGCGTGAAAGAATATATGGAGGAAATCGTCCGGGAAGCAAAACTGAACGGCTATGTTTCGACGATTATGAACCGGAGAAGGTATTTGCCGGATATTACGAGCAGAAACTTTAATGTTCGCAGTTTTGCGGAAAGAACAGCGATGAATTCGCCGATTCAAGGAAGTGCCGCTGACATTATTAAAAAGGCAATGATCGATTTGGACGGAAAACTGAAAGAGGAAAACCTCCAAGCGCGAATGTTATTGCAAGTTCATGATGAACTGATCCTCGAAGCTCCGAAAGAAGAATTAGACAAATTAAAAGAAATCGTACCAGCAGTGATGGAAAATACGGTTCAGCTGGAGGTGCCGCTAAAAGTAGATTATGCCTATGGAGACAGCTGGTTCGATGCAAAATAGGGGAGAAACAGTGTAATGCCAGAATTGCCAGAAGTGGAAACGATACGGAAAACATTATCCACGTTAGTTATCGGAAAAAGGATTGAAGACGTAACTGTACGCTGGCCAAACATCATTAAATTTCCGGAAGATACGGAAGAATTTAAACTGAACTTAATTGGCCAAACGATTCATTCTCTAGGGAGAAGGGGAAAATTCATTCAATTTCACCTGGATGACTACGTGTTAATTTCCCATTTACGGATGGAAGGGAAATATTTTGTCGTAAAAAAAGAGACGGAATTGGACAAACATACCCATGTAATTTTTTCTTTTACGGACGGGGAAGAATTGCGCTATTTGGACGTCAGAAAATTTGGCACGATGCACCTATATCCAAAGAGCATTCAGTACGAGGAGCGTGCCCCATTAAATAAATTAGGTCCGGAACCGTTTGATGAAGCTTTTACTGCAGAGTATTTCTATGAAAAATTACAAAAAACCCACCGGCCGATTAAAGCAGTTCTTCTTGACCAGCAAGTAGTGACCGGCCTGGGCAATATTTATGTTGATGAAACTTTATTTAAAGCCAGGGTGAATCCGGAAAAAACGGCAAGCATGCTGACGAAGGAAGAAGCGGAACGAATCCGGCAATCTGCTATTTTGACGCTGGAGGAAGCGGTACAACTTGGAGGAACGACGATTCGTTCCTACGTAAACAGCCAAGGAGAAATGGGGATGTTCCAGCAGGAATTGTCCGTTTACGGAAGGGCCGGGGAACCTTGCCTTGAGTGCGGCAGTGAAATTCGCAAATTAAAAGTAGCCGGCAGGGGGACCCATATTTGTCCCGAATGCCAAAAGCAATAGAGGAGGGAAACAAATTGACATTAGTAATCGGTTTAACCGGCAGTATCGCCAGCGGCAAAAGCACGGTATCATTAATGTTTGATGATTTTCAAATCCCCGTCATCGATGCGGATAAGCTGGCCCGGGAAGTCGTAGAACCTGGTGAAAAGGCTTATTTTGACATTATAAACACCTTTGGCGAGGATATTTTGCGGGACGATAAGACGTTGGACCGGAAAAAATTAGGTTCCATCGTTTTTCAGGATAAAGAAAAATTGCAGCAATTAAATAATATTGTTCACCCGGCAGTACGGGAAAGGATGATCCAACAAAGGGATGCGTATATTGAACAAGGGGTACCCGCAGTCGTTCTTGATATTCCCCTCCTCTTTGAAAGCAAATTGACTCATTATGTAGATAAAACGTTAGTCGTTTACGTTGATGAAGATGTTCAGCTAAAGCGGCTTATGGAAAGGGACGGATTTACAGAGGAAGAGGCTAAAAACCGCATAAACGCACAAATTCCGGTAAAAGAAAAAGCAAACATGGCCGATGCGGTGATAGACAATAACGGTACAAAGTTTGCCTCGTTTCAGCAGCTGGAACAGATTTTAAGAAGGTGGCAAGTTATATAATGGATAGCTTGAGCGGATTGCTCAAGCTATTTTTTTTGGAAGGATCCGATAAATTTTTTCTATAGAATGACGAAGCAATAATTGTGACAAACCTACGACGGGATATCCGATTTTTTTCAAAAAAGTATATCACATTTAAAACCAATTGTGTTATACTAATTATTAGATTAAGGATTATAGAGTATAGCATAAATGGGAGGAACATGTTCAATGGGGAAAACACGAATTGCAATTAATGGGTTTGGAAGAATCGGAAGAATGGTCTTCCGTCAGGCAATAGTGAATGACGCGTTTGACGTTGTGGCAATTAACGCCCGCTATCCTTCTGAAACCCTTGCTCATTTAATAAAATACGACAGTGTTCACGGTATTTTCCAAGGGGAAGTAAATCCTTTGGAAAACGCTGTACAAGTTGGTGGCAAAATTGTCCAAATCGTAAATTCCCGTAATCCAGAACAATTGCCATGGAGAGAACTGGAAATTGATGTTGTTATTGAAGCAACTGGAAAATTCAAAACGAAGGAAACTGCAGGCTTGCATTTAAAGGCAGGGGCAAAAAAAGTAGTCATTACTGCACCTGGCAAAGAAGTGGATAACACGATTGTCATCGGCGTAAATGATGAAACGTATAACCCGGATTCCGACGACGTTATTTCCAATGCATCCTGTACAACAAACTGCCTTGCACCAGTTGTAAAAGTGCTGGATCAAAACTTTAAAGTTATTAACGGATTAATGACAACCGTTCATGCCTTTACAAACGACCAGAAAAACTTGGATAATCCGCATAAAGATTTACGCCGTGCGAGAGGATGCACCCAATCGATTATTCCGACGACAACGGGAGCAGCGAAGGCATTAGGAGAAGTATTGCCGCATTTGAAAGGAAAACTCCACGGAATGGCATTGCGCGTTCCTACTCCTAACGTATCATTAGTTGATCTTGTCGTCGATGTTGCGAAAGAAGTGACTGCCGAGGAAGTAAACGAAGCATTCCAAAGAGCAGCAAACCACGATTTAAACGGAATCATACATTATAGTGAAGAACCGCTTGTGTCCATTGACTATACAACAACGGAATATTCAGCAATTATTGATGGTTTATCCACAATGGTCATGGACGGAAATAAAATTAAAGTATTAGCTTGGTATGACAATGAATGGGGTTATTCCAGAAGAGTTCTTGATTTAACGAAGCTTGTCGGGAGCAGTTTAAAAGAAAAAGTGGAAATCTCTTAAACTATTCGCCTAACTGAAAAATAATTTTCAGTTAGGCTTTTTTTGGAAGTCATTTTTAATCATTATAGAGGAATTGGTCGAAACATGGTACAATATAAGATATTATTTGTGCGCTTCCGACGGATATTTCTTTGAGAATGGGGTTGAACATATGAAATGTCCCAACTGTCATTATAAAAATACAAAAGTATTTGATTCGCGTCCGACAGAAGAAGGAAAATCAATCAGACGGAGGCGGGAATGTGAACGTTGCGGCTATCGTTTTACTACCTTTGAAAGAATGGAACAGTCACCGCTAATGGTGATCAAGAAGGATGGTACCAGACAGGAATTTTCACGGGAAAAACTTGTCCGCGGCTTAATTAAAGCTTGTGAGAAACGGCCCGTACCGCTGGAAAAAATTGAAGAGATTGCCCTCAATGTAGAAAAAGAATTGCGGAACTCCGGGAAGTCCGAAGTGCGGAGCAATGACATTGGCGAAAAGGTAATGGATCTGCTGGTGGATGTAGATGAAGTTGCATACGTACGGTTTGCATCCGTATATCGGCAATTTAAAGATGTCAGTGTTTTTCTGAACGAATTAAAAGAATTAATCAAAACAGACAAAAATCAAGTACAAGAATAAGGGTGAGTTGACTTGCGATTTATTGGCCAAATATTGCCTGTGGACGGGTATGTTGTTCGTTTTAGAGGTTCATTGAATTATCATTATGCCATATCACTCACTCATTTGTACCAGCCGCTCATCGGGACCATTCCCGTCATGCTATATCAAACGCTTTTGCATGAACTGGAACTGGAAACGGATCATTCCCCGAAAACCCACCATACGTTAATGAGCTATTTAAATTTGCCGTTGGACGAAATTTATAAAGCAAGGCGAAAATTGGAAGCAATCGGACTATTGTCTGCATTTAAGAAAGAAAAAGATGGCACAACGATTTTTACTTACGAACTGCAAAGTCCATTTTCGCCGCGGGGGTTTTTTCAAGATGCGATGCTCTCCCAATTGTTGTTTCATCAAATTGGCGACCAAAAGTTTCATCAATTAAAGCAGCACTTTTTTGCAGAAAAAGATGAACAGCCCGGGGAAGAGGTTACCGCATCTTTTCATGATGTGTTTGAGACGTTTACCCCTGAGCTGGAAGTGGTTGAACAAATGGAACCGGAGCCAAAGGCAATTGAAGGAAATACGGATTTTTCCTGGCTGGAGCATACATTGAAGCAGCGGATGATTCCCGTAAGAAAAGTGCTGACACCGGAAAACCGAAGACTGTTATCCCAAATGCAATTATTGTACGGTTTGGATACGTATGAAGTGGAAAAGGCGTTACTATGGGCGCTGACGGAAACAAATGAACTCAATGCGGAAGAATTTAAAGCTGCTTGTCACGACATATTTAAAACGAAAAACCATTCCCAGTCAGTGAAACTGACGGAAAAAAAGACACCTGTCCAGCCGGCTGGGGAAGAATTAAACGAGCCGCAGACGAAAGAGGAGAAATTGATCCGCCAGTTAGAGACGATGTCGCCGAAAGAGCTGCTGGAGGATCTGTCCAGTGGACATGAGGCATCTGAACAGGATCTGAAATTAATCCGGGACGTAATGACTTCCCAAGGTTTGTCTGCACCCGTCATGAACGTGCTTATCCATTATGTTTTGCTGCAATCAAATATGAAACTATCAAAAGCTTACGTAGAAAAAATTGCCAGCCATTGGTCGCGGGCAAAATTAAAGACGGCAAGAGAAGCGATGGAGTTTGCCAAGAAGGAAAGAGAAAAATACGTAAAGAAAGCAAAATCGCGGCCGATTTCCCCACGGAACCAGAAAAGGGAAGTCATTCCGGACTGGTTTAAAGAAAGCAAACAAAAAACGAGCGAGGCTGCGAAAACAGACCAGCCAGTCATTGATTTGGATAAGGAAATTCGGGAGCTGGAGGCAATCCTAAGCCAGCGGAATAGAAAAAATAATCACTATCAAGGATGATTAATATGGAACCAATACAATCGGCATTAAGCAAATGGATGCGAGAGAATAAAAACTTTAAAGAACATTACCAAAAAATTAAAAATGAATTATTAAGTGATCCGGAAATCGTTTCGTTTTTAGATCAGCATCCCGAATTATCGGAAAGAGAAATTCAAAAAGGATTAACGAAGCTGTATGAATATAAAACCCAGTCGAAACAGTGCAGTAACTGCACTTCCTTTGCTGCTTGCCAAAACTTGCTCCAAGGCTACACACCTAATTTAAGCGTGGTCCACGGAGAAATCCATCTTACGTATGAAAAATGCCACCGGCGTCTCGTATACGAAAAGGAACAGGAACAGCAAAAATTAGTGCAAAGCCTTCACGTGCCAAAAGAAATTTTGTCTGCATCGATGAAAGATTTGTATGAAGATCCGAATCGCAACAAAGCGGTAATGGAAATTATTAAATTTCTTAAAGAAGCCTCGAAAGAATTGCCGTCGAAAGGATTGTATTTATACGGTCCTTTCGGCGTGGGGAAAACCTATTTATTAGGTGTTTTAGCTAATGAGCTAAAAAAAATAAATGTTTCCTCGCTGATTATTTATATGCCGGAATTTGTCCGGGAAATTAAATCTTCCTTCCGGGATGACACGACGAACGAAAAAATCGAGACCTTTAAAAAAGCGGATGTTTTAATGCTCGATGATATTGGAGCGGAAATGCAGTCGGCATGGTTTCGGGATGAAGTGTTAGGATCAGTGCTCCAATATCGAATGATGGAGCAGCTGCCGGTATTTTTCACCTCCAATTACAGTGTGGATCAATTGGAAGAAATGCTTGCCCAAACGAAGGACGGTATCGAAACGGTGAAGGCACGCCGCATTACCGAAAGAATCCGTCAAGTGAGCAAGGAAATTTCCATTTATACTGACAATAAACGGAAGTAAAGATGATTTAATCTAGCAATAATGGAATTTACAAGAGCTGCGATTCAAGCAGCTCTTTTTTGCTTGGCACCCGCATCACCTTGTCCTAGCATGCAAATATCCTCGTGCTAGATTTTGGGAATTAATCATTTTTCCTCCCCTTTGTCCATATAATGTAACAGTTTGGTTGTGGTGAGGGTGATGGTTATTGCTTGATGCATATTTTGAATCAGACAAAGAAGTGCTGCTTTTTTGCGAACATTTATTTCGCCGGAATAAACAAATGGAATTGCATTGGAAAATCCATGAAGAATGGGGGAATCATATTCAAGTTGAGGAGAATTTGCCTTACAATGAACTGATTTCAAATGTTGCCTGGGCAATGGCCGAAGTGTATATTGCCCACCGTTTAGGGAGTACGATAAATCATATCATTGAAAAATATTATTATTTTTCCAATGCGGAAGAAATTGAGCGCATCCACGATATTGCCATCTGGATTTTTGCCGGAGAGGATGAAGACAGTTTATCGGTGAGGAAGAAAAAATCAGACGATCCAAAACAGCTGCTCCATTCCTTATTTATCGCCAATATAAAACAAACCCATCCGGTTCATTATGATTCCATCGTTAAATTTGGCCTCAAAGTGTTTCGGGACCATCTCATCCATTTAGTCGGACTTGCCATCGATGAATTTAAGCGGGAAGAAGAACATCAGGAATTCGTCAATTCGCTCCGGGAATATATTGCCAAAAAGAGGCCCGGCCTGCCTATTATCCATATTTTACAGGGAGAAACCTTTTCCTTTTTCAAAGATAACGGAAAAAGATTAACGAATATCGAATTGCGAAGGCTCATGAAAAAGGAGCCGCTATACATCGTTGGCCTGGATGAGGATGAGTTAAATTTGGGCCCGCTAATTGCCATGGTGCCAAAAAATGTGAAGATTTACGGAGAGGACCCGTCTGACCCAAAGACGCTGACAGTCATCAACGTTTTCCAAGAAAAAGCCCAGTTTGAATCCATCAAGCATTTTCCTTTTTCCCATTATTTAAAGAACGAATCGAAATAGGCTTGCTTTTCCGGAAAGGTATCGCTATAATACGAATTATATTATTATCGTTCATAAAATGTAGGATAAAAGTGATGAGAAGGACATGATTATTTGGTGCTGTGTTGTAAAGAGAGGGAAGTCGCCGGCTGAAAGCTTCCTCAATACACCCAAATAATTACCACCTTTGAACTCTGCTGCTGAAATGATAGTAGGCGGCAGCGTAATTCTGCGTTAAAGAATCGAGCCGAATTTTTCGGGAATGAGGGTGGAACCACGGTCGCTTTATGAGCGCTCGTCCCTTTGCAGCTGCTGCAGAGGGATGGGCGCTTTTTGCATTGCTTTTATCCTAAAAATTGCGAAAGGAGATTTCAACATGGCTGTAGAAAACATTACCATTACTTTTCCGGATGGAGCGGAAAAAGCATTTCCAAAAGGAACGACAGGAGAAGAAATCGCTGCATCGATTTCTCCGGGGCTGAAAAAGCAGGCATTGGCCATCAAATTAGACGGAAAACCGTTTGATTTGCGCAGACCATTAGAGCAGGACGGAGCGATAGAAATTTTAACGTATAAACAGCAGGAAGCGATCGACATTATGCGCCATTCAGCTGCGCACTTGATGGCTCAGGCAATCAAGCGGCTGTATAAAGATGCAAAATTTGGCGTCGGACCAGTCATCGACGAAGGATTTTACTACGACATTGATATGGAGCATAAATTAACGCCGGACGATTTTCCGAAAATCGAAAAAGAAATGAAAAAAATCATTGACGAAAATCTGGAAATTAAACGGGTCGAAGTAAGCCGGGAAGAAGCGAAACGCCGCTTCCGGGAAATTGGCGATGATTTGAAGCTGGAGCTCATCGATGATATTCCCGAAGGAGAAGAAATTACGATTTATGAACAAGGGGAATATTTTGATCTTTGCCGCGGAGTTCACGTTCCGTCGACAAGCAAAATTAAAGCATTTAAGCTGCTGAGCATTTCCGGTGCTTACTGGCGGGGAGACAGCAAAAACAAACAATTGCAGCGTATTTACGGAACAGCTTTTGAAAAGCAAAGCCAACTGGAAGAACATTTGCGTATTTTAGAAGAGCGGAAAGAACGGGATCACCGTAAATTAGGTAAAGAACTGGATATTTTTACGATTTCACAAAAAGTCGGACAAGGCTTGCCGCTATGGCTGCCAAAAGGGGCGACAATTCGCCGGATCATCGAACGATATATTGTTGATTTGGAAGAACGATTAGGGTATCAGCATGTGTACACCCCGGTATTGGGAAGTGTCGAGCTCTATAAGACGAGCGGACATTGGGACCATTACCAGGACGATATGTTCCCGCCGATGGCGATGGATAACGAAGATTTAGTCTTGCGCCCGATGAATTGCCCGCATCATATGATGGTTTACAAAAACCAATTATGGAGCTACCGCCAATTGCCGGTCCGAATTGCCGAATTAGGAACGATGCACCGTTATGAAATGAGCGGAGCGTTGGCAGGGCTGCAGCGGGTTCGAGGAATGACATTAAACGATGCCCACATCTTTGCCCGTCCTGATCAGCTGAAAGAAGAATTTATCCGGGTTGTCGAATTGATCAAGCAAGTATATCAAGATTTCGGCATTGAAGATTATTATTTCCGTCTGTCTTATCGGGATCCGGAAGATAAGGAAAAATATATCGATAACGACGAAATGTGGGAGAAAACCCAGTCCATCTTGAAAGAAACGATGGAAGATATGCAGTTAGACTATGTGGAAGCAGAAGGAGAAGCAGCTTTCTATGGTCCGAAACTGGACGTCCAGGTGAAAACGGCGCTAGGTAAAGACGAAACATTATCCACGGTGCAAATCGACGTACTTCTGCCGGAACGGTTCGATCTAAAATATATTGGCGAAGACGGAAAAGAACATCGTCCAGTCGTCATCCACCGCGGCGTCGTATCGACGATGGAACGTTTTGTTGCATTTCTGCTGGAAGAGTATAAAGGGGCATTTCCGACATGGCTGGCGCCGGTACAGGCACGGGTCATTCCTGTTTCCCCAGATGCTCACCTTGACTACGCAAGAAAAGTAGCGGACCAATTAAGAAATCAAGGCGTTCGTGTGGAAGTGGATGAACGGGATGAAAAAATCGGCTATAAAATCCGGGAAGCGCAAACGCAAAAAATTCCATTCGCCCTTGTCGTCGGCGAAAAAGAGATACAGGAAAATGCGGTCAATGTACGCCGTTATGGGGAACAGAAGACGGAAACCGTTTCTTATGAAGACTTTGAACAACAAATTCTTCAGGAAATTCGGGAGAAAATGCTGCGCAAATAAATTAAGCAAGAAGGCCAGGAATTATTGCTTGGCCTTCTTTTTCTTGTTTGTCCGGACATCGGATATTTGGTATGGAAAAGTATGTGTAAAATAGTTCTCGGTGATATTTCTACAAAATCCTAGCCAAAAAGGAAGAGGCACTCTATCATAAATGTATGCTTACTAGGGCAAATACACTTAGAAAGAGGCCTC